>JBEKNT010000033.1:0-27139 GCA_049522565.1 Acetobacteraceae bacterium
CTTTGCCGGAGAGGTCGAGGCGCGAAGCGACGAGGGTGAGGGGCGTAACGCACGGGGAGGGCTCGTTCGTTACGCCCGTCAACCGGGGGTTCGCGGCGTCCTCTCCGGCAAACCGGGAGAGATGTGCGGCCCTCTCTCGCCGCCGGCGGGAGAATCAAAGGGGGGGTCATGAAGCGCACGTTGCAAATCGCCGTCGCCTTGGGAAGCCTGGTGCCGATCGGCGCGGGCGCGGCCGGTGCGCTGCTGGGACCGCGCATGCTGGGCGCCGCCGCGGTTGCGTCGGGCGACCTCGACAGCCATTTCCGCTACCTGTCGGGGCTCTTGCTGGCGATCGGACTGGGCTATGCCTCGACGATCCCGCGCATCGAAACGCACGAAGCGCAGTTTCGCTTGCTGACCTGCATTGTCGTGGTGGGAGGGCTCGGGCGCCTGGTCTCGGTGCTCTCGATCGGGTTTACGTCGCCGACGATGGCAGTGGCGCTGGTCATGGAACTGCTGGTGGCGCCTGGCCTCGCGCTCTGGCAACACCGGGTCGCGCGCCAGGCCAGGTGACACACAAGCCCGGCCAGCCTGAGGCTCCCTCTGGCCTTGCCGGACCCGCTATGCTACGGCCCGATCATGTCTGCCACCGGTTCACCGCCGCTGATCGCCGTGCTGAACGGCCCGAACATGAACATGCTCGGGCTGCGCCAGCCGCATCTCTATGGCAGCGCCACGTTGGACGACGTCGAGCAACTCTGCGCCGAAACGGCGGAGGTGCTGGGCCTGGCGATCGACTTCCGGCAGACCAACGGCGAGGGCGAGCTGGTATCCTGGGTGCAGGAATGCCGCGGCCGCGCCGACGGCATCATCATCAATCCGGCCGGCTACACCACCACCTCCATCGCGCTGATGGACGCGCTGCTGTCCACCGAACTGCCGGTGATCGAGGTCCACGTGACCAACATCCACAAGCGCGAGGAATTCCGCCAGCACTCCTACGTCTCGAAAGTCGCGGTGGGAGTGATCGCAGGGCTGGGGGTGCGCGGCTATGCCCTGGCGCTGCAAGCCATGGCCGAACTGCTGCAAGCCGATAGCGAGGGCGCCGCCGCATGACCCGCATCCCGTTCGATCCCGATGCGATCCGCATGCTCGCCGCGGTGCTGACCGAAACCGGGCTGTCGGAGATCGAGATCGCCGAGAAGGACAGCCGCATCCGCGTGGTACGTAGCGCCGCGCCGATGGTCGCGCCGGTCGCGGCCGCCCCTCTGCCGCACACGCCCGCCGCGGTGACCGCGCCGACGCAGGCCTCCGCCGAGGCGGAACTGGCCGCGCATCCCGGCGCGGTGACCAGCCCGATGGTTGGCGTGGCCTATCTTCTGCCGGAACCCGGCTCGCCGCCGTTCGTTACCGTCGGGCAGACGGTTGCCGCCGGGCAGACGCTGCTGCTGATCGAGGCGATGAAGACCTTCAACCAGATCAAGGCACCGAAGGCCGGGACCGTGGCACGCGTGCTGGTGGCCAACGGCTCGCCGGTCGAGTACGGCGAAGTGCTGATGATTCTGGAAGCCTGAGCGCGCTATCGCCTTGTTCCAGAAGATCCTCATTGCCAATCGCGGCGAGATCGCGCTTCGCATCCAGCGCGCCTGCCGGGAGTTGGGCATCCCGACCGTCGCCGTGCATTCCACCGCCGATGCCGAAGCGATGCATGTCCGGCTGGCTGAGGAAAGCGTAGGCATCGGGCCGCCGCCGGCCAAGGACAGCTACCTCAACATTCCGGCCATCCTGTCGGCCGCCAGCATCACCGGGGCGGACGCGATCCATCCCGGCTACGGATTCCTCGCGGAGAATGCCCGCTTCGTCGAAATGGTCGAGGCGCATGGGCTGACCTTCATCGGCCCCTCGTCGGCGCATATCGCCATGATGGGCGACAAGGTCGCGGCCAAGGCGGCGATGGCCTCGCTTGGCGTCCCGCTGGTGCCCGGGTCGGACGGTGTGGTGCCTGACCTTGCCACCGCGCGCGCGGTGGCGGATCAGCTCGGCTACCCGGTGCTGGTCAAGGCGGTTGCCGGCGGTGGCGGCCGCGGCATGAAAGTGGCGCCGGATGCGGCGTCGCTGGAAGATGCGTTCCGCGTGGCGCGCACCGAGGCACGCAGCGCCTTCGGCAACGATGCGGTGTACCTGGAAAAATACCTCGACCGTCCACGGCATATCGAACTCCAGGTGATGGCGGACGCGTATGGCAACGTCGTGCACTTTGGAGAGCGCGACTGCAGCCTGCAGCGCCGCCACCAGAAACTGCTGGAGGAAGCCGGCTCGCCGGCCATCACGCCGGCGGCGCGCGATTCGCTCGGGGCGGCGGCCACGGCGGCGCTGCGCAAGCTCGGCTACCGCAACGCCGGCACGCTGGAGTTCCTGTATCAGGACGGGCGCTTCGCCTTCATCGAGATGAACACCCGGTTGCAGGTCGAGCACCCGGTGACCGAGATGGTATGCGGCATCGATCTGGTGCGCGAGCAGATCCGCATTGCTGCCGGCAGCGAACTTGGCTACGGCCAGGCGGATATCCGGTTCTATGGCCACGCGATCGAGTGCCGCATCACCGCGGAGGATCCGGTCAGCTTCATGCCGACGCCGGGGCGGGTCACCGCGTTCCACGCGCCAGGCGGGCTCGGCGTGCGCATCGATTCGGCGTTGTATGCCGGTTATGTCGTGCCGCCGTATTACGACAGCATGGTGGCCAAGCTGATCGTGCATGCGCCGACGCGCACCGACGCGATCAACCGGCTGCGCCGCGCGCTGGACGAGTTCGCGATCCTGGGCATCCAGACCACAGTGCCGCTGCATCGGCGGATTGTGGATGATCCCGAGTTCCAGGCCGGCGACTACACGATCCACTGGCTGGAGCAATTCGTGGCGCGGTAGATCTGTCGGTTCTGGTGCCACGACGCTCGTCGAGGTAGGTTCCTGCCGACGGAGGAAGACCGACGGCCACGGCTGAGCAGTTGCAACGGCGCTGGACGGCTGAGGAATTTCTCGCCACCGACCAGTGCGCGTTTGGCGACGCCTGGCGCTACGATCTGGTCGACGGCGAGATTGTCGCGCACGCGGCGCCAAGCCCGGACCATGCTGCCATCTTGTCCGGGTTGACGACCGCCCTCGGCAACCGGCTGCTTGGCAACCGCGATGGGTGCCGTCCCGAAATCGGTAGCGGCGCCGTACCGCAGCGGCGGCAACGCAATACGGCGCGGATTCCGGACGCGATGATCCGCTGCGGCGATCACCCAAAAGTTGTGTTTGAGGTCGTGTCGCCACCGGAGATGCGGCAATGGCGATCGCGGGACCGGAAACGACTGGATTTGCAGGTTGTCGAAGGCGTCCGCGAGATCGCCGAGATTTACCAGGATGAATACGCATTGCACGTCTATCGTCTGGCGCCCGACGGCTCCTGGGGCTTCGAGGCGATCGGTGGCCGGGATGCGACGTTGCACCTCGCCAGCGTCGGCATCGACATCCCGCTGGCGGAGATTTACGTCTTCACGATCCCGGAACAGGAACCGGATGATCCCGCCGATCGGGCAGCCGAGCCGCCGCAATAACAACCGCCCGATTGGCTGACCGATATCGGCCGCTGCGATTCCCTTGTGTCGCGGCCGGCAAAGGCCGGTCACCCACGTCTTTCCTGCGTCCCACGCTGCAAAGTCGTGGGTGGCCGGCCATGACACGAGGCTGACGGTGCGCGCGACCGGAGAGTTGGATTTTCGCGCGGTTGGGATCATTCGTCACTCCGACCAGACGGTCTCTCAGATCCGGCTTGTCGCGATCCAACAATGGGCTATTTCTCGATCCTGATGGGCCCGGTCGGATCAGGCAACGCACAGATGAACCGCAACCAGCAACGGTCGGACCGGCAGCCGGCCGGTGCCGCGGTGCCAGCAGCGTCACCGGCCGTTCAATCGCTGTTCGCCGCTGCCGTCCAACAGCAACAAGCCGGCCGCCTGGACGACGCCGAACGGCTCTTCCGTCAGGTTCTGGCCGCCGCTCCACGCCATGCCGACAGCCTGCACCTGCTCGGCGTGGTGGCCTACCAGACCGGACGCCTTGACCTTGCCGTCGACCTGATGCGCCAGGCGATCGCAGCCAACCCCGAGGAGGCGCAGTACCACTCCAACCTGGGCAACCTGCTACAGCGACAGGGGCGGCTGGACGAGGCGGTCGCCTGCTATCGCACCGCCATCGACCTCGTCCCCGACCACGCGGGGGCACACAACAACCTCGGCAACATACTGCGGGAGCAGGGGCTGCCCGACGAGGCGATGGCCTCCTACCGCCGGGCCATCGACGCCAGGCCGGACTACCCGGAGGCGCACAACAACCTGGGCGTCGCATTGCTGGAACAGGGGCGGCTGGACGAGGCCACCGCCTGCTATCGCAAGGCCGTCGAACTCAAGCCGGACTATCCGGACGCGCTCAACAACCTCGGCAACGCGCTGCGGGAACAGGGGCTGCTGGACGAGGCGGTCGCGTGCTTCCGCCGGGCGCTCGACCTCAAGCCGGACTACCCGGAGGCGCACAACAACCTCGGGATCGCGTTGCAGGAACAGGGGCGGCCGGACGACGCGGTCACCAGCCTGCGTACGGCTCTCGATCTCAAGCCGGACGATCCCGAGACGCACATCAACCTGGGTATCGCGCTGAAGGAACAAGGGCGGCTGGACGAGGCGGCGGCCTGCTTCGGCGGTGCCCTCGACCTCCAGCCGAACTTCCCGGAGGCGCACTACAACCGCGGCAACGTGCGCTGGGAACAGGGGCGGCTGGACGAGGCGATCGCCTGCTACCGCCGCGCCATCGAACTCAAGCCGGATTACCCCGGCGCCCACGTCAACCTCGGCAACGCGCTGAAGGACAGCGGGCTGCTGGACGAGGCGATTCCCTGCTACCGCAGGGCGATCGATCTCCAGCCGGACTACCCCCAGGCATACAACAACCTGAGCATTGTATTGCTGGACCAGGGGCGGCCGGACGAGGCGATCGTCTGCAGCCGCAAGGCCATCGACCTCAAGCCGGACTACGCGGAGGCACACGACAGCCTGGGCAATGCGCTGCGGGCGCGGGAGTGCCTGGACGAGGCGATCGCCTCCTATCGCCGCGCCATCGACCTCAAGCCGGACTATCCGGACGCGCACAGCAACCTGGCGATGGCGCTGTTGGCGCACGGGGACATGGCGGCGGGTTGGCTGGAGTACGAATGGCGCTGGAAGACGCCGCAAATGATCAAGACCCGCCGCGACTTCGCGCAGCCCCAGTGGCACGGCGAGGCGGCGGAGGGGCAGACGCTGCTGATCCATGCCGAGCAAGGCTTCGGCGACACGCTGCAATTCTGTCGCTACGCGCCGCTGGCGGCGGCGCGGGGGCTCCGGGTCATCCTGGAGGTGCCGAGGGCGCTGGTCCGGCTGCTCCGCAGCCTGCCGGGGGTTGCGCAGGTGGTGGCGCATGGCGAGGCCCTGCCGCCATTCGATTGGCAGTGCCCCCTGCTCAGCATGCCCCTGGCGCTGGGAAACGCCTCGCTGACGACCATTCCCGACAGCGTGCCCTACCTGTATGCCGACGCGACGCAGGTCGCGGCCTGGCGGGCGCGACTTGCGGCGATGGGCAGGCCGGGCCTCCGCGTCGGGCTGGCGTGGGCGGGCAATCCGCGCAAGCAACTGCCCGTCGGGACGGCGCTCGATCGCCGGCGCTCGATCGCTCCGGAACGACTGGCACCCTTGTTCGAGCTGCAAGGGCTGCACTTCTTCAGCCTGCAAAAGGACGGTCCCGCCGCGCCCGCGGACTTCCCGCTGACCGATGTCATGCGTGAGATGGGCGACTTCGCCGATACCGCGGCGCTGATCGCCAACCTCGACCTGGTCATCTCGGTCGATACCTCGGTCGCCCACCTGGCGGCGGCGCTGGGCAAGCCGGTCTGGCTGCTGGACCGCAGCGATCCGTGCTGGCGCTGGCTGGTCGGACGGCGCGACAGCCCGTGGTATCCGACGCTGCGCCTGTTCCGGCAGCCGGAGCCCGGGAACTGGCAAGCCGTCATCGCCAGCGTCCGGGCAGAACTCGGCGTGTTTGTCGGCGATCACGCGCCGCCGACACGCTCGCCCGACATCGTGCCGCTCGGCGTCATCGCCGACCTGCAAGGGCTGTTCGCCGATGCGGTTCGGCACCATCAGGCCGGGCGCCTGGCTGACGCCGAACGCGTCTACCGAGAGGTTCTGGCAATCGAACCCCGTCACGCCGACAGCCTGCACTTGCTCGGGGTGGTTGGCGGCCAGACGGGACGCCACGACCTGGCTGCCGACATGATCAGCCAGGCGATCGCGATCAATCCGAAGGAAGCATCATACCATTGCAACCTGGGCATTGCCCTGCGGCAGCAGCAGCGGCGCGACGAGGCGGTCGGGTGCTTCCGCACCGCGCTCGCCCTCAAGCCGGACTATGCGGACGCCCACAACAACCTGGGAAGCATGCTCGAGGAGCAAGGGCTGCCGGACGAGGCGATCGACTGCTATCGCCGGGCTATCGACGTCTCGCCGAGCTACCTGGGGGCGTACAACAACCTGGGCAACGCGCTCAAGGCGCAGGGGCGGCTGGATGAGGCGATCGCCTGCTATCGCACGGCCATCGACCTCAATGCGAACTTCCGCGGCCTGCACAACAACCTCGGCGTCGCGCTCAAGGCGCAGGGGCGGCTGGACGAAGCGGTCGTGTGCTTCCGCGCGGCCATCGACCTCGACCCGAATTACGCCGTGGCACACAACAACCTCGGCATCGCGTTGCAGGAACAAGGGCGGCTGGACGAAGCAACCGCCTGCTTCCGCCGGGCGCTCGACCTCCAGCCGGACTTTGCCGAAGCGCACAACAACCTCGGCACCGCGCTGGGTGAGCGTGCGCTACAGGATGAGGCCATTGTCTGCTACCGCAAGGCCATCGAACTCAATCCAAGCTTCGCGGAGGCGCACAACAACCTCGGCACCGCGCTCAGGGCACAGCAGCTTCTGGACGCGGCCATTGCCAGCTACCACCGGGCCATCGATCTCAGTCCGGGCTACGCAGACGCACACGCCAACCTGGCGATGGCTCTGCTGATGCAGGGCGACATGGCGGCGGGGTGGCAGGAGTACGAATGGCGCTGGAGAACGCCGCACACGATCAAGGCCCGCCGCGACTTCGCGCAGCCGCAGTGGCGCGGTGAGCCGGCCGAGGGGCGAACGCTGCTGATCCACGCCGAGCAAGGCTTCGGCGATACCATACAATTTTGTCGCTATGCCCCGCTGGCAGCGGCGAGGGGGCTGCGGGTCATCCTGGAGGGGCCCGGGCCGCTGATCCGTCTGCTGCGCGGCCTGCCGGGCATCGACCGGGTGGTCGAGCGCGGCGAGGATCTGCCGCCCTTCGATCTGCACTGCCCGATGCTCAGTTTGCCGCTGGCGTTCGGGACCACCCTGGCGACGGTCCCCGGCGAGGTTCCCTACCTGCGCGCCGACCCGGCCCGGGTGGCGGCATGGCAGACGCGCCTCGCCGAAATGGGCCGGCCGGGTCCGCGTGTCGGACTGGTGTGGGCCGGCAGTTCTCGCCTCCACTCGCCCACCGGCATGGCGCTCGATCGCCGGCGCTCGATCGCTCCGGAACGGCTGGCACCGCTGTTCGAGGTGCCCGGACCGCACTTCCTCAGTTTGCAGAAAGACGGCCCCGCGGCGCCCGCGGATTTCCCGCTGACCGACGTCATGGGGGAGATGGACGACTTCGCCGACACCGCGGCGCTGATCGCCAATCTCGACCTGGTCATCTCGGTCGATACCTCCGTTGCCCACCTGGCGGCGGCGCTGGGCAAGCCGGTCTGGCTGCTGGACCGCTTCGATCCGTGCTGGCGCTGGCTCATCGGGCGGCGCGACAGCCCGTGGTATCCGACGCTGCTTGTGTTCCGGCAGCCGGAGCCCGGCAACTGGCAAGCCGTCATCGACAGCGTGCAATCAGCCCTCAGCGCGTTTGTCAGCGATGGCGCAGAGATCCGCTCTTTTGTCGGCGACGGTGCCGGGATCTCCGCGGTTGCGCGCGATCGCTCGCCGACGACGGGCTCGGCGGACACCGTGCCGGCCGGCGTCACGCCCGATGTGCAAGGGCTGTTCGCCGATGCCGTTCGGCATCATCAGGCCGGGCGGCTGACCGACGCGGAACCGCTCTATCGACAGGTTCTGGCGGCCAATCCGGGCCATGCCGACAGCCTGCACCTGCTCGGCGTGATCGGCGGCCAGACGCGACGCCATGATCTGGCGGTCGAGATGATCGGCCGGGCGATCGCGATCAACCCGAATGCAGCGGCATATCATGCCAACCTGGGCATCGCGCTCCAGCAACAAGGGCGGCTGGATGAGGCGGTCGCTTGCTGCCGCAAGGTCATCGACCTCACGCCGGACGATCCGAAGGCACACATCAACCTGGGCATCGCGCTCAAGCAACTCGGTCGGCCGGACGAGGCGGCCGCCTGCTTCCGCCGGGTCGTCGATCTCAAGCCGGACTATCCCGAGGCGTTGAACAACCAGGGCAACGCATTGCGGGCCAACGGGCGGCTGGATGACGCGGTGGCCTGCTACCGCAATGCCATCGACCTCAGGCCCGACTATCCGGAGGCACACAACAACCTGGGCGTTGCGTTGCAAGACCAGAAGCGACCGGACGAGGCGGTTGCCTGCTACCGCAGGGCCATCGACCTCAAGCCGAATTATCCGGACGCACACAACAACCTTGGCAACATGCTGAGGGAGCAGGGGCGGCTTGGGGAGGCGGTCGGGTGCTTCCGCCGGGCGCTCGACCTCAAGCCGAAACACGCCGAGGCACACAACAACCTCGCCATTGCGTTGCAGGAACAGGGGCGGCTGGACGAGGCAATTGCCTGCTTCGGCATCGCAATCGATCTCAAGCCGGACGATCCGGAGACCCACACCAACCTCGGCATCGCGTTGCAGGCCCAAGGCCGGCTGGACGAGGCGGCCGCCTGCCACCGCCGGGCGCTCGACCTCCGGCCGAATTTTCCGGCGGCGCACTACAACCTGGGCAACGTGCGCTGGGACCAGGAGCGCCTCGACGAGGCGGCCGCAAGCTATCGCCGGGCCGTCGAACTCAAGCCGGACTACGCGGAGGCACACAGCAACTTGGGCAACGTGCGCTGGGACCAGGAGCGCCTCGACGAGGCGGGCGCAAACTATCGCCGGGCGGTCGAACTCAAGCCGAACTACGCGGTGGCACACAGCAACCTGGGCAACACGCTGAGGCGACAGGGGCGGCTGGACGAGGCGGTCTCGTACTACCGCAGGGCCATCGATCTCAACCCAAACTACGCGGACGCGCATAACCACCTGGCGATGGCGCTGCTGGCGCAGGGGGACCTGGCGGCCGGATGGGAGGAGTACGAATGGCGCTGGAAGACGTCACAGATGATCGACGCCCGCCGCGATTTTGCGCAGCCGCAGTGGCGCGGTGAGCCGGCGGAAGGGCGGACGCTGCTGATCCATGCCGAGCAGGGCCTCGGCGACACGCTGCAATTCTGCCGCTATGGCCCGCTGGCGGTTGCGCGCGGGCTGCGGGTGATCATGGAAGTGCAGCCGCCGCTGGTCCGGCTGCTGCGGAGCCTGCCGGGGATCGATCGGGTTGTGGCGTGCGGCGAGCCACTGCCGGACTTCGATCTGCACTGCCCGATGCTCAGCATGCCGCTGGCGATGGGGACCACACTGGCGACCATTCCCGCTGCCGTGTCCTACCTGCACCCCGACGCGGCGCAGGTCGCGGCCTGGCGGACACGTCTCGCCGCGATGGGCAAGCCAGGTCGCCGCATTGGCCTGGTGTGGTCGGGCCATCCACGCAAACAAGTGCCCTCCTGGCAGGCGCTCGCTCACCGGCGCTCGATCGACCCGGATCGGCTGGCACCCCTGTTCGAGGTGCCCGGCCTGCACGTCTTCAGCCTGCAAAAGGACGGCCCCGCCGCGCCGGCGGATTTTCGGCTGACCGACGTCATGGGGGAGATGGCCGACTTCGCCGATACCGCGGCTTTGGTCGCCAACCTCGACCTGGTCATCTCGGTCGATACCTCCGTTGCCCACTTGGCGGCGGCGCTGGGCAAACCGGTCTGGCTGCTGGACCGCTTCGATCCGGACTGGCGATGGTTGCTCGGGCGGCGCGATAGCCCGTGGTATCCGACGCTGCGGCTGTTCCGCCAGCCGGAGCCCGGCAACTGGCAAGCCGTCATCGAAACCGTACAGGCAGAGCTCAGCGCACTTGTCAGCGATCGCTCGGCGGTCCGCTCGTTTGTGGGCGACGTTCCGACGCCTGGTTCCCCGGACACCGCGCCGGCCAGCCTTACGCCGGACCTCCAGGAGCGGTTCGCCGATGCCGTTCGGCAGCATCAGGCCGGGCACCTGGCCGAGGCCGAAGATCTCTACCGACAGGTGCTGGCGGCCAATCCCCACCATGCGGACAGCCTGCACCTGCTGGGGGTGATCGGCGGCCAGACGGGACGCCATGATCTGGCGGTGGACATGATCAGCCGCGCCATCGCGATCAATCCGCGGGAAGCCGCCTACCATTCCAATCTGGGCATTTCGCTGAAACACCAGGAGCGGCTGGCCGAGGCGGCGGCATGCTTCCGCGCCGCCCGCGATCTCACGCCGGACGATCCGAAGGCGCACAACAATCTGGGCATCGCGCTGAAGGACCAAGGGCGGATGGATGAGGCGGTGGCCTGCTATCGGCGCGCCCTCGACCTCAAGCCGGACGATGCCGAGGTGCTGCACAATCTTGGCGACGCGCTGCGGGCACAAGCGCGACCGGACGAGGTGGCCATCCGCCAAAGGGTCGCCGATCTCCAGCCGGACAATCCGGAGGCACAGCTCAACCTGGGCGTCGCGCTCCGGGCACAGGGGCGGACGGACGACGCGATCATCTGCTTCCGCCGGGCGATCGAGATCAGGCCGGACTATCCTGGGGCGCTCAACCACCTCGGCAACGCGCTGCGGACACAGGGGCGGTCGGACGAGGCGATTGCCTGCCTGCGCCGGGCGGTCGATCTCAAGCCTGACTATGTCGAGGCGTACAACAACCTCGGCATCGCGTTGCAGGCACACGCGTTGCAGGGACACGGGTCGCGGGACGAGGCGGTCGCCTGCTACCGCCGGGCCCTCGAACTCAGGCCGGACGCCCCGGAGATCCTCAACAACCTGGGCACCGCGTTGCAGGAACAGGCGCGGCTGGAGGAGGCGGTGGCCTGCTACCGCCGGGCCATCGACCTCAACCCGGGCTTCGGGGAGGCCCATAACAGCCTGGGCGCGGCGTTGCAGGAACAAGGGCGGCCGGACGAGGCCGTCGCCTGCTACCGCAGGGCCATTGCGCTCAAGCCCGACTATCCAGGGGCGTACAACAACCTCAGCACCGCATTGCAGGAGCAAGGGCTGCTGGATGAGGCCGTGGATTCCTGCCGCCGGGCCATCGACCTCGATCCGGACTTTGGGGAGGCCCACAACAGCCTTGGCACGACGTTGCTGGAACAGGGGCACCTGGACGAGGCGATCGCCTGCTACCGCCGGGCCATCGACCTCAACCCGGACTATGCCGACGCGCACTGCAACCTGGCGATGGCGCTGCTGGCGCGGGGGAACCTGGCGGCCGGATGGGAGGAAAACGAGTGGCGCTGGAAGACGCCGCAGATGGCCAAGGCGTACCGCGGCTTCGCCCAACCGCAGTGGCGCGGCGAGGCGGCGGCGGGGCAAACGCTGCTGGTCCACGCCGAGCAAGGCTTCGGCGATAGCCTGCAATTCTGCCGCTACGCGCCGCTGGCGGCGGCACGGGGGCTGCGGGTGATTGTGGAGGCGCCCAGGCCGCTGGTCCGGCTGCTGCGCAGCCTGCCGGGGGTCGCGCAGGTGGTGACCCACGGCGAGGCGCTGCCGGCGTTCGATCTGCATTGTCCGATGCTCAGCCTGCCGCTGGCCCTGGGGATCACCACCCTCGCGGCGATTCCCAGCACGGTTCCCTACCTGCACGCCGACTCGGCGCAGGTCGCGGCCTGGCGGGCGCGTCTCGCGGCGATGGCCAACCAGGGTCCCCGGATCGGTTTGGTATGGGCGGGCAATCCGCGGGAACATCTGCCCAGTGGATCGGCGGTCGATCGCCGGCGCTCGATCGGCCCGGAACCGCTGGCACCTTTGTTCGACCTGCCCGGCCTCCACTTCTTCAGCCTGCAAAAAGACGGCCCCGCGGCGCCTCCGGACTTTCCGCTGACCGACTTCATGCGCGAGATGGGAGACTTCGCCGACACCGCAGCGCTGATCGCCAACCTCGATCTGGTGATTTCGGTCGATACCTCGGTTGCCCATCTGGCGGCGGCGCTGGGCAAGCCGGTCTGGCTGCTGGACCGCTTCGATCCGTGCTGGCGCTGGCTGGTGGGGCGGCGCGACAGCCCGTGGTATCCGACGCTGCGGCTGTTCCGGCAGCCGAACCCCGGGGACTGGCGATCCGTCGTCGAAACGGTGCGGGCGGAGCTTCGTTCGTTCGTCCGCGACCGCCCGGCGACCGCATCGCCCGACACCGCGCCGGCCGGTCCCCTGCCGGACGTTCAAGGGCGGTTCGCCGAGGCGGTTCGGCAGCATCAGGCCGGACATCTGGCCGACGCCGAAGATCTCTATCGACAGGTCCTGGCGGCGAATCCCGACCATGCCGACAGCCTGCATCTGCTGGGGGTGATCGGCGGCCAGACCGGACGCCATGATCTGGCGGTCGAGATGATCGGCCGCGCGATCGCGATCAACCCGCGGGAAGCTGCGTACCATGCCAATCTGGGCATTGCGCTGCGGCAGCAGCATCGGCTGGACGAAGCTGTCTTGTGCTTCCGCGCCGCGCTGGATCTCAAGCCGGACGATGCGGAGGCACACAACAACCTCGGCATCGCGCTGAAGGAACTATGGCGGCTGGAGGAGGCGGTCGCCTGCTATCGCAGGGCGATCGATCTCCGGCCGAATTTCCCGCGGGCGCACCACAATCTTGGCAATGCGCTGTGGGAACAAGGGCGGCTGGACGAGGCGGCGATGTGCTACCGCCGGGCCCTGGAGCTCCAGCCGGACTACAAGGAGGCACAGAGCAATCTGGCCCATGTGCTGCGCGAACAGGGTACGGTTGACGAAGCGGTGGCCTGGTCCGCCGTGCCCTCGACCTGACGCCGGACGACAAGGAGGCAGACCTGGCTGACGCGCTGCGGGCACCGGAGCGACCGGATAGGCCGGCCGGCCGCTGCCGGCCGTCGATCTCAGGCCGGACGTTGCGCAAGCGCACAACCGTGGCGGCGATGTGAGTGCCGGGCCTGACAATGCCGTCGAAAGAGTTCTCCCCCTCCTCTTGACGGCTCGGGCCGCGCCGCGGAGCAAGCCTGGGATGGAGGGGCGCAGTGCAGCCCACCGTCAGATCGCCACCCGGACTCCCAGCTCCACCACCCGATCGGACGGAATGCGGAAGAACTCGGTGGCCGGCACCGCGTTTCGTGCCATGAGCAGAAACAGCCACAGGCGCCAGAACGGCAGCTTCGGCACCATCGCGGGCACCAAAACCTCGCGGCCGAGGAAATAGCTCGCCTGCATCGGGTCGAACGGAATCCTGCCCTGCAATTCTTCAAGCGTGGCCGGGATGTTCGGGCTTTCCATGAAGCCGAAGCGCATGATCACGCGATAAATGCCAGGCGCCAGCTCGGAGACTTCGGCGCGCTTGTCCGCCGGCACCGCCGGCTCATCCACATTCTGCACCGTAACGAACAGCACCTTCTCGTGCAGCACCTTGTTGTGCTTCAGGTTGTGCAGCAGCGAGGTCGGGACGTAGTCCGGCTGGCCGGTGAGGAACACCGCCAGTCCGGGCACCCGGACGGTGCGGGATTGCGGCAACCGCGCCAGGAACAGCGCCAGCGGCATGCTGTCCTGCTGCCAGCGCGCCAGCAGCAGGTCGCGGCCGCGCTTCCAGGAGGTCATCAGCGCGGTCAGGCCGAGACCCATCGCCAGCGGCACCCAGCCGCCTTCCACCACCTTCAGCGTGTTGGCGGCGAAGAACACGAGGTCGATGATGAAGAACCCGCCGAACACCCCGATCGTCGCGGTGCGCGACCAGTGGAACTGCCGCCGAAACACCATCGTCGCCAGCACCGCGGTGCACATGAACGTGCCGGTGACCGCGATGCCGTAGGCGGAGGCCAGGCTGTCGCTGGTCTTGAATGCCAGCACCAGGATCACCACGCCAACCAGCAGGAACGTGTTCACCTGCGGCACGTAGATCTGGCCTTCTTCCAGCGTGGAGGTGTGGCGCACCGTCATGCGTGGCAGCAGGCCGAGCTGCATGCACTGGCGGGTGACCGAATAGGCGCCGGAGATCACCGCCTGGCTGGCGATCACCGTGGCGAAGGTTGCCAGCACCACCAGCGGCAGGCGCATCGAGGCCGGCGCGAGCAGGAAGAACGGGTTGTCCACCGCTTCGGGATGACTGATCAGCAGGGCTCCCTGGCCGAAATAGTTCAGCACCAGGCAGGGCAGCACGAAAAACGTCCAGGTCAGCCGGATCGGGTGGGCGCCGAAATGTCCCATGTCGGCGTACAGCGCCTCGGCGCCGGTGACGCACAGCACCACCGCGCCGAGCACGATGAAGGCGAGCACCTTGTATTGCACGACCAGCGCGACGGCGTAGCTCGGCGAAATGGCCAGCAGCACGAACGGTTGGCGCACGATTTCGACCAGGCCCATCGCGCCGATGACGACGAACCACACCGCCATGACCGGACCGAAGACGCGTCCCACGCTGTGGGTACCGCGGTACTGCATGGCGAACAGCAGCACGATCACCGCCAGGCTGATCGGCAGCACGAATTCCTGTAGTCCGGGGGCGGAGACTTCCAGCCCTTCGACTGCCGACAAGACCGAGATGGCCGGCGTGATGACGCCGTCGCCGAAGAACAGGCAGGCTCCCGCAATGCCGACCAGCCCGAGGAAGCTGCGCATCCCGGTGCCGACCGAGACGCGCTGCGCCAGTGCCATCAGCGCCAGGATGCCGCCCTCGCCGCGGTTGTCGGCGTGCATGATCAAGGTGACGTACTTGATCGTGACGATCAGGATGAGCGACCAGAAGATCAGCGACAGGATGCCGAGGATTTCGACGGTACTGATCGTGATGCCCTGGAAAAGCTGGAGGCTGGCCTTGAAGGCGTAGAGCGGGCTGGTACCGATATCGCCATACACGACGCCGAGCACGGCGAGCAGGACACCGGCGCCGGGCACGGGTTTGCGTGCCGTGTCGGCGGTGGCGGCACTACTCACCATTCTCGCGGCCGTCGGGGGCTGGTCATCGGATGGGATTCACCAAGAAGCTGCCTGAATGGCGTGCGCCAGCCGGACGCCGGGCCGCGGACGCATACGCTGCCGCCACGGGCGAGACAAGCGGCGGGCGAGTCAGCAGAAGGAAGGCAGGGCTCCGCCTGGAATCCGCCAGACGGTTTTGCTCCGATCGACCTCCGGCAAAGGCTACGCCCGTGGCGGGACCCAAGGGGCAGCGCCCCTTGGTGGGTCCAGGAGCGCGGGGCCTCCTTTGCCGAATACAAATTGTCTATTCCCTCATCACGGCGGGAAACACGCGTCCCTTGGCGTGGCAGCGCAGGGCAATACCGAGCGCTGGACGCCAATCTTCTCCCCTCCGACCCAGCCGCTGGTAACACGTATCCACGAGACGGCCGCATCGGCAGGCGCCAGTGCGGCGTCGGCGGGCGAAACAGTGGACGAAGCCTGCGTCAAACTCGAGTGGCGACCACCGCAATCCACCCAATGTGGACTTTCCATTGGTACGCTTTTGAGATTTGTGCAAGCGTGTGCAATTCCCCGACCTCGGGAAGCAACCGGCGTGGCTGTCCACCACGGCCGGAGCTTCATCGGGCACTGTCGGGAAACACCATAACTCGTGACAGCACACGGTCGCTCTCGGCGAAATCTTGCAGATGCGTAGGCGCTGGCAGGGCGAAGCAGCGCGCAGTTGGAATCCGTTCGCTTGCCGATTTCGCAAGCGGGAAAATTGGATCGGATTCCCCGGCATAAACCCGACACGGCATCGTCATCGTCCCCGGCATGTCCTCCATACCGACCCGATCGTGTGCCGCGGCTGAATAGGCTTCGAGATCGGCGGCGCGCAGGCGAGCCGCATAGGCGGCTGATATCGGTCCGGACATTTTCACGAAGTCAGCGAGAAGGGCATCTCGACCTTCGGCAATCCCTTTGCGGAGCCATTCCCGAAAGCCCGTCTGGTCGCGCGCGAACGGATGCCGGCCACCATCCACGACTATGCGACTCACATAAAGGCAAGTCGTGGATGGTCCGCCTGCGCGGACCATGACGAATTGGGTACGGTCTGCACGTACGCAGTTATTGCTCGGCGAGCCCTAAGCGGCGTAGACCGGCCGGTAGGCGCTGGCACGGATGTGCGCGCCGATGTCCCCGGGTCTCGGCACCCGAGCAAGGTCCTGATCGAAGATATATTCTGCGACACGCGTAGCGACATGCAGCGAAGCGTCGAAGATCTGGCTCTGTGGCGGGTAGATGAGCCCCTTGGCCAGACTCTGATCCGTCACTTGCTCTGCGACAGCCCTGGCCGCGACGATGAACATGCCGTCGGTTACGCGGCGAGCTTCGGTCGCGAAGACGGCCATGCCGATTGCCGGGAAGATGTAGACGTTGTTGCCTTGGCCCGGCAGGAAGGTCTGACCGTTCATCTGCACCGGGGGGAAGGGGCTGCCGCTGGCGAAGATCGCCCGGCCGTTGGACCAGCGATAGGCTTCCTCCGCCGTGCACTCGGAACGGGATGTCGGATTCGAGTACGGAAAGATGATCGGCCGCTCGTTGATTTCGGCCATTGCCTCGATGACCTGCCGATCGAACAGCTTCGGCTCGGTGCTGACGCCGATGATGCCGGTTGGACGCAGCGCCTTCACGGCGTCAACGAAGCTTGCGATCGCAGGACAATCCCGAGCGAACGGCTTCTGGAACTCCGCCAGGTCGGTACGGGATTTGACGACGAGGCCATGGCGGTTGAACAAGGTGCTGCGGGAGCGGGCCTCCGTAATGTCCATTCCCTCCAGCGTCATGGCCTGGCTGATCATCTTCGCCATGCCTAACGCCGCCGACCCGGCACCAAGGAACAGAAGCCGCTGGTCGATGAGCTTTTGGCCGGAGATCCGCAACGCGGCCAGCATTCCGGCCAGCGCGACCGCCCCGGTGCCTTGGATGTCGTCGTTGAAAGTGCAGATCGCGTCACGATAGCGGTCGAGGATCGGCACGGCATTGAGGTTCGCGAAGTCCTCCCATTGGATGCAGCATCTTGGGTAGAGCTGCTGTACCGCCTCAACAAATTCGTGCACGAAGGCTGCGTATTCCGCGCCACGCACGCGGCTCTGGCGCAACCCAAGATAGAACCGGTCAGCCAGCAGATCCTGGTTGTTGGTCCCGACGTCCAGCACGACCGGCAGGCAGCCTTGCGGCGGTACGCCGGCGCACGCGGTGTAGAGCGCGAGCTTGCCGATCGGGATGCCCATGCCTCCGACGCCGAGATCGCCAAGGCCGAGGATGCGCTCGCCATCGGTGACCACGATGAAGCGCACGTCATGCTGCGGCCAGTTGCCCAGCATCTCGCGGATCCGGCCACGCGCGCTGATCGGCAGATACATACCGCGTGCCGCGTGAAAGATGTGGTCGAATTTCTGGCATGCCTCACCGACGGTCGGCGTGTAGACCAGCGGCATGAAAGCCGCCGGGTCCGACATGACGATGGCATAGAACAAGGTTTGGTTGCGGCCCCGCAGGTCGGACAGGAAAAGATATTTCTGGAGATCGTTAGCAAGGTTGTCCAGTTCGGCACGGCTACGCGCGATTTGCAGGTCGATGCTGCTGACGCCCGGTGGCAGCAGCCCCTCAAGGCCGTGGGCGCGACGCTCCGCCTCGGTAAACGCCGTTCCCCTGTTCAGGAGAGGATTGTGGAGGAGGCGATAGCCGGAGGGAATATCGGCTTCTCGTAATCCGCTCATCTTGCGTCTCCGCAGTTGCCCTGGGCTTCCATGACGGAACCCTGACCGACCATAGATTATTCAGGTTGCGGCGCACCGGCTTTGATCTGGCGCAAACGGTGGGCCATTGGCGATGCTCCTGGCGTTTTACCGGTGACGGCGCAGGATGCTGCGCAACTCGCTCAGGGGGCGGGTGTTAAGCACGTCCTCCGGCTCCAGCCAGCCACGCCTTGCCTGGTCAACCCCGAAGCGCATGAAATCGAACTCGACGGTCGCGTGTGCATCGGTGGAGATCGCCACCTTCAGCCCGAGCTGTTTGGCCAGGCGGCAATGCAGGTCGGTCAGGTCCAGCCGATCGCCCTGGGCATTCAGCTCAAGATGGCACCCGCGCTCGACCGCTCCGCGCATCACCCGCTCCATGTCGAGGGCATAAGGCGGGCGCTCGTTGATCAGTCTTCCGGTGGGATGTGCGAGAATGTTGAGGCAGCGGTTGTCCATCGCGCGCAGGATGCGCTCGGTCTGTTTCTTCGGCGGCAGATCGAAGCGGGAATGGATGGCGCCGACCACCAGATCGAGCCGCCGCAGGATCTGGTCGGGCAGATCGAGCGTGCCGTCTTCCAGGATGTCCACCTCGCTCGACTTCAGCACCACGAAGCCCGACAGTTTTTCGTTGATCCGGTCGATCTCGTCGATCTGCTGCGCCAGCCGTTTGGCATCCAGACCGTGCGCCATGGCAACACGCTGGCTGTGGTCGGTGATCGCGACATACGCGTAGCCCCTGGCCTGCGCCGCTTGCACCATGGCTTGCAGATTGGCTCGCCCGTCACTGGCGGTGGTATGCACGTGCAGATCGCCACGGATGTCCTCCACCCTCACGAGGCGCGGCAGACTGCCCCGGCGTGCGGCGTCGATCTCGCCCTCGTCTTCGCGCAACTCCGGCGGAACGACGGACAGGCCGAGGCGTTGGTAGAGTTCCGCTTCCGAACGGCCGGCGAGGCGCGTGGCACCCCTGAACAGGCCGTATTCATTGAGCTTCCAGCCGCGATCGACGGCGATCTGGCGCAGCGCGATGTTGTGCGCCTTCGATCCGGTGAAGTAGCAAAGCGCGGCGCCGAAGCTCTCCGCGGGCACCACACGGAGATCGACCGGCAACCCGTTCCGCAGCCGGACCGTGGAGCGCGTCGGTCCCTGCGCGACGACCTCCGCCACGTCCTCGTAGCCGACGAACCGCTGCATGACCGGTCTGCTCGGCTCGGCGGCAACCACGACGTCGAGATCGCCGACTGTCTCGCGCCGCCGGCGGTAGCTTCCGGCCACCTCGACCTGCCGCACGCCTTTGGCCTGCCGCAGATGGCGCAGTAAAGGCGCCACGATCTGTTCGGCGGTCGCCAGCCTGGTTCGTTGGGCCTGTCCGGTGCCTGCCGCGATGGCGCGCAGCAGCGTCGCCGCGATGGCCGGACCGAAGCCTGGCACGTCGTGCAGCTTGCCGGCCTTGATGGCGGCGGCAAGCTGGTCGATCGAGTCGATGCCGAGCGTCTCGTGCAACAGGTGCACCCGCTTGGGGCCGAGGCCCGGCAACGTCAGCAGGGCCGTAATCCCCGCCGGCATCTCGCGCGCAAGTTCGTCGAGCAGCGGCAGATGTCCGCCACGGGCGATGGTCGCGATCTTGTCACCAAGATCCTTGCCGATGCCGGGCAGCTCATCGAGGTCCTCGCCCTCGGCCAGCATATCGGCCACGTTGCGTGGCAGTTCGCCGACCATCCGTGCGGCCCGCCGATACGCGCGCACACGGAACGGATTGGCGCCTTCGATGTCGAGCAGATCGGCAACCTTGTCGAGTTGGCCGGCAATTTCGGCATTGATGACAGGCATGACCGTGCTCTGGCCGGTTTCCCGTGGCCGGAAAGGCTGCATCAGACGCCGGCTGGCCGCCTTGACCTGTATCAATCCGCCGCAAATCGATCCTGGCGTGATTGACCGAGATCAAGGAAACCCGGCCACCGTCCGCGCATCGTCTGCGCATGCCGGAGCAGAGCCTGCTGCTGACCGATCTCTACGAGCTGTCCATGCTGGAGGCCTACGCGGCGTACGGCATGGCGGAGACGGCGGTGTTCGAGCTGTTCTTCCGCAAGTTGCCGCCCGAGCGCGGCTTCCTGATGGCCGCGGGTCTGGCGCAGGCGGTGCAATTCCTCGAGACGCTGCGGTTCACGCCGGACGACCTGGCCTGGCTGCGGACCTCCGGCATGTTCTCGCCGGCTTTCATCGATGGACTGGCAGATCTGCGCTTCACCGGCGACGTTGACGCGATGCCGGAAGGCACCGTGTTTTTCCCCGACGAGCCGGTGCTGCGCGTTACGGCGCCAATGCCGCAGGCGCAATTTGTCGAGACTCGACTGATCAACCTGGTGCACTTTCAGACGGTGATTGCTTCGAAGGCCGCGCGCATGGTGCTCGCGGCGCCTGGCAAGCAACTGGTGGATTTCGGGCTGCGCCGCGCGCACGGCGCCGAGGCTGGATTGCTGGCGGCGCGTGCGAGCTATCTCGCGGGCTTCTCCGGCACCGCGACGGTGCTGGCGAACCGCGATTTCGGCATCCCTGTCGTCGGCACCATGGCGCACTCCTTCGTGCAGGCGCATGCCGACGAGGCCACTGCCTTCGAGCATTTCGCCCGCGTGCGGCCCCAGGCATTGACGTTATTGATCGACACCTATGACACCGAGCGTGGCGCAGCGATTGTCGCCGCCCTGGCACCGCGGCTTGCGGCGCAAGGCATCACGGTCAGCGCGGTGCGGCTCGACAGTGGCGATCTCGCGGCGCACGCCCGCGCGGCGCGCGCCATTCTGGACGCGGCCGGGCTGCCGGCGATCCGCATCTTCGCCAGTGGCGGGCTGGACGAGCACAGCCTGCTGTCGCTGTGCCGCGGCGGCGCGCCGATCGATGGCTTCGGTGTCGGCACCAGCCTGACCACCTCGGGCGACGCGCCGGCGCTCGATTGCGCTTACAAGCTGCAAGAATACGCTGGCCGTCCCCGCCGCAAGCGCAGCGAAGGCAAGGCCACGTGGCCCGGCCGCAAGCAGGTTTACCGGCGCTATGCCGCGGACGGAACGATTGCTGCCGACCTCGTCGCGCTGATCGACGAGCCTGCGGACGGCGAAGCGCTGCTGCGGCCCGCCATGCGCAACGGCAAGCGGGTCGACGGCTTCCCCGACCTTATGGCGGCCCGGGCGCACGCCGCGGCCTCGCTGGCGCAACTACCGGAGGCGTTGCGGCGGCTGGAACCGGCTGCTGTCCGGGTAGAGATCAGCGCGGCAATTCGTCAGCTTGCGGCGGACCTGGATCGGGCGACGGCTCCGGACCGTGTGCCATGACGGCTTCGCTGCCCGCGCCCGAAGAGCAGTACGCGGCGATCGATTTCCTGTCGCGTCCTGCGAGCTACGGGCTGCGCGATGGCGAGGTGCAGCGGGTCGAAACTCACTGCTCCATCGTCTTCC
This sequence comes from Acetobacteraceae bacterium, assembly GCA_049522565.1. Classification (GTDB taxonomy): domain Bacteria; phylum Pseudomonadota; class Alphaproteobacteria; order Acetobacterales; family Acetobacteraceae; genus JASHVB01. The sequence goes on from JBEKNT010000033.1 coordinate 21,565, forward strand.
TGGCGGCGGATCGGGCGTACAAGCTCAAGCGGGCGATCCGCTACGTCTCGCTCGACTACACAACGCGCGAACTGCGCCAGGCCGCGTGCGAGGCGGAGCTGGTGTTGAACCGGCGAACCGCGCCGGATCTCTATCTCGCTGTGCGGTCGATCAATTGCGATGCGCATGGCGTCCTGACGTTCGATGGTCCGGGACCTGCGCTCGATCACGTCGTCGTGATGCGCCGGTTCGCTCGGTCCGATCTGTTCGATGTCATGGCGGACACCGGCGGGCTGAAGCCGGCGCTGATGCATGGCCTCGGCGAAGCCGTCGCGCGGTTGCATCTGGCTGCGGAAATCACCCCGGCGTTCGGCGGCAGCGACGCGATCCGCCGCGTCATCGCGGACAACGACCGGGAACTGGCCCTGGTCGCCGCGACGCTCGACGGGGCGGCCGTTGGCACGCTGAGCAGCCGCGCGCGGGCCGCACTCGATGCGGTCGCGACATTGCTCGACCGGCGGCGCGCCGAGGGCTGGGTTCGCCGCTGTCACGGCGACCTGCGTCTCGCCAACATCTGCCTGTATCTCGGGCGTCCCACGCTGTTCGACTGCGTCGAGTTCAGCAATGAGATCGGCTGCATCGACGTGCTGTATGACCTCGCCTTTCTGCTGATGGATCTGCATCTGCGCGGCCGCGGCGACCTCGGCAACGCCGTGTTCAACGCGTATCTGGACCTGGTGCCGGAAACCGACGGTTTGCGCGCCTTGCCGTTGTTTCTGGCCTTGCGCGCGGCAACGCGCAGCTATGCCGTGGCCGGCAGCGCCCGTCGCCGAACCAATCCAAGGGAGGCCGCGCGACTGCTGGCCCTGGCGCGGCGACACATCGACGCCGGCCTTGATTTTCTCGCGCCGCGGCGGCCGCTGCTGATCGCGCTGGGCGGCGAGGCCGACGGTCGTCGGTCGGAATTGGCCGCCATGCTCGCTTCCGTCACGCCGCCCGCACCCGGCGCCCGACTGTTGCACCTCGCCAGGTCCCGCGAGGCGACTTGGCGCGAAGCCGGCGGCCTGCTGGCGGCGGGATGCTCGGTCCTGATCGAAGCGGGGTTCACGGACCCGGTAGAACAGGACGCTGTCGTCGAACTGGCGTCGCGCCCGGCCATTCGATCGCTTGGATTCTGGCTCGGCGCAGCGCCGGCCACTCTGAACCGGCACCTCTGGCAAATGCTCGATGCCAGCCAGGGATCGCTGGCCGCCCTCGCGAACGCGGCGCCGCGGCTGACTGCAACAGTCGCACAGCGGCCAGCGCCTGCTGCTGCCCCGGCTTGACCTCGATCAATGCGGCGGCGCCCGGGGCGCCGTCCAATGTGTCCCGCGGAGGTCCTGGTGATGACATCCAATGGATTTCGGACCCTTTCCGTGACCCTGCCGCCGCATGGCGGAGAAGGGCTGCTCGGCCTGCCCGCGGCGCCGGCAAGCGGGATCGTGCTGTTCGCGCACGGGAGTGGCAGCAGCCGCTTCAGCCCGCGCAACACCTTCGTCGCGAAGGCACTACAGCACGCCGGGCTCGCCACCCTGCTGTTCGATCTGCTGACGGAGCATGAAGCGGCGAGCCGGATCAACGTCTTCGACATTGCGCTGCTCGCCGAACGGCTCGACCAGGCGGCGACCTGGGCCGAGGATTGTGCGGCCGGGCGAAGCCTGCCGCTCGGCTTCTTCGGTGCCAGCACCGGCGCGGCGGCCGCCTTGGTCGCGGCGGCCGCGCGCAAGGATGTGCGCGCCATCGTCAGCCGCGGCGGCCGACCTGACCTGGCCGGCGATGCGCTGGCGCAGGTCAACGCACCGACGCTGCTGATCGTCGGCAGTCGCGATCGGGAGGTGCTGGCGCTCAATCGGGCAGCATATCGCCAGCTACACGGCGAGCACCGGTTGGACGTGGTTCCCGGTGCGACCCATCTGTTCGAGGAGCCGGGCACGCTGGAGGCGGTGGTTGTCCTGGCACGCGCCTGGTTCCTGCAACATCTGAGCATCCCGTCGGCGGAGACAGGACATGGTGTTCATCGATCGGCATGAGGCCGGAAAGCTGCTCGCTGCGCGGCTGCTGGCATTGAAGATCCAGAGCCCTGTCGTGCTGGCGCTGCCACGCGGCGGTGTACCGGTCGGATTCGAAATCGCGCGCGCCCTGGCGGCACCGCTCGACCTCGTCCTGGTGCGCAAGATCGGCGCACCGCAGCAACAGGAACTGGCGGTCGGCGCGATCGCCGACGGCGAGCACCCCGAACTCGTCACCGATCCACGGCTCGCGGCGCGCCTGGCGATTCCACCGGACTATTTCGCACGGGCGAAAGCGGCAGCGTTGCAGGAGATCGAGCGCCGCCGCAGCATCTATCTCGGCGATCGCCAACCGGTTGACGTGGCCGGCCGCACCGCCATCGTCGTCGATGACGGCATTGCCACAGGGTCCACCATGCTCGCCGCCTTGCGCGCCACGCGGCGGCGCAAACCGGCGCGCCTCGTGCTCGCCGTCCCGGTCGCCCCGGGCGACACGCTCGACCGGCTGCGGCGGGAGGTTGATGAGACCGTGTGCCTGGACACGCCCGCCGAATTCTATGCCGTCGGCCAGTTCTATCGCGCGTTCCCGCAACTGCGGGACGCGGAAGTGGTGGCGTTGCTCGATCAGGCACGTGCCTTTGCACCATCTGCCCCGACCTAGCAGGAGACACCGATGAACCGCGGTCCTCTGACCTTTTTCGGCCTGCAAGGTAGCCGCGACCTCGCCGAACGCGTGGCCGGTTGTCTCGATGTGACGGTCGCGCCGCACGAGGAGCGGAACTTCGAGGATGGCGAGCACAAAACCCGTCCGCTGCAGGACGTGCGCGGCCACGACGTGTTCGTGCTGCATTCGTTGTATGGGGATTCGAACGAAAGCGGCAATGACAAGCTTTGCCGGCTGCTGTTCTTCTGCGGCGCATTGAAAGACGCCGGCGCGGACCGGGTGACGGCGATAGCGCCCTACCTGTGCTACGCGCGCAAAGACCGCCGCACCAAGCCGAACGACCCGATCATCACCCGCTACGTCGCGGCGATGGTCGAGGCGGTCGGGATCGATCGGGTCGTCGCGTTGGAAGTGCACAACGTGGCGGCGTTCGAGAACGCATTCCGCTGCCCGACCTGGCACATCGAGAGCGCGCCGCTGCTGGCGGCGCATTTCGCGCCGTTGCTGCGTGGCGAGCCGGTGGTTGCCGTCTCGCCCGATGCCGGCGGCGCCAAGCGGGCGGAGCAATTCCGTCAGGCGCTGGAACACCTGATCCGCCAGGATGTCGGCAGCGCCTATATGGAGAAGTATCGCAGCAGCGGCGTGGTAAGCGGCGAGTTGCTGGTTGGCGACCTGCGCAACAAGGTGGCCGTGCTGGTGGATGATCTGATCAGCACAGGCGGCACATTGGTGCGCGCCGCCAAGGCGTGCCGGGCGGCTGGTGCGACCAAGGTTTTCGCTGCCGCCGCCCACGGGCTGTTCATCGATGGGGCCACCGAGTTGTTCGCCACGCCGGCGCTGGACGGCATCACGGTCGCCAATACGGTGCCGCCGTTCCGCGTCCCCGCCGAGGTGGCGGCGCAGCGCCTGACCGTGCTCGACATCAGCGACGCCATCGCCCGCGCCATGGCGGCCTGCCACGATGCGAGCTGACCAGCCGCTCGACACGCCCATCGCGCGGCATGTGTGGGAGACGCGCTACCGCGCCGGCGCTGCCGAGGCGTCGATCGAGGCGAGCTGGCGGCGCGTCGCGCACGCATTGGCCGATGTCGAGGCCGCCGACCGCGCGGCATGGGAGCAACGTTTCCTCGACATCATGCGGGACTTCCAGTTCCTGCCCGGCGGACGCATCCAGGCCGGTGCCGGCACCGAGCGCGACGTGACCCTGTTCAACTGCTTCGTCATGGGCACCATCGAGGATTCGATCCCCGGCATCTTCCGAGCGCTGCAAGAAGGCGCCGTGACGATGCAGCGCGGCGGCGGAGTCGGCTATGACTTCTCCACGCTCCGCCCGGGCGGCGCGCGCGCGCGCACCTCGGGCGCCATCGCCTCCGGGCCGGTCACGTTCATGGATGTTTGGGATGCGATGTGCGCCACTATCCAGTCCACCGCTGCGCGCCGCGGTGCGATGATGGCGACGCTGCGCTGCGATCATCCCGACATCGAAGACTTCATCGATGCCAAACGCAATGCCGGGCGGCTGCGCCATTTCAACCTGTCGGTGCAGGTGACCGACGCCTTCATGCACGCTGTCGAACAGGACGAATCGTGGCCGCTGGTGTTTCCCGCAAGCCGGCTCGACGGTAACGGCGAGACGGTGTCGCGCGCGTGGCCGGGTGAGGCTGCGGATGTACCATGCCGCGTCGTGCGGCGCGTAGCCGCACGCGCCGTGTGGGAACGGCTGATGCGCGCCAGCTATGACAGCGGCGAGCCGGGGGTGCTGTTCATCGACCGGATCAACCGGATGAACAATCTCTGGTACTGCGAACGGATCGCCGCAACCAACCCGTGCGGCGAGGTGCCGCTGCCGCCCTACGGCGCCTGTGACCTGGGTGCGATCAATCTGACGCGGTTGATCCGGGATCCATTCACCCCGCAGGCCCGACTGGACACCGATCGGTTGGCGGCCATCGCGTCAACGGCGGTGCGATTGCTGGACAACGTGATCGACGCGTCACGTTTCCCGCTGCCGCAGCAACACGAGGCGGTGCATCGCGCACGACGCGTCGGTCTCGGGATTACCGGACTGGCCGACGCCCTGATCATGCTCGGATTGTACTATGGCAGCGATGCTTCGATTGCCTTTGCTGGCGAGACAATGCGGACGATCTGCCATGCGGCGTACCGCCAGTCCATCGCCATTGCGGAGGAGAAGGGCGGCTTCCCGGACTTCCAGCGTCAATGCTACCTGGAGGCTCCGTTCATCCGCGGCCTGCCGGCGGACCTGCGCGACCACATCGCGCGCGTCGGCATCCGCAATAGCCATCTGCTCGCCATCGCGCCGACCGGAACGATCAGTCTACTCGCCGGCAACGTCTCGAGCGGGATTGAACCGGTCTTCGCCATCGAGCATGAGCGCACCGTGCTGGATGCCAACGGTGATCGGACGCGGTTTGCCCTGACGGACTACGCGGTACGTCTCTGGCGCGAGCAATGCGGCCGGACCGATGGCGTGCCGGATGCCGTGACGACGGCGGCCGAGCTGCCGATCGAGGCCCACCTCCGCATGCAAGCCGCGCTGCAGGGTTTCGTCGACAACGCGATTTCGAAAACGATCAACGTGCCCGCGGCAACGCGCTTCGCCGAATTCGTGCCGCTTTACCGGCTGGCCTACGATACGGGGCTGAAGGGCTGCACCACATTCCGGCCGACCGCGACCGCAGGCGCGGTGATCACCGCGGTGCAGCAGCAACCTGACGTGTCATGCCGCCCCACGGGTGAATGCGAATGATCGCGGTGGCACACCGTGCCGTTCGTCGTACCGGCGCTCCCCCGTCATGGCCAGGCTTGAGCCGGCCATCTATGCAGCCGTGCTGCCGCGATAGATGGCCGGGTCATGGCCATG
>JBEKNT010000034.1:0-26859 GCA_049522565.1 Acetobacteraceae bacterium
GGGCTGTTGCGTTCGCCATCCACTTGAAGGTCTTTTGCAGTGTCCCAATCGCCCTCGCTCCTGTTCGGCTCGCGCAAGGTCGCGGTGGTTACCGGCGCCGGCGCCGGCATTGGCCGCGCCACGGTCCGGGAATTCGCACGCCGCGGCTACGATGTTGGCCTCATCGCCCGAGACGCCGACCGGCTGTACGATGCGGCACAGGAAGTGGAGGCAACCGGTCGCCGCGCCTGCGTGGCGCCCGCGGATGTCGCCGATCCGGCCGCGGTCGAAGCCGCAGCGGAGGAAATCGAGCGTAATCTTGGGCCGATCGACGTGTGGGTGAACGACGCGATGGCGACGATCTTCGCGCCGGTCCACGCGATTACCCCGCAGGAGTTTCGTCGCGCGACCGAGGTCACCTATCTCGGCACGGTGTATGGCACAATGGCTGCGCTGCGCCGTATGCGCCAGCGCGGACGCGGAACCATCGTGCAGGTGGGATCCGCCTTGGCCTACCGTGCCATTCCGCTGCAAGCCGCCTATTGCGGCGCGAAGTTCGCTATCCGCGGCTTCACCGACGCGTTACGCGTCGAACTCAAGCACAGCCGGCTGCCGATCCATATCACGATGGTGCAGATGCCGGCATTGAACACGCCGCAGTTCGATTGGGCGTTGAACCGGATGCCGCAACAGCCCAAGCCAATCCCGCCGATCTACGCGCCGGAGGTGGCCGCGCGCGCCATCGTCTTCGCCGCGCGCGCCCGCCGCCGGGAGATCTTCGTAGGCCACTCGACCTGGAAGGCGATCATCGCCAACCGTTTGTTTCCCGGATTGCTCGATCGCTACCTGGCAAAATACGGCTACACCGGGCAGTTCCGCGGCGTACCCGCAACGCAAGACAATGCCGGCAATCTGTTCCACCCGGTGCCTGGCCACCAGGCCGCCCGGGGCAGCTTCTCCGACCAGGCTCAGCCGGTGAGCTGGACCTTCTGGCTAAGCCGCCATCGCGCGGCCTTGTTCACGGTGTCGGCAGCGCTGGGAGCCTGGTCTCTGCTGCATGGCCGCGGCAACCCTCGACGCGACGCATAATTCGACCGGCCGTCGTGGCAACCACGGCCCCCGCGCGCGGTTGAATCCCAGATCCTTTCACAGCATGGGAGAAGCGCGATGGCTGGCGTCACAGGCCGCAAGGTTGCAGTCCTGGCCACGGACGGCGTGGAGCAGGTGGAACTCACCGAGCCGGTGAAGGCGTTGAAAGCGGCGAAGGTGGAGGTGGTGGTGATCGCGCCCCATTCGGGGCAGATCCAGGGCATGCACCACCACGACAAAGGCGACAAGCTGCGGGTTGACCATGACCTGGACAGCGTGTCACCGGACAAATTCGATGCGCTGGTGCTGCCGGGTGGCGTTGCCAATCCCGACACGCTCCGCACCGACCCGAAGGCGGTTGCCTTCGTGCGGCACTTCGTTCAGACGAACAAGCCGATCGCGGCCATCTGCCATGGCCCCTGGACGCTGATCGAAGCCGAGGGCGTGCGCGGCCGTCGCCTAACGTCCTGGCCGTCGCTGCGAACCGACCTCCGCAACGCGGGCGCAAACTGGGAAGACAAGACGGTGGTGCGGGATGGCATGCTGGTCACCTCCCGCAAGCCGGACGATCTTCCGGATTTCTGCCGTGAAATGCTGAAGCTGTTGGATGAGACGGCACAGCGGAAGGCCGCCTGACGCGGCCGCGAATTGGCCGGGGGAATTGGCCGGGGCAATGCCCCGGCCAACGCCTGGCGCTAAGCGGCCCGCTTCACAGCCCGCCGGTTGATTTCCTTCATTGCCATGTCGTTCAGCAGTTTGTCCGCCTGCTTCTCTTCCTCCAGCGTCTCCTGCATCAGCTTCACGACCTCGTTGTGGCCGCAGCCCTGCGCCCAGGCGATGATCGTGCCGTAACGCGCCATTTCGTAGTGCTCGACGGCCTGCGCATTGGCCACGATGCCGGCATCACGAACCGCACCGGCTTCGAACTCCTCGATGACTTCCTCGCCCTCCTCGATAATGCCGTTGATCGCCTCGCAGGTCTGTCCGCGGGCGCGCTTGCCGACCGCCTCGAACGCCTTTTGCAGCCGCTCCACCTGTCCCTGCGTCTCGTCGCGGTGATGCATCAGCGCCTGCTTGAGTTGTTCATTCTCGGCGGCATTTGCCATCTTCGGCAGCGCCTTGAGGATTTGCCGCTCGGCGTAATAGATGTCCTGCATAAAGCTCAACAGGAGTTCGTCCATACCTTTGGTCGTTGCCATAGTCGTCCTCATTTCGGGTTTTGCGAGCCGGATGCGGCTGCGATGCCTGGTCAACCATCCCAGAAGGCTCAGCTTGGCCGGCTGCTGTTACCTGTGCCGGCGCGCCGGCTGACTTTCCTGGAATGGCACTGTGAAAAGTGCCCGGCACCCATCTTCGTTCAGACCATTCGACGCAAAAAACCGTGTGCGGGTCGGAGCGTAGCGGCCAAGCATGCCGCTGCGTTTGTAGCGCGGCACCGAGGGACGATGGACCGACGACGCGCCGACGCGCCGCCGGCGACCGTTGACAATCCAGGCGCTCGCCTGCCGCACCGGCGACCGCATCAAGCGGCATGCGGCACGCCGCGTACTTTGAATCGGTCTAGGACACCTCATCGCCCTGTGGCTCCGACGTGTGGCCGGGCAACGTGCCCGGGGGCAGCGCGTCACGTTCTCCCGGCAGGCTGTCCCGCGCGGCACGCACGCGCTGCGCCACGTCGCCCGGCCGCCCGGCGTCCTTGCGCGTTGGCTCTTTCATGAAAGTCCCTGCTGGCCACTGTGGCTGTGCTGGCCGCCTTTGCGTCCCGCGTCCGACGCGCGCTCACGGTCCTGTGCGAAGTTGCCGGGGTTGTTTGGCGCGCCACCGCCGCCGTGGCTGCGCTCGCCGCCTTTGCGTCCGGCTTCCACCGCGCGCACCCGATCATGCGCAAAATTGCCGGAACTCTTTTGCCCTCCGACATGTCCCGCACGCGACGCCTTCTCGCGATCGAGCGCGAAGTTGCCGCGATTCGTAATGGTTCGCGATTCCGACATGACTTACTTCCCTCGTGATCTCTTCGGTTGAAAACGTAAGCGCCGGGGGCGGGTTGCCTTGCCGCCGCTCAACCGCCGCGTGCCCCGCGTCCGGTGCAGCAACGCGGGAGAAGGGCCGCCATGGCGGACGCGCAAAGCCCAAGCCGACGCGAATGCCATGCCGCGATTCGCAAGATGGAGCCTCGGGGTTTTCCGGGCCGAATACCGCGGCGAACTGACCCCGGAAATCCCCGACGCGCGGGAATTTCCCGGCTACCACGTGGGCACGAGCGTGGCCGACGTAAAGATCTGCATGGGGAGCAGATGACACGGTCCATGGGCAACAGCCGCACCGTTTGGGATTGATTGCCGCAGGCATTCCGGAACGGACGCGCAGACCCACGTGGTCCGTACCATGGAATGGTTATCCCCGGCTCATGGGCCGTCAGGGCAGGGTCCGCTTGGTTGCCCCGGCAAGCCGATCAGCCTCGCATCGTTCCCGCTGCGGTGACGCTCGCGCGACGCACGACGCAGGCCAGTTCGCGCGCAGAACGTCGTCGATGGATGCACGCTCAGCGCGGCCATATTGAGCCGATGGCGCGCGGGGGTGCCCAGCCGCAACCACCGCCCTCCCGGTCGCCGCCAGCCCGCGATCTTCTCCGGCCCTGTTCAATCCGTCCGATCCAGATTGTCGTGCAGCCGCTGGCGCAACGCGGCAAAATCGATCTGCTGCACGCTGCCTGCTCCCGCCAGATCCAGCGCATGCGCCGCCGCCGCACCCATGGCGATGCATGGCCCCATCACCCGCACGCTCGACAGCGCCGCGTTGTCGGCGTCGATGCAGCGCCCCACTGCCAGCAGGTTGTCCGCCTCGCGCGGGATCAGGCTGCCGAGCGGCACCCAGTGCAGGTGGTCCTCGGGGAAGGGTTGCCAGATATAACCCTCCACCCGGTCGTGCAGCTCGATCGGCCAGCCGGTGCGGGCGATCGCGTCGGGAAACCGTGTGCCGGCGCGCACATCGTCCACCGAAAGCTGCTGCCGGCCGACGATCCAGCGGGTCTGCCGGATGCCGGGGAACCCGTAGGACCGCACGCGTGCCTTGCCGAACGCCGCGGGGAATTCTCCGCGCAGGAAGGCGACGACGCGGTCAGCTTGCGCTTTCCCCTCCAGCGCGATGCGCGAGGCCGCGACGGGTTCCAGCGGCGTCTCGATATGCGTCAGGTTGACCAGGGCGGTGGCGCGGCCGGGAAACACGAAGGCGAAGCCGTCGGTGCGCGCCAGTCCGTATTCCTCGCGCTTGGCGCGGGCACGTTCCGGCACATGCTCACGTGGCGGCATGTGCGCCTCGTCGATGTTCTCCAGCACCACCATCTGGGTGCCGTAGCTCGGCACGTCGGGTTCTCGGCAGTCGAATCCCGCCTCCCAGGCCAGCGCGGCGTCGCCGGTGGCATCGACGAAGCCGGTCGCCGCAACGCGCAGGCTCCCGTAGCGGGTCAGCAGGTCCACGGCGCGGATGCGGCCGCCGTCGCGGTCCACATGTTGCAGCATGGCGCCGAGCAATACGGTGATGCCGGCCTGGCGCACGGCTTCCTCGACCCAGCGGGACAGCGCGACCTCGTCATACATCACCACGGTGGTGACCGGGCCGTGGCGATAGTGCAGCACGCCTTGCGCGCCGAGGTCCCGCAGGATCTCGTCGGCAATGCCGTGCGTCACCTGGTAGCCGTGCGAGCCGTTGGAGAACAGTCCGCAGAACGTGCCGACGATCGCGTTGACCGCCTGGCCGCCGAGCGCCGGCAGCCCATCCACCAACGCGACGCGCCGACCCAGCCGTGCCGCCTCCAGCGCCGCGGAGACACCGGAAATCCCGGCGCCCAGCACGCAGATATCGACGTCCACCCGCGCCCCGGCCGGCGCCGCACTGCGCCGCACGATATGCGTTCCGGTGGGTACGTCGCCGGTTACCGCCATGTCCTGCCCTCCAATCCCGACTTGTCGTTCAGCCGTCGAAGGAGACTCCCCCTCCCCTTGCGGGCTTGAGCCGCGAAGCGGATCAAGGTTGGGGGGAGGGGGAGTCTCCTTCCGGTCACCTTTTGCCCACGGCCGCCGGCACGCCAGCTTCCTCCCGGGCCCGTCGCCGCACCAGCCAGTGCACGACCAGGATGGCGACACTCGCCAGCAAGGTCGGCACCGCCGCGATCATGAACAACGCCCCCGGCTTCCACTGCATGGCCACCAGCACGCCGGCGATGCCCGGGGATAGCACGGAGCCGATGCGGCCGATGCCGAACCCCCAACCGACGCCGGTCGATCGCATGCTGGGCGGATAGACGCCGGCGGCGCTGGCATTCAGCACGCTCTGGGTGCCGATCAGGAAGATGCCAACCGCCAGCACGGCGCCGGCGAGGAACCAGAAGCCGCCGCCGCCGCTGCCCAGCACCAGCATGGCCAGCGCGGCACACAGATAGCCGAAGCCGGCGGTGAGGAAGCCGGGCAGCCGCACCACGATCGGTGCCGCGATCAGCGTCCCGATGATGCCGCCGAACTGCAGCCCGGTGGAGATCACCACGATCTCGGTGCCGGACAGGCCGCTGCCGGTCAGCAGCGTGGGGATCCAGCTATTGAAGAAGTAGATCGCGACCAGCGACGTGAAGAATACGACCCAGAGCACGATGGTGATCGGCGCCCGGCCGTCCTGGAACAACTGGATCGGCTGGAAGCCGGCCTTGTTCTCCCGCGCCACGGTGAAGCTGGTTTCGCTGGAGAAGTCCCGCGTGGGATCCAGCCGCGCGAGGATGGCGCGGATGCGTGCGGCCGGCGCGCCGTGCATGACCAGGAACTCCAACGCCTCCGGCATCGCCGCGAGAACCAACGGCGCCAGCAGCACCGGCAGCAGGCCGCCGATCCAGAACACCGTGCGCCAACCGAAGAACGTCAGGAACCCGAACGCATAGCCGGCCGAGACCGAGCCCAGCGACAGGCTGACATACATGATCATCGTCACCGAGGTGCGCACGTGCTTCGGCACATAGTCGCTGGCAATGGCGATGGAGATCGGCGAGGCGCCGCCGAGTGCCAGGCCGGCGAGGAACCGTACCACCAGTAATTCGGTCATGGTGGCGGCGAGGGCGGTGGCGATCGACAGCAGGCCGAACAGCACCGCGCAGGCGACGAAGGTGCGCTTGGCGCCAATACGGTCCGCCACCAGCCCGAACAGCAGCGCGCCGAGCGTCAGCCCGAGCAAACCGGCGGAGAACACCGGGGCGATCATGGCGCGGTTGATCGCGAACAGCTTGATGAACTGCGGCGCGGCGTAGCTGATGGCGGTCAGGTCGAAGCCGTCGAGGAACACCAGCACGCCGCACAGCACGGCGATGCGCAGGTGGAAGCTGTTGAAGCGGGCATGCTCGATCACGTCCGATACGTCGGTTGCCACCGTTTTGCTCCACGGACTGCGGGCGATCAGCCTAGCCGCCACGGTGGTGCGGGCGTTGATGCAGATCAAGGGCAGTAAGCCTCTCCCGCTTGCGGCGGGAGAGGTCGCGGAGCGACAGCGACGCGGGTGAGGGTGCCGCGATCCGCATCGTGCGTTCCGCGGCACCCTCACCCGGCGCTCCGCGCCGACCTTTCCCGCCTGCGGGAGAGGTTAGGTCGCTGCCACGTTCCAGATCCCCTCGGCGTATTCCCGGATGGCGCGGTCGGCGGAGAACCAGCCGGCCCGCGCGGTATTCAGCACACTGGAACGCCACCACGCATGGCGGTCATGCCAGCGCTCGGCGACCTCGCGCTGCATGGCGGCGTACGCCTCGAAGTCCGCGGTGACCAGGAAGTGGTCGGAGCCGGACAACTCGTCCACCAGGTCGCGAAAGCGCCACGGGTCGTCGGGCGAAAACGCGCCGTTGCCGACCAGGTCGAGCACGTCGCGCAAGGCCGCCGACCCGGCGAGGGTTTCCCCGGCACCCGGTCCGTAGCGCCGCCGGCTCGCCGCTTGCTCCGCGGTCAGCCCGAAGATGAAAATGTTGTCGGCGCCCACCCGATCGCGGATTTCGATATTGGCCCCGTCCAGCGTGCCGATGGTCAGTGCGCCGTTCAACGCCAGCTTCATGTTCCCCGTGCCCGACGCCTCCATCCCGGCCGTCGAGATTTGCTCGGACAAATCGGAGGCGGGAATGATCGCCTCCGCGAGGCTCACATTATAGTCCGGCAGAAACACCACCTTCAGCAAGCCGCGCAGTGCCGGATCGTGGTTGACCACGCGCGCCACGTCGTTGATCAGCTTGATGATCAGCTTGGCGCGGTGATAGCCAGCCGCCGCCTTGCCGGCGAAAATCTTCACCCGCGGCACCCAGTCGAACGTCGGATGGGTGCGGATCGTGCTGTACAGCGCGATGGTTTCCAGGATGTTCAGCAACTGCCGCTTGTACTCGTGGAAGCGCTTGATATGCACGTCGAACAGCGCGTCCGGATCGAGCTCGATGTCCAGCCGCTCGGCCACCAACCTGCCCACGGCGACCTTGTTGGCGCGCCGGATCGCCACCAGCCGGTCATGCACGCCGGCATCGTCGGCCGCCACGGCGAACCCTTCCAGCGCGTCGGCGTCGTCCAGCACGCGCGGTCCCACCACGTCCACCAGCAGCGCGGTCAGCTCGGGATTCGCCGCGAACAGCCAGCGGCGGAAGGTGACGCCGTTGGTGCGGTTGACGATCCGCTCGGGATACAGCGCGTGCATGTCGCGGAACACCGTCTGCCGCATCAGCTCGGTATGCAGCGCGGAGACGCCGTTCACCCGGTGCGAGCCGAGGAACGCCAGCGTGCCCATGCGCACCCGCCGCCCGCCGTCGTCGTCGATCAGCGACACGGCGGCGAGCGGCGGTGTGGCGGCCCCGCGCGTCGCGACCAACCCGTCGAGATGCGAGCGATTGATCTGGTGGATGATCTGCATGTGCCGCGGCAGCAGCCGCTCGACCAGCGTCACCGGCCAGGTCTCCAGCGCCTCCGGCAGCAGCGTATGGTTGGTGTACGAGAAGGTGTCGGCGGTGATTCGCCAGGCGGTGTCCCAGGGCAACTCGTGCTGGTCCAGCAACAGCCGCATCAGCTCGGGAACGGCGATGGACGGGTGCGTATCGTTCAACTGGATGGCGGCCTTGTCGGCCAGAGTGCGCACGTCGCCGTGCTGCCGGATGTGGCGCCCCAGCAGGTCCTGCAACGACGCCGAGGAGAAGAAATATTCCTGGCGCAGCCGCAGCTCCTGGCCGGCCGGCGAGCCGTCGCCGGGATACAGCACCTGGGAGATCGCGTTGGCGTGCGCCCGCGCCGCCGAGGCGCCGACATGGTCACCGCGGTTGAACGCGTCCAGCCGCAGCGGGTCCGTCGCCCAGGCCGACCACAGCCGCAGCGTGTTGGCATAACGTCCGCGCCAGCCGACCACCGGCGTGTCGTAGGCGACGGCGGCGACCGTCTCGCCGGGGTGCCAGACGTAGCGCGGGCTGCCGTTCGCCGCCGCCAGCGTCTCGACCGTACCGCCGAAGCCGATGGTGTGGGCGACGTCGGGCCGGGCGAACTCCCACGGGTTGCCGAAGGTGAGCCAGTTCTCCGGGTATTCGACCTGCCAGCCGTCGCGGATCACCTGGCGGAACAGGCCATGGTTGTAGCGGATGCCGTAGCCATGCGCCGGGATGCCGAGGCTGGCCATGCTCTCCATGAAGCAGGCCGCCAGCCGGCCCAGCCCGCCATTGCCGAGTGCGGCGTCGGGTTCCATCTGGCGCAGCCGGTCGAAGTCTACGCCAAGCTCCGCCAGGGCGGCACGCATCTTGGTGGTCAGGCCGAGGTTGGTCAGCGCGTCCGTTAGCAGGCGGCCGAGCAGGAACTCGAGCGAGAGGTAATAGACGCGCTTGGCGCGGCTGGCATAGTTGGCGCGGGTGGAGGTCATCCAGCGCTCGGCGACATGGTCCCGCGTGGCGAGCGCCGTCGCGACGAACCAATCCCGGTCGGTGGCGACGATCGGGTCGCGGCCCACGGCGTAGGTGAGCTTGGCGACGACGAGGTCGCGCAGCGCGGCAACGTCTTCCCCCTCGGTTGGCAATGCGATGCGGGCTCGCGGGTCGTCCGGGGCGACGGGGGCATTCATGATGGCGCACCACCTTGGGTCGGGACGGCGGCATCATCGGGGAGGGGAAGGAAAGAATGAGTTAAGGGCGCTGGTTCGCGGCCTGATCTCGATCAACGCCCGTCGTGGCACGGGGTACGGATGGCCTTGCCAGGCTGGCGCGCTGACTGATTCAGGGCTTGCCGGTGCTCGGGCTTGCCAGCGCAGGTTGTGACGCCCTGTAATGACCTGCCAGCCAACGGCCGGACACGGTCGCGATAACTCGATGCACCCGCGGCATCGCTTCGCCTCGTTCGCCACAGAATCCTTCGCAGGTGACCTGACATGTCCGATGCAACCTCAACTGCCGCTGCACCACTGCGCATCCTGGTCAGCGGCGACATGGTGGTGGACCACCACCTGTACAAGGGCGAACGGCCGTCACCCATCGAGCGCGGCAACCGCGGCGTGCGGCACCTTCCGGAGGTTGGCGGTGCCAAGGGATTGCGGCTGCTGCTCGATGCCCTGGCAACCGAGGCCAGGCGGAAATACGACGAAGCGTGTGCGGCAGCGGCGAAGCAGGCAGCGGATGCCGCCATGGCTGCCGGCAAATCCAAAGAGGACGTCGAGGCCGCCGCCGCCGAGGCCGCCCGTCACCCATCTCCGCCGCTGCGTGAGCCAATCGCATGCAAGGCCTATCTTGGTGTCGAGCCGCCCGATTGCCACGCGCCGCAGGCGGTTCACCATGCTTTTGCGATCTGGCAGCCCTACCCACTCGATCGCGACAAGCCAGACAAAGAGAAAGTCTGGCGCACCAACCTGAAAATGGGTTACGGCCACGAGCCAATCTCGGCGGACCCGAATGCCTTGTTCACACCGCGGCGGAGGGAATTCGCGGGAACGCCCGATCTGTTGGTTTTGGACGACGCAGGCTTCCTGTTCCGCAACAGCGACTATGCGGCGTGCTGGCACCTGCCGCAAGCGGCTGCGAACGCGCCCTGGATGTTGCTCAAATTGTCGGATCCGATTGCCCAGGGCGATCTCTGGCGCACCCTGGTGCCAGCAAAAAATGGCGCTCCCAGCCACGCCGATCGCATGGTGTGTCTGGTGTCCGTGGATGACCTGCGGAACGAGGACGTCAGGATAACGCCCGGCGTATCCTGGGAGAAGACGCTCGAAGACCTCAGCGATGAGCTCCGCAGTCCTACGCTCGCCCCGTTGGCACGCTGCCGGCATCTGGTGGTTGTGATCGGCGGCGAGGCGGTGTTGTGGATCGATCGCGAAAGCGAGCGAAAGGCGGCGCATTTCTGCTTTGTGCCGAGCGCCGCGGAGGGCGATTTTGCGGCCGGATTCGAAGGCGAATCAATCGGCTATCTGACTGCGATGGCATCGGCGCTGGCCTACGGAATGTCACAGACGTTGCCGGGAAAGGAGCTTGATCTCGCACCATGGATGGAAGCCGGGCTGCGAGCGATGCGCGATCTGCTGCGACAGGGGCATGGGCTGGTCGTCGAAGGCCCGCAAGGGCCGCGCGGCTATCCGGTTGACCGTCTGGCCCGGGTGATCCTGGCAGCGGGCTCGGGAGATCTGGCACAGGGTGTCATCGCGTGGCCGCCACAGCCGCGTTGTGGCCGGCCATGGATGATCGTGGAAGCCTCGCAGCGTCCACTGGACACAACGGAGGTGCCGACGCTGGTCGGCTTGGCCGGGGAGGTAGTACGGCATGGCAGTGCCGCCTACGGCCGGCTGCCGCATGCAATTTTCGGCAAATTCATCACCGCGGAGCGCGCCGAGATCGAAATGCTGCGCGGTATCCGCCGGCTGATGCTGGCGTACAAGCGCGCCGCAAAGACCAGCGAGAAGCCGCTGGCGGTGGGCGTATTCGGACCACCGGGTGCCGGCAAGTCCTTCGCGGTGCGCGAGATCGCCATGGATATCTTTGGCAAGGAGGCTTGGCTGGAATTCAACCTCTCGCAATTCGCCAACCACGTCGACCTCAACGGCGCGCTGCATCGGGTGCGCGACAAGGTATTGGACGGCCAGATTCCGGTGGTGTTCTGGGACGAGTTCGATGCACGCGGATTCCATTGGCTGCAGTATTTGCTGGCACCGCTACAGGATGGCCGTTTCCAGGATGGAGCGCTGAGCCATACCGTGGGACGCAGCGTGTTCGTGTTTGCGGGCGGCACCAGCCGATGCTGGGTGGATTTCGGACGGCACCGTAACCAAGAGGAGGAGGCACAGTCGAAGCTCCTCAAAGTGCCGGATTTCAAAAGCCGGCTGGATGCCTTTTACGATGTCAGTGGCCCGAACCCGCGCTGGCAGGTGGATGGCAAGGGCGACCCGGTGATGTGCGGCGACGAACCTTGCGCCGATGCGACCGATATCGGCTACACGATGCGCCGGGCATTGTTGATCCGCGGTCAGCTCGGGTTGGACCCGAAGGCGGTGCTTGATGTCGATGCCGACCTATTGCGGGCGCTGCTGCTGGTGCCGCAATACCGGCATGGCGCGCGTTCCCTCGAGAAAGTGGTGAAGGCGCTGGCTGCAACACGAGGCGCGCCGGTCGGTAGCTCCACCCCGCCATCGCCGGTTGTGCTGCGTCGCTCCGACCTTCCACCGCCGGCACTGCTGGGCATATCTGTTGACGCCACGCAGTTCGATAAGCTGCTGGATGGCGGCCGGGCCTTTATCGAGGACCGCCTGGCGGAGGAAATGGCGCCAAAGTTCCACGAGGGGTACCGCAACACCGCGCGTGCAAAAGGCTGGTACATTCAGCCCCACATCGACCAACCATTCGAGAAACTCGATGCGGCCCTCAGGGAGGACAACATCGCGGCCGCACGCCGGCTTCCGTCGGTGCTCGCGCTGGCTGGCTTGGGAATCGAACCGGTCAACGCCACGCAAAAGTCCGCGGCGCCAGACTCCAAGACACTGGAAGCCCATCTGCGTCACAATCTGGAACGCCTGGCCGAGGCGGAGCATGACGGCTGGTGGGACTTCCGCCGCCGCAACGGCTGGACCCACGGTACGCCGCGTGACGACGCAAATCGTATCCACCCACTGATGGTGCCCTACGAGAAGCTTTCGGAGGCAGCGAAGGATCTGGATCGCGACACGGTGCTGAAGTACGGCGACCGCCTGGCCGAAGCCGGGTACCGCGTTGTCTGGTTGTAATGCCAGGCGCTCGTGACAGCGACTTACGGGCGCAGCGGGTATGCGTGGTTGTGTGTCACTCTCATGGGCGGTCGGTAGGACACTTGGATCGCATCCGGCCGCGCGCTACGGCCAGAACGGGGACGGCGAACGCAACGCCGCCACCCGAACCGGCATGATGAGGCAAGCAAGCGGCGCCGCGCAGGCCGGTGCAGCGAATTGCGCAGGGAGGTGCAATGGACGAGTTCGGCGCGACCAGGCGCGGCGGCGATCTCGCTCTCGCCACGTCCGATCAGGCGGCGATCGACGGCATATTGGACAGCGCCGAGCGACTGGTCATTGCCTCCGCGGTCTCCGGCAACCCGTCGGCCACGCTGCTCTATTACGTGCGAGACGGGATCGATCTCATCTTCTTCTGTGGCGAGACCGCACGGATCGCCGCCCAGATCGCCATCAATCCCGCCGTCCAGGCCGCGGTCTGGTCCTGCGACACGCAGACGGACACGGCGGTGGAGGTGAGCGGCCGCTGCATCAAGCTGCGCGATCCGGCCCTCCGCAAGCGGGCCGCGGCGCGCCTCGGCGCCAGAAGCGAGGCGTTCGCCCGATTGAGTGAAGCCCCCCCCGCCAGCCCCGAGACGCTGGCGTGCTTCCGCCTGCGTCCGACCCGGCTCGCCCTGGTCAATCCGCTCGCCATTCCGCGCTTCTCCTGGCATGATTTTCCGCAGAACCAGCCGAGCGATGCCGCGCAGGCGCTGCAAGCATTCGGCGGCTGGATGCGGGTCTGGGTTGGCGCCGTCCGTGCGCCCATCTTTACCGCGATCGTCGTCCCGGTCCTGCTGGCGGCCGCCATTGCCCGGCACGCGATGCTGCACGCCCGGCACGACGGAACCTGGTCGTGGCTGATGTTCGCATGGGTGCTCTCCGGCGCGGTTCTCGCCGCCGCCGGCACCAACCTGATCAACGACTATGGCGACCACGGCAGCGGCGCGGACGACTGCAACCAGGCGGCGTCGAATCCCTTCACCGGCGGCAGCCGAACCATCCAGCTCGGCCTTATGGCGCCATGGAAGGTGCTCGCCGGCAGCGCCGCATGCTTTGCCGCGGTGGTGGCGATCGGGTTCCACATCAACGCGTTGATCGCGGGCTCGGCGTTTGCGGCAACGCCACTGCTGGCGATCGGCGTGATCGGCTGTGGCCTCGGGATCACGTATTCCGTCGGACCGTTCCGCCTGAGCTATCGCGGCTGCGGCGAAGTGGCGGTCGCGCTCGGCTTCGGCCCGGTCGTCATGCTCGGCGCGAGCTATGCGTTGACGGCCGCGAGCGGGACGCCGTGGCCCTGGCTCGCCAGCCTGCTCGCCTCCCTCCCCGCCGCCACCTTCAATGTCGTCATTCTCTGGATCAACCAGTTCCAGGACGCGCCGGCCGACGCCGCGAGCGACAAACGCAACTGGGTGGTGCGCACCGCCGGGCGGGATGACGAGACGTTCCGCTTCGAGCGCCCGTTCGCCATTTATCGGACCATCAACCTGTTATCCTTCGGCCTTGTCCTGCTGCTCGGTCTGCTCGGCTGCTTCGCCCCCGGCGTCGCAACGCCTTACCTCTGGCTCGCGCTATTGCCGTTTCCCATTTTCCTCATCGCCGAGCGCCGTGGCCGGCAATGGGTCGCGCGCTGGCAGGACCCTGCCGAGGACCGTCGTCGGCTGCCCTACGCATTGCTCCCGGTGAATGCGCTGACCATCCTGGTCCATTTCTCGACCGGATTGCTCCTCGCCCTCGGCTATCTCCTTGCGGGCAAGGCCTGAGCAGGGTTCGCCGGGTCGGTCGGCGGGTGGATGGTGCGGGGCGACGCGGAAGCGCTGAGCAGCGCGGCGCTCGAACGCGGCGATGACGCGCTCCAGCATGATCGGCATCACCGGCGCCGCGATGCGTTCCAGCGTCCTGGAACGGAACGCGACCTCGAACCCGGCTTGGACAATGGTCTCGGCCGGCCCGTCTGGCGTGAACCGCCAGACAACGCGGTAATACCGGAACGGCGGGTCATTCGACCGGATCTCGAGCCGATGCGGCGGGTCGGCATCGGCGGTCGAGCGGAACCTGACACGCACGCCGCCCAGGCTGACGATTTGCTCGACAACGGCCCGCCCGGGCGTGCGGGTCAGCACACGCACGGCACGCCAGCCGGGCATGTAGAGGGGATAGGCCTCGATATCGGTGACCAGTTCGAAGAGAAACCCGATGGGATAAGCCAGCCTGCGCTCGATCTTGCAGCCGATCATCGTCGCCTTGCGAGGCGTCCGGGCACGGTGGGCATCAGCCGGCCATGGTGCGTGGTGGTGTCGGCCCGGATGTCGCCGCGGGAGCGGAAGCCTTCCTGCCAGTCATGCAAACGACTCTGCGCCGGATTTCCGCAACGGAAAAGCCTTCCTTTTCAGCCTGCCGGCTTGGTGCAGGGTGCCCAATTCCTTGATCCAAATCAATGCGGTCCGCCGGGCAGGTCATTATCAGTTCGTGGCAAGTGCAGGTATTTACGAGGTGCGCCAGAAGCCACACCGAATGCTGATGCCGCCGTCGAGACGTGCACTGCCGTTGGCGTTGGCCGCCGGGCGGTGAGCCTGTTGTGCTGACGCTCATCGAGCCTCGTTGCTACTTGGGATGCAGTCCCCGACGAGCTGGTTTCTCGACCGACGGCCGAACGGGGATCGGTTCGGGATGCAAATCCCCAGACGATGCACTCTTTATTCCCGGGAGGCGGATCATGGTGTTGAGCACGAACGAAGGACGCAAGGCGCCGGGCACCGATCAGGATCGCGCCAATGTGGTTCAGTCGATGGGCGCGTTCACCGGCAAACCGCTGACCCGCCTGTTCGATCTCGCCGTCATCGGCGGCGGCATCAACGGCATCGGCATCGCGCGCGACGCGGCCGGCCGTGGGCTGTCGGTGCTGCTGGTGGAGCAATTCGATCTGGCCGGGTCCACGTCATCGGCCTCGACCAAGCTGATCCACGGCGGGCTGCGCTACCTGGAGTACTACGCCTTCCGCCTGGTGCGCGAATCCCTCTCCGAGCGCGAGGTATTGTGGCGCGCCGCACCGCACATCGTGGGGCCGATGCGGTTCGTGCTGCCGCACCATCCGGGATTGCGCCCGCGGTGGATGATCCGCGCCGGACTGTTCATGTACGATCACATGGGCGGCCGGAAGCTTCTCCCCCCGGCGCGCGCGGTGGACCTGCGGAAAGACCCGGCCGGCGCGGTGCTGCGCCCGCAATACACCGATGGCTTCGAGTATTCCGACTGCTGGGTGGACGACGCGCGGCTGGTCGTGCTGAACGCGCGCGATGCCGCGGCGCACGGGGCGGACATCCGCACTCGCACGCGCTGCGTGGCCGCACGGTCGGTCGATGGCGTGTGGCGGCTGACGCTGGAGGACGGAACAGAAACGCAGGCGCGGGTCCTGGTGAATGCCGCCGGACCATGGGTTTCGCAGTTCCTGTCATCGGCGGTCGGGCATAAAGCGGTGACGCCGATCCGGCTGGTGACGGGCAGCCACATCGTGGTGCCTCGCCTTTACACGCATGACCGCTGCTACATCTTCCAGAATGCCGATGGACGGGTGTGCTTCGCCATCCCGTACCACGACGACTTCACCCTGATCGGCACCACCGACGTGGACTACGCCGGCGACCCCGCCGCGGTAACCCCGTCGGCGGAGGAGGAACGCTATCTCTGCGCGGCGGTCAGCGAATATTTCCGCGAACCGGTCGATCCGGCGTCGGTGGTCTGGCGCTATGCCGGCGTGCGGACGCTACGCGACGACGGCGCGTCCAAGGCGCAGGAGGCGACGCGCGACTACGTGCTGGAGCTGCAAGCGCCGCCCGGCGAGGCGCCCGTGTTGTCGGTGTTCGGCGGCAAGCTGACGACCTACCGGTGCCTCGCCGAGACGACCATGAAGAAGCTGGCGCGGTTCTTCCCGGGAATGCACGGCAATTGGACGGCAACCGCGCCGTTGCCCGGCGGCAACTTCCCGTATGACGGCGTCGAGGCGTTGTGCCGGGACTTGCAGCGCCACTATCCGTTCCTCGCCGAATCCACCGCACGCCGGCTGGTGCGCTCCTATGGCACGCTGGCGCCCGAGATGCTGGGCAACGCGCAAGACTCCGCCGCTCTGGGACGCATCTTCGGTGCCGACCTGAGCCAGCGCGAGGTTGACTGGCTGGTACGCACCGAGTGGGCGCGCACCGCCGAGGACGTGCTGTGGCGGCGCAGCAAGCTCGGCCTGTGGTTCACGGCGGCGGAAACGGCGGCGCTGGCAGACTATCTCGCGCGGGTGCCGGCGATGGCGGCTTGACAACAGGCCGGCAAAACACGGCCGGACGTGCGGCCGCAACCGGGTTGCCGGTGCGGCCAGGTTCGCCGCCGAACGGAGGCATGGCGTTGCATCGCTGCATCGGCGCCGCGCGTCAGGCATCGGCCCGCGGCGTCTGCCGCGCCCGCGCATCACCCCGATGCAGGCGGCGGTCATCCCCGCGGAGCCGTGGATGGCGCGGGCGTTTTGCGCGGGTGAATCTGGCGGATCATGGGTTCCCGGCGGATTTGCGGCGGGGCGGTGATTGTTGCCAACCTGGCAACGTGTCAGTGTCGCCGTCACATGGCCACTCTTGAACTCATCGGGCTCCGCAAGAGCTTCGGCGACACCGATGTATTGCTCGGCATCGACCTGGCGCTCGCCGACGGCGAGATGCTGGTGATCGTCGGCGCGTCGGGGTGCGGCAAGTCCACCCTGCTGCGCCTGGTCGCCGGGCTGGAGACCCCGACCGCGGGGCGCATTCTGCTGGACGGCCAGGACATCACCGACCGCGACCCGGCCCAACGGGACATGGCGATGGTGTTCCAGAACTACGCCCTGTATCCGCACATGAACGTCTTCCAGAACATGGCGTACGGGCTGCGCATCCGCGGCCTGTCGCGCGACGAGATCCGCCGCAAGGTGGACGAGGCGGCCGACTTGCTCGGCCTCGGCGCGCTGCTGGCGCGCAAGCCGCGGCAACTCTCCGGCGGGGAGCGGCAGCGCGTCGCCATGGGACGCGCCATCGTCCGCGATCCCAAGTGCTTCCTGTTCGACGAGCCCCTGTCCAATCTCGACGCCAAGCTACGGGTGCAGATGCGCGCGGAAATCCACCACCTGCAACGCCGGCTCGGCGTCACCACCCTGTATGTCACGCACGACCAGGTGGAGGCGATGACGTTGGGCGACCGGCTGCTGGTGCTGAACCAGGGCCGCCCCGCCCAACTCGCCACCCCGGTGGAGGTGTTCGAGCGCCCGGCGAACGCCTATGTCGCCACCTTCATCGGCGAACCCCCGATGAACATGTTCGCTGCGACCCTGACGCGGAACGGCAGCGCCGCGCAGCTTGTCGCCGGGCCGCTGCTGACCTTCGTCGACGGCCGCCGCGAAGGCCCCGATGGGCGCGCGCTGACCATCGGCGTCCGCCCCGAACACCTCCACCTCGGCGAGGACGGTTTGATGATGGAGGTGCACCTGGTCGAGCTGCTGGGCTCGGACTCGCTGATCCATGGTCACCAGCGCGGCGCCCCCGGGGGGGACATGCTGGTGATGAAGCTCGCCGGCCGCGCGCCGCGGGACAAATGCCTGGGCGTGGTCGTGCCGCCGGAGCATGTGCACGTGTTCGACTCTGTCACCGGCACGCGGCTCGATCCGGTGGACACGGACAATGCGGCGGCACGGGCGGATGCACCGGCGGTGCCAGTGCGCGATTGAGCTCGCCCGCGACGGTAACCTCCCTGCGCCGCGCCGCCTTCATGGCCTCGACGGTTTCGACATTGGGCGCCAGCGGCGCGAAGGGCAGGGCCTGGTCAGCCGCCACCCGCTTCAGCAGAGCAATCGGAAGGCGTCCGATAAGGTGCGGCCCCTGGCATCGAGCACCACGGCCGCTTCCTGCCTGGTGGTTTCATCGATCCGGGCACGAACCACGGAATTGGTGGACATCGGCGCGAATTCCGTAGTGCCTGCGCCGCGCGGCGCGCGAGGACGCTGCCCAACGCGCGCATTCGCTGCTGCGCCGTACGGAAAGGTGCGTGCCACGCCGCGAGGCCGACTGAGGGTCGGCGTTTGCTTGATCGGTATCGCTATCACCGGCATGCTAGCCGGAATGGAGGTCAGTCCGCATGGTCGTTTGTAGCCTTTCGGAGGCCAGGGACCAATTATCTGCATTCATTGAGCGAGCCCTCCGAGGTGAGCGGGTGATCATCACCCGGCATGGTCGCCCGATCGCTGAGCTGAAAGCGATTGCGGAGAGCGATCTGACGGTGGAGCAGCCTGATGGCATGCCACAACTGCCGTCGGAGGAAAGCAGGCGGTCTTAGCAATCCAGGTTTGACGTCTGGACGTCGGCCTACTATAAGCCGCACCTGCACCAGGAAGGAGCCGATTCGTGTCGCTGGCGCCGGGATCGATCAGGGACTCCATTGTCAGCTATCTTACCATGCTTGGCGGCGACGCCTCGCTGGGAGAAATCAGCGCGGCTGTTACGGCGCGGGTAGGAGACATTCCGCCATCGTCGGTGCGATCTTATCTGAATCTCAATGTTCCAAACGTATTTGAGCGAACCAGCCGGGGCCGGTACAGGCTGAAATTCCCGGCTCAGGATGTAGCCGTGCCGGAAACCCTCGCCCCGGCCATAACGGAAGGCCTTGCGGTTCTCTACCAGGCCGACTGTTTCGAGTGGCTGGCTCGGCAGGAAACCGCATCGGTTCATGCCGTGGTCACCGATCCACCGTACGGGTTGGTCGAATACTCAGAGTTGGAACAGACGAAACTGCGTGCCGGCAGAGGTGGCGTCTGGCGGATTCCGCCGGCGTACGACGGCCATCAGCGATCTCCACTGCCCCGCTTTACGGTACTCGACGCAAAAGATCGCGTCGCGCTGCATGGGTTTTTCAGACGCCTGGGGGCGCTTCTCGTGCGGGTCCTGGTTCCGGGAGCAAACGTCGTCGTGGCCAGCAATCCGCTTCTGTCGCACATCGTGATTTCGGCGATGGCAGAAGTCGGGCTGGAGCCGAGGGGCACCTTGGTCCGGCTGACGATGACCATGCGAGGTGGCGATCGACCGAAGAACGCCCATACAGAGTTTGAGAACGTCAGTGTCATTCCACGCTCGATGTGGGAACCGTGGGTCGTACTCAGGAAACCGCTCCAAGGTCGCGTGCAGGACAACCTCCGTAGATGGAATACGGGCGGATTTCGCAGGCCTTGTGCCGAGAGACCATTCGGCGACGTCATACGATCCAACCCGACAACTCGAGCGGAGCGGGCGATCGCTCCTCATCCGTCGTTGAAGCCACAGGACTTTCTGCGCAAGGTTGTCAGAGCAGCGCTGCCGCTCGGGCAGGGGACGATCCTCGATCCTTTCGCCGGGTCGGGATCGACTCTCGCAGCGGCGAACGCGCTTGGCTACTCGAGCATTGGAATCGAGTGCGATCCGGAATACGTCGCGGTCGCACGTCGCGCCATTGCCAGGCTCGCTTTACTTCGCGAGGTAGATCCAGTTTGAACGGAGCTTCCTCACCCCGTCTCGATCCAGCGTGGCTGTTCGGGTGCCGAGCTCTCCTCTGGGATTTCGCCGGAAGTCGGCAAGGGCCACATGCGCAAGATAAACCTCGGTAAACTTCATCGGGGATCGATCTTGGGCCGGCTCTGTCGTGTGGTCTGTCGAGTATACGAACACGCACATCCATTGATCGCGTGCGCCATGAGTATCCACCGCGCCTCCCGCTTTCCGGGTGCTCTTGATCTCGATGCCATGTTCCCCAGACGCAACGGAGTTGTTTGAATACCTGCCCTGCACAACCAAGTCGGGATGGCCGTTGAAGTGGCGGTTCTCGGTCAGCACACGTGAATGTTTCGCCAGGCTTGCGGTCAGCATGTCAGAGATCATTCCGGACATGGCGGCAGGACGCAGCATATCGTCCAGACGGTGCAAGCCTTTGCCGAGAAGCAGTCCATTGACGTCGAAGAAGAAGTCATAAACATCCTGCATTGCCATTTCGAAGTCCTTGAGGCGTAGCTCGAATGGCAGCGTGGCGGCAGAATTGAACGCGGTCTGATTTACGACCTGCCTGATTAGCATTGGCGTCTCCTCGCGGAGGACCATAGCCGATTCGTCGGGAGTCCACACGATCCACGTTGCATGCCGCGTGGTGACACCAGCGCCAAGTGGCTTCACCCGGTTGACCTCGATCAATGCGTCCGCACCGCCTCGGAGCACAGCGTAGGCTACGGCACCTGCCCTGGTAACTCCCCACCCACCACGGAGCCCCACAATGCCTCGCCCCCTCCGCAGCAACCTGGAACCCACCTCCGCCCGCTGGGCCACCCGCCGCGCGCTGTGGCGCGCCCTCGGCCTCACCGACGCGGACATGGAGAAGCCGAAGATCGCCGTGGTGAACAGCTCCTCCGAGCTGGCGATCTGTTTCAGCCATCTCGACGGCATCGCCGCCCGGGTGAAGCAGGCGATCCGCGCGGCCGGCGCCATCCCGTTCGAAATCCGCACCACCGCGCCGAGCGACTTCGTCACCATCACCGGCCGCAAGGGCGGCTACATCCTGTCCGCCCGCGACCTGATCACCAACGACATCGAGGCGCAGGTGGAGGGCGCCATGCTCGACGGCATGCTCTGCCTGGCGTCCTGCGACAAGACGGTGCCCGGCCAGCTCATGGCCGCCGGCCGGCTGAACATCCCCACCCTGGTGGTCTGCTGCGGCTACCAGCCCAGCGGCCAATACCGCGGCCAGCACTGCGACATCGAGGACGTGTTCGCCACCGCCGGCGGCCTGTCCTTCGGCAAGGTCACCGCGCAGCAGATGCGCGAGATGGGCGACGTGGCGATCCTCGGTCCCGGCGTGTGTTCCGGCATGGGCACCGCCAACACCATGCACATCGTGACCGAGGCGCTCGGCATGGCGCTGCCCGGCAGCACGCCGGTCATGGCGAACAGCCCGCACATGTGGGAGGTGGTGGACCAGGCCGGCGCCCGCATCGTCGCCATGGTGGCGGAGGACCTGAAGCCGCGCGACATCATGACCGAAGCCGCCTTCGCCAATGCGGCGAAGGTGACGCTGGCGGTCAGCGGCTCGATCAACGCGGTGAAGCACCTGGCGGCGACGGCGCAGGAGAGCGGGCTCGACCTCGACATCCACCGCATGTTCGAACGCTACGCCGACACCATCAACCCGCTGATCGCGGTGCGCCCGAACGGCCCCACCAGCACCGAGGCGTTCGAAGCCGCCGGCGGCGCCCGCGCCGTCATGCAGCAACTCTCCCCCCTGCTCGACACTACTGTCCGCACGGTGACCGGCCACACCCTGGCCGAGGACCTGGCCGGCTACACCGTCCCCGACCCCGACGTCGTCCGCCCACTGGACAATCCGATGGCGCGCCACCCGACCATCGTGCTGCTGCGCGGCTCGCTGGCGCCGGAGACCGGCATCGTCAAGCTGTCGGTCACCGAACAACGCGACCTGACCCAGCGCGGCCCCGCGGTGGTCTACGAAACCGCCCAGGCGGCGGTGGAGGGCATCGGCGCCGGGGAGGTGAAACCAGGCGACATCCTGGTCGTCCGCGGCCTGGGGCCGAAAGGCACGCCCGGCATGGGCGCGGCGACGGTGGTGGTGTTCGCCATCCTCGGCGCCGGCCTGGCGGGCAAGATCGCCATGGTGACCGATGGCCAGCTCTCCGGCCTGGCCAATGTCGGCATCACCCTGGGCGAGGTCGCGCCGGAAGCCGCCGCCGGCGGCCCGATCGGCCTGGTGGAAACCGGCGACATCATCGCCATCGACGTCGCCCGCCGCACCGCCGACCTGGACGTCCCGGACGCCGTGCTGGCCGAGCGCCGCGCCCGCCTGCGCAACTGGGAAGCCGAGCCGGAAACCGGCTGGCTCGGCATCTACCGCCAGCTCGTGCTACCGCTGCGCCAGGGCGCGGTGCTACGGAAATGACCCCCATCCCCGGCCGCCCCGGCGGCTTGCAAACGCCGGCGGCCAGCCGAACATCGCAGCCATGGAGGATGCCATGCTGACGCCGGAACTGGCTGCGCGATTGATCGGCGTCGCGCTGGGCCATGTGACGCGGGAGTTCCCCAACAAGCTGGATCACGTCCTGGGCGGCCCGGAGGATCTGGCTGCGCCGCGTGCCCTGCACCCGATCTTCTTCGGCAGCTTCGACTGGCATTCCTGCGTGCACGCCTATTGGCTGCTGGCTCGCCTGCTGGGCCGTTACCCGGCCTTGCCGGAAGCGGATCGCGTCCGCAGCCTGTTTGCCACCGCCTTCACGCCGGACAACGTCGCCGTCGAACTGGCCTATCTCGGCCGCCCGCTGAGTGGCACGTTCGAGCGGCCCTACGGCTGGGCCTGGCTGCTGATGCTTGCCGCCGAGTTGCACCGGCACCAGCACCACGGCTCGATCGCGCTGCAGCCTCTGGCGGCGGCGTTTTCCCAACGCTTCCGCACCCACCTGCCGAAGGCCGCCTATCCCGTCCGTTCCGGCGTACATTCGAATACGGCGTTCGGCCTGGCCCTCGCCATGGAGTACGCCCGGACATGCCAGGACGACGCGTTGCAACGCATGGTGACCGAGACGGCCCGGCGCTGGTACCTGGATGATGCGGATTGCCAGGCATGGGAGCCGAGCGGCGAAGACTTCCTGTCGCCGACCCTCATCGAGGCCGCGTGCATGCGCCTGGTGTTGCCCGCGGCGGAATTCGCCGCCTGGTTCGCGGGTTTCCTGCCGCACGTCGATCGGCAAGAGCCGCGCGCCCTGTTCCAGCCTGTGGCGGTCACCGACCGGAGCGATGGCAGGCTCGCCCACCTTGACGGCCTGAACCTGAGCCGCGCCTGGTGCTGGAGCAATCTGGCCGCTGCGGTCGCGCCGGACGACAGGCGCGGCACGGTCATGCGCGACGCGGCGGCCCGCCACCGGGACGCCAGCCTGCCCCATATCGCCGGGGACTACATGGGCGAGCACTGGCTCGCCACGTTTGCCCTGCTGGCATTGGAGGCCGCTGACCCGGGTTAGAGCGTTTTCGGCGAGATTGGAATCGCCCCCCCTCTGTCATTGCGAGGAACGCAGCGGTCCCCGCAAGAAACAACTCCCCCTCCCCCCAACCTTGGTGCGCTTCGCGCCGCAAGCCCTCAAGGGGAGGGGGAGCCTCCTTATCTCCGGCTACCTCCGCGGTTTCATTCATGGCGGGTCGGCCGCCGCCGGCCGGTGGTCAACGCGCCATGACACGTGACGGTCAGCGTATCCAATCAGGCCGGACCGACCGCCACCCCGTGCATCTTGGGGTTGCAGCCCCGCCCGCATGACGCCATAGACAGCGGCTCCGCAGCCCCCGAAGGAGGAGCCTCGTCCCATGCCCGCCATCACCCTGCCCGACGGTTCCGTGCGCCGCTTCGATGCGCCGGTGACGGGCACGACGGTGGCGGAGGCGATCGGTCCCGGCCTCGCCCGCGCCGCCCTCGCGATGAAGCTGGACGGCAAGCTGGTGGACCTCGCCACCAAGATCGACCACGACGCGAACGTGGTGTTCGTCACCCGCCGCGACCCCGACGCGCTGGAATTGATCCGCCACGACGCGGCGCATGTGCTCGCCGAGGCGGTGCAGGAACTCTACCCCGGCACCCAGGTCACCATCGGCCCGGCGATCGAGGACGGCTTCTACTACGACTTCGCCCGCAATGAGCCATTCACCCCGGAGGACTTCCCGGCGATCGAGGCGAAGATGCACGAGATCGTCCGGCGCGGCGCCCCGTTCGTCCGCTCCACCATGGACCGCGAGGACGCGATCCGTTTCTTCCAGGACAAGGGCGAAAAGTACAAGGCGGAGCTGATCCAGGACCTGCCGCGCGACCAGGCGATCAGCCTGTACACCCAGGGCGACTGGGTCGATCTGTGCCGCGGCCCGCACATGCGCACCACCGCCGATATCGGCCCCGCCTTCAAGCTGATGAAGACCGCCGGTGCGTATTGGCGCGGCGACCACCGCAATGCCATGCTGTCGCGCATCTACGGCACTGCCTGGCGCGACCAGAAGGAACTGGACGCCCACCTCCACATGCTGGCGGAAGCCGAGCGCCGCGACCACCGCCGCATCGCCAAGGAGATGGACCTGTTCCATCTCCAGGACGAATCTCCCGGCTCGATCTTCTGGCACCCGAACGGCTGGAAGCTGTACCGCAAGACCGAGGCGTATATGCGCCGCCGCCTGGACGCCTCGGGCTACCAGGAGGTGCGCACCCCCGTGCTGGCCGATCGCACGCTATGGGAGCGCTCCGGCCACTGGGAGAAATTCCGCCAGAACATGTTCTTCGTCACGGTGGAGCATGAGGACAAGATCCTGGCGCTGAAGCCGATGAACTGCCCGTGCCACATCCAGATCTTCCGCCAGGGCCTCCGCTCCTACCGGGAGTTGCCGCTGCGGCTGGCCGAATTCGGCTCCTGCCATCGCTACGAGCCGTCCGGCGCGCTGCACGGCATCCTGCGCACCCGCAACTTCACCCAGGACGACGCGCACATCTTCTGCACCGAGGCGCAGATCACCCCGGAGACGGTGCGATTTGTCGAATTGCTGGCGTCGATCTACCGCGACTTCGGCTACGAGAACTTCCGCGTGAAGTTCTCCGACCGCCCGACCGAGCGGATTGGCAGCGACGACGTGTGGGACCAGGCGGAAGCCGCGTTGCGCGAGGCCTGCCGCATCGCCGGCGTGGAATACGAGCTGAACCCCGGCGAGGGCGCGTTCTACGGTCCCAAGCTGGAATTCGTGCTGCGCGACGCGATCGGCCGCGACTGGCAGTGCGGCACGCTACAGGTCGACTTCATGATGCCGGAACGGCTGGACGCCGAGTACGTGGCCGAGGACGGCAGCCGCCGCGTCCCCGTGATGTTGCACCGCGCCATCCTGGGCAGCTTCGAACGCTTCCTCGGCGTGACGATCGAGCACTACGCGGGGCGTTTTCCGCTGTGGCTGGCGCCGGTGCCGGTGGTCGTGGCAACGATCGTGTCCGATGCCGACGACTACGCGCAGGAGGTCGCCGCGGCCTTGACCCGGGCAGGTGTGGCGGCCGAACTGGATCTGACCAACCAGAAGATCAACGCCAAGGTGCGCGACCACAGCCTGCGCCACGTGCCGGTGCTGGCGGTGGTCGGCCGCAAGGAGGCGGAGAACCGCACCGTGGCGCTGCGCCGTCTCGGCGGCGCGGCGCAGGAGGTGGTGCCGCTGGCCGCAGCGGTCGCCCGCCTTGCGGCGGAGGCCACCCCGCCCGATCTTAAGGAAGTTGCAACCCGGCTTGAGACAGCTTGATCCGGGACGGAATGATCGGCCACACTGCCGGCCGGTCGGGACCCGTCCTGGCCTGAACCGCAACCACGACAGGAGAACACCATAGCAAGACCACCCCTGCCCGCTCCCCCAACCCGCGGCGGGCCCCGCGTCAACGAGGAGATCCGATCCCCCCAGGTGCGACTGATCGACGAGAACGGCGAGATGGCCGGCGTCATGACGGCTCGCGAGGCGCAGCAGCGCGCCTATGCCGCGGGCCTCGACCTGTTGGAAATCAGCCCGAACGCGGAACCGCCCGTGGTCAAGATCCTCGACTACGGCAAGTTCAAATATGAACAGCAGAAAAAGCGGAACGAAGCCAAGAAGAAGCAGAAGGTCATCGAGATCAAGGAGATCAAGGTCCGCCCCAACATCGACGAGAACGACTATCAGGTGAAGATGCGCGCCATGAAGTCGTTCATCGAGGAAGGCGACAAGGTCAAGGTGACGCTGCGCTTCCGTGGCCGCGAGATGGCGCACCAGGACATCGGCGTGAAGGTGCTGGAGCGGATTCGCACCGAAATGGACCCGACGTCCAAGGTCGAGCAAATGCCGCGCATGGAAAATCGCCAGATGGTGATGGTCCTGTCCCCGCGTTAGAGACCTCTCCGGCGAGAGCAGGAGAGGTCGCGGCGAAGCGGCGGGTGAGGGTCATCGGGTCGGCACGCAGCCTGACACCGCCGCGTGCCGACCCGACCACCCTCGGTGTTCAGGCGCCTCGGCCGCTCCCGCTTTGCCGGAGGGATTTGATTGCCTCGGCCATGCGGCCCACGATCTGCCGCAGGATCGGCGCCGGCGTCGCGAAATTCAGTCGCGCGAAGTTGGCGTATTGCGCGCCGAACGTCTCGCCGAAGTTCAGCCCGACCCTCGCCCGGTCCAGGAAGAACTGGCCGGCAGGACACGGCAGGTCCAGCGCCGAACAGTCGAGCCACGCCAGGTAGGTGGCCTCCGGCACCCGCATCGTGACGCCCGGCAACGCGGCGCCGATGGTCTGCGCCAGCCAGTCGCGGTTGGCTTGCAGTTGCGCCAGGATCTCGTCGAACCACGGCTGGCCGTCATCCCAGGCGGCGACCGTGGCGTCCACCCCGGTCACCCCCGGCGAGCCGAGCAATCGCGCCGGAATCCGTGCGAAGAACCGCTCCTTCAGCGCGGGCGCGCCGAAATGCATCACGGCGCAGCGCAGCGCCGG
>JBEKNT010000035.1:0-26661 GCA_049522565.1 Acetobacteraceae bacterium
ATCCCGCCCGGTCTGTCGTCAATGAGTGGGGCCGTAGCCACGACGTGAAGAATCTGTTCATCGTCGATGGCAGCATTTTCGTTACCTCGGCGGGGGTGAATCCGACTCGCACGATTCAGGCGCTGGCGCTGTACGTCGCCGATGCCATGAAGCAACGCCTGGCAACCCTGTTCGATTGAGATACCCGCGCAGCACACAGCCTGCCCCGCCGGGGATCCTGTGCTGCGCTCGATCGGATGCGGGCGCGTGCGCCGCTTTATCGCGGCGTGACCTGACCGTGGCACCAGCAGTCAGCGTCAACCGATTTGCTCCATGGTGGCCACGTCACCGGCGAGGGTGGTGCGGCGGACATCGCGGACCTCGTTGCGGTCAAACCGGCGGGCGCGATGCATCGTGGTGCGGTTGTCCCAGATGACCAGGTCGTTGACCTGCCATTGGTGCGCATAAACGAAGCGGTCTTTGGTCGCGAACTCGGTCAGATCGCGCAGGAACATGCGCGCCTCGGGGATCGTCCAGCCCAGGATCGTTCCCGCGTGTGATGACAAGAAGAGCGACTTCCGTCCGGTTACTGGATGGATGCGCACCAGGCGCTGGCGAACCGGACGGAACGCCGCGCGTTCCTCTGCTGTGAGGTCGGTGAAGCCGATCGCCTCGCGCGAAAACAGCAGCGAATGTTCGCAGATCAGGTCCGCGATTTCCTGCTTCGTGCGATCATCCAGTGCGTCATAGGCCGCGCGCATGTCGGCGAATTCCGTGTTTGCGCCCCAGGAGGGTAGGATACGCCCCGACAACAGCGAATATTTTGCCGGAACCGGCCGGAACGAGCTGTCGGAATGCCACAGGCGATCGCCCAGTTTGAAGAACCAGACACGGTCCCGATCCGACATGATGTTGCCGGACCGGTCGAGATTGGAGAAATCCGCGATCCCGGGGCCTAGCCGTGATTCTGCCTTTTTCCGAATGTGGCCGGGGGTGTTGTAGCCTTCCAGCTCTCCGAAATGCCGGGTGAAGTCGATCTGCTGTTGATCGGTCAGCGGCTGATCACGAAAGACCAGCACGGCGTACTGGTCCATCCCGGCCTCGATCGCCATGACATCGTCAGGTGACAAGGGGCGTGCGCAGTCGATACCGGTCACTTGTCCCACGAACACCGGATGAATTTGGTGGATTGCAACAGACATCGCGTTGTCTCCTGATGGCAACTGGCGCTGACATCGACGCTTGGTTGGTTCGTACTCGCACTGGCCGTGCCTCCCCACGTTGCGGCCGCGCCTCTCGACGTCATGGCCGGGCCTGACCCGGCCATCTATGGGCCGCTGGTGCCGCGATGATGGCCGGGTCAAGCCCGGCGATGACAGTTCGCTGCACCGGTCACACGTGGCCGACCGCCCATTGTTGTGCGGTACGAGGAGAAACGCGGGGGAGGCCGAAATGGTCGCGCAACGTCTTGCCCTGGTAGTCGCGCCGGAACAGGCCGCGGTGCTGCAATTCCGGCACAACGAGAGTGACGAAATCGGCAAAGGCGCCGGGGAAGTATGGGGGCAAAATATTAAACCCGTCCGCCGCCCTGCCGACGAACCATTCCTCCAGTGTGTCGGCGATGCGTTGCGGCGTGCCGCAGACGACCCAGTGGCCGCGCGCCGCCGCCGTCAGGTTATAGAGATCGCGCAAGGTCATCTTCTCGCGTTGCGCGGTTTCATAGAGCACATGGGAAAAAGTCCGGCTGCCCTGGAAGGGCGGCGGCGGCGGCACCGGTCCGTCGAGCGGATGGCCGGAGACGTCGTAGCCGATCCGGCTGGCGACCAGCGTCGCCGCGTTGGTGGGCGTGAGCCAGCTTTGCAGTTTCGCCAGTTGCTCTCGTGCCTCGGCGTCGGAAGCGCCAATGATCGGCATGACTCCGGGCAGTACGGCAATTTCGTCCGGCGACCGGCCGTATTTCGCCATGCGTCCTTTGAGGTCGGCATAGGCGATCTTTGCGGCTTCCAACTCCTGCACCACCGAGAAGACGACGTCGGCGGTGCGCGCCGCCAGCTCCAGCCCGGAGGGCGAGCCGCCGGCCTGGATGATGACCGGATGCCCTTGCGGGCAACGCGCCATGTTGAGCGGCCCTTTCACCTGGAAGAACCGGCCCTTGTGGTCCAGCGCGCGAACCTTGTCAGGATCGATGAATCGCCCGCTCGCCTTGTCGGCGACGATCGCACCGTCGTCCCAGCAATCCCACAATCCCCTGACGACATCGACGAATTCATTGGCGCGTTGGTAGCGCAGCTCGTGTTCCAGATGCTCATCGCGGTTGAAGTTGAGCGCCGCTTTGGGGTTGGAGCTGGTCACCACGTTCCATGCGGCGCGTCCGCCGCTGATATGGTCGATCGAACCAAAAATGCGGGCGACATTGAAGGGTTCGGAAAAGCTGGTGGAGACCGTCGCACCAAGGCCGATATGGGTGGTCGAGGCGCTGAGGACGGTAATGAGCGTGGTGGGTTCGAAGCGGCACATGAACGACGGATGGTCGGTCGGCTCCATCACCATCGAGTCGGAGATGAACAGCAGGTCGAATTTTCCCGCCTCCGCGATGCGGGCGATCTCCTGGATGACGGGAAGCTGCATGTGGCTGGTCGCGGCGCCCTCATAACGCCAGCCGGCGGTATGGTTGCCGGTGCCGAGGACGAAAACGCCCATATGCATCTGTCGACTGCTCGCGTTCATGGCGTTCGATATCCTCCGCGCTGCCGGTCGGTTCCAGCCTACACGCGTTCAGTCCGGGCGGGTAGTATCGTGTCGAACAGTGCGCGGCGTTTGCCGGGATGAACGGGGAGGAATGACGCGATGCGAATGATCGTGGTGCCCAGGTTGGGCGGGCCTGAGGTACTGACGCTGATCGACACACCGATGCCGGTGGCGGGTGCAGACCAGGTATTGGTAAAGCTCGACTATGCGCTGGTGGGCTTCGCGGATGTGTACCAGCGTGAGGGAGTCTACCGCGCCAGCAAGACATTGGCTGCGGGCGAAACGCCGCTGAAAATCGGCGGCGGCGGTGCCGGGACTGTCGTTGCGGCAGGCGACCGAGTGACCGATTTCAAGCCGGGCGACCGCGTGGTGTACGGCGAGCAACTCGGATCCTATGCGGAGTACGTCGCGGTGCCGGCGTGGCGGGCCACCAAGGTCCCTGATGGCATCGACCTGAAAGACGTCGCCGGCCTGCCGTCGCAGGGCGCGACCGCGCATTATCTGGCGCATGATACCGGCAGGCTGGCGCCCGGGATGACCTGCCTGGTGCATGCCGCGGCCGGCGGCGTCGGCCATGTGCTGGTGCAGCTTGCCAAGCAGTGCGGTGCGACCGTGCTGGCAACCGTTGGCAGCGGCGCGAAGGCGGCGTTTGTCGAAGGTCTGGGTGCCGACCGTGTGATCCTGTATCGCGACGAGGATTTCGTTGCCGCGGTGAAATCCTGGGGTGATGGCAGCGGAGTCGATGTCGCCTATGACGCGGTGGGGCCGGCGACGCTGGACAGGACGATCCAATGCGTGCGGCCACGCGGGCTGGTGGTGCTGTATGGCAACACGTCAGGCCTGGTGGAATCGATCGCGCCGATGGCGTTGGGCAATGCCGGCTCGCTGTTCTTCACGCGCCCGCGGCTGGCCAATCACATGCGCGACGCGGCGGAGACCGGCAAGCGCATGGACGATCTGTTGGGCGGCATCAGCAGCGGTCGGTTGCGGTTGGCGTTGGCGGAGACGCTGCCGCTGGAACGGGCAACCGACGCGCATCGGTTGATCGAATCGCGCGCCACGATCGGGCGCGTGTTGTTGTCGATCGGCTGAAACGAGAGCGGCGGGATGCACCATGCGCCGTGGCATTCACCTGCCCTGGCGAACCGGCCAGCCCCGAACTCATCCGTCGCCGCTGGCGAAGGAACGCGCCAAGCTGCCGGGACAACATCATGTCGTGGGGAGAAAGGACAACGCCATGCCGAGCTTCGAACATGACCGCGCGCGTATCTACTATGAGGACTATGGCCAGGGATTTCCTATCCTTACCTTCGCCCCCGCCGGCCTGCAGTCGGTGATCGGGGTTTGGAGCCAGCCTTCGGCACCGATCAACCCCACCACCGAGTTCGCGTCGCGGTACCGGGTCATTGCGATGGATCAGCGCAATGCCGGCGGTCGGTCCCATGCGCCGATCACCGCGCAGGACGGCTGGGATACCTACACGTCCGATCACATCGCATTGCTCGATCATCTGAAGATCGATCGTTGCCATCTGTATGGTCAGTGCATCGGCGGATCGTTCATCCTGAACATGCTCAAGGCGCAGCCGGCGCGGATTGCCTCTGCGGTGCTGGCGCAGCCGATCGGGCGCGTGGGTGCTCCGGCGACGGCACGTACGGCCCGGTTCCAGGGGTGGGCGGACTCGCTCAAGGACCACCCCGAGGCGACCGAGGCGGTGCTGGATGCGTTTTGCCATAACCTCTACAGCCGTGGCTTCGTGTATTGCGTGGATCGGGGATTCGTATCGACGGTGCGGACGCCGTGTCTCGTGCTGGCCGGCAACGACGAAGCGCATCCTTATGCGATTGCCGAGGAGCTTGCGAAATTGCTGCCGGACTGCGCGTTCATTCCGGAGTGGAAGACTGGCGCAGCGCTGACGTCGGCGCGGGCGCGCGTGATGGAATTCCTGGCGCGGCATACGCCGGGCAGGGGATGATACGAGCGGCGGTCGCGCCAGGCGTCGTGTCAGCGGCGTGTTCGCCGCTTATCCATGGAGAATATTGGCGTCCCCTACGGGATTCGAACCCGTGTTACCAACGTGAAAGGCTGGTGTCCTAGGCCTCTAGACGAAGGGGACGGCGGCGCGGTGGGGTAGCGGACCCCCCTTCCACGGTCAAGCGCGCGGCGCTCAGGCCGGGGCTGCGTCGCTGATGATGAAGCCGGGGTTCACCGCGCCGTTCCATTCCTCGGCGCGCAGGTGCCCGGCCAGGTGCAGCGGCATGCCGCTCCGCCCCAGCAGAGCCTCGACCAGGGCGCCGTCGCGGGCGCGAAACAGCATCGCCTTCAACCGCGGCCCGCCGCCCTCGCCTTCGACGAAGGTGCGGATCGCGGTGGCCTCCCGCCCGACCCGATCGGCCCGCAGCACCCGCGCGCGCTGCAACACCAGGATCGGCTCCTCGTTGCCCGCCCCGAACGGCGCCAGCCGCCCCACATGCTGCGCCAGCTCGGTGGTCGCCCCGCCCACCGCGAGCGTGCCTTCCACCGCCAGGTCCGCCGCGCTCGGCAGCGCCGATGCGGCCGCCAGCCGCTCGTTCAGGAAGGCGTGGAACGCCTCGATCCGCGCCGCCTCCAGTGAGAAACCGGCCGCCATGCTGTGGCCGCCGCCGGTCGTCAGGATGCCGGCCTGGCGCGCCCCGATCACCGCGGCGCCCAGGTCGAGCCCGGCGACCGAGCGGCCCGACCCCTTGGCCACCCCGTCGGCAACGCCGGCGACGCAGGTTGGCCGGTTGTAGCGCTCCTTGATGCGGCCCGCGACGATGCCGACCACGCCGGGATGCCAGCCCGCGCCGCAGATCAGCAGGGCGGCGTGGCCGGCGGCGGACTGCGCCTCGGCCGCGGCAAACGCGGCCTCCAGGACCGACGCCTCGACCTCCTGGCGCTGCCGGTTCACGCTATCCAGCAGCGTCGCCAGTGCCACCGCCTGGGCCGGGTCCTGCTCCAGCAGCAGCCGCAACCCGAGATCGGCCTCGCTGATGCGGCCGGCGGCGTTGATACGGGGTCCCAGGCCGAACCCGCAGGTGAAGGCGCTCGGCCGGTCGCGGGTTTGCGCCACGTCGAGCAGGGCGGACAGGCCGGGGCGGGCGCGGCGCCCCATCACTTTCAGGCCCTGACAGACCAGCGCGCGGTTCACCCCGGTCAGCGGCATCATGTCGCAGACCGTCGCCAGCGCCACCAGGTCGAGCAACTCCAGCAGGTCGGGGGCGGCGCGCTGGGCGAAGAAGCCGTGCCGGCGCAACGCGCGCAACGTCGCAACGGCGGTCAGGAAGGCGACGCCGGCGGCGCACAGCGCGGTCAGGCCGGACCGGTCGTCCAGCCGGTTCGGATTGACCGTGGCCAGCACCGCCGGCGGCGGTCCTTCCGCCTTGTGGTGGTCCAGCACGATCACGTCGGCCACGCCGCGCACCGCGTCGAGCGCCTCGGCGGCGGCGGTGCCGCAATCGACGCAGACGATCAGGGTGGCGCCACGCGCCGCCAGCTTGCGCAGGGCGGGGGCGTTGGGGCCGTAGCCCTCGGTCATGCGGTCCGGCACGTAGGGGTGCACGGTGCAGCCCAGGTCGCGCAGCAGCGTGGTCATCAGCGCCGCGCTGCACGCGCCGTCCACGTCGTAGTCGCCGAACACGGCCACCGTCTCGCCGTTCAGCGCCGCACGGGCAAGGCGGTCGGCGGCGGCGTCCATGTCGGTCAGCACCGACGGGTCGGGCAGCAGCACGCGCAGGGTGGGATCCAGGAAGTCGCACGCCGCCTCGATCCCCACGCCGCGCGCCGCCAGCAGCCGGCCGACGATCTCCGGCACGCCGATGCGCTGGGCGATGCCGAGCCCGACGCGATCCTCGCCGACGCGCCACACCCAGCGCCGGCCGGCCAGGCTGCGGCCGACGCCGAGCACCGGCTCCATTACTCGGGCGCCCAATGGCCCCAGTACTTGGTGGAGAAGTTATGATGCGCCTCGATGTAGCGCACGGTGCCGGACCGGCTGCGCATCACCACCGAGTGGGTGACCGCGCCCTGGCCGAAGATCCGCACGCCGCGCAGCATCGCCCCGGTGGTGACGCCGGTCGCGGCGAACATGACGTCGCCCTTGGCCATCTCCTCGCAGGTGAAGACGCGCTTCGGATCGGCATGGCCCATCGAGCGCACCCGCTCGATCTGCGCGTCGTCCTCGTACATCAGGCGGCCTTGCATCTGGCCGCCGACGCAACGTAGCGCGGCCGCGGCGAGCACGCCCTCCGGCGCGCCACCGGAGCCGAGATAGATATCGACGCCCGAATCCGGCATCGTGGTGGCGATCACGCCCG
The DNA here is from genome assembly GCA_049522565.1 of Acetobacteraceae bacterium. GTDB lineage: Bacteria > Pseudomonadota > Alphaproteobacteria > Acetobacterales > Acetobacteraceae > JASHVB01. The sequence goes on from JBEKNT010000035.1 coordinate 7,062, forward strand.
CCACGTCGCCGTCGCTGATCAGCATAATACGAGCGCCGGCCTCGCGTGTCTTGGCGATCAGCTCCTTGTGGCGATCGCGGTCGAGGATGCAGGCGACCAGGTCCGACACGGCGCAGTTCTTCGCCTTCGCCAGGTTGCGCAGGTTGGTCGCGACGGACGCATCGAGGTCGATGATGTGATCCGGCAGGCTGCCGCCGACGGCGATCTTGTCCATGTAGATGTCCGGCGCGTGCAGGAAGTTGCCGTGATCCGCCAGCGCGATGGTGGCGAGGGCATTGGGGCCGCCCTTGGCGGTCAGCGTGGTGCCCTCCAGCGGATCGACGGCGATGTCCATCGCGGGACCGCCGGCGCCGACCTTCTCGCCGATGAACAGCATCGGCGCCTCGTCCATCTCGCCTTCGCCGATCACCACGGTGCCGTCGATGTCGATGGTGTCGAACGAGCGGCGCATCGCCTCCACCGCGGCGCCGTCGGCTGCGTTCTTGTCGCCCTTGCCGATCCAGCGGGACGCGGCGATCGCCGCGGCCTCGGTGACGCGGGCGAGTTCCAGCGCGAGGTTGCGGTCGGTCACCTCGCCGGGGTTGCGCGGCTTGGGTGCGTCCATGGGGCGTTTCTCCGGAACAGGTTCGATTCTGCGCGGAACGTAGCACGGCGGGGGGACCGGAGGGAGCGCCTTGGCGCGATGGGCCGCGGGCCGGTGGGATCGTCGGTTGCCGACATCGGGGCCCGGGCCCAGTGTGGGCCATTCCGCAATCCGGAACGGCGGACGGTCCAGATGCCGGAGCCATCAGCGATCCGCGAATGAGGTGCGGTCATGCGTGACATTCGCGCCGCGTCGACCAAGGGGCGCGGCAGCTCCCGGCAAACGTCGCTATTGGGCTGGCTTGCTAGCGAGAGGCACGTCGTTGGCGTCATAGGAAACGATTTTCGGTATCGCACCCCTGATATACGGGAATAGTTTAAATTCCCACCGCGAAGCATGATCGGGCCCCAGTCGCGCCGCGCGTCCGAAGGCCGCACCTGCGCGCAGCAGCGCGCCATCTCATCGCCGACCGCGCGCCGCCCACCAGCGGCCCGGCGTGCCGACGATGCCGCTTCGCGCCTCGCTTACCTGTCCACGCCTGGGCCATCGCGGCCGAGGTTCGCCGCCGCTCGATCGGTGCGTTATCGCCGATATCTGCCAGGATCTCGGCATCGTGCCGGGTGACCCGCTATGGCGGGAATTGCGCTCGGTCATCATCGAAAGCGGCGGCAACATCGCCACGCTGTTCAGCGAGGTGTTATCGTGACGCAACGTTGAAGTCGCACGATGCATCTGTATGCATCTGTAACAAATAATTCTTGCTTCCTTGCTTCTATTCTGGCGCCCATTGATCGACGTTACGGCGGACTCTACCGTGACAGGCACTGCGGCGCGCCGCCGAACAACTTCGGTTGGCACCCGATGAGGGTTCCGCCAATCGCCTCTACGCTGCCGAGTTCGGCCGCGGCGTCGCTGATGGCGTGGTATTTCAAGGTGGTGGACGGCGCGTACGACGCCATAATGGCACGACTTGTCGACCCTGGTGTACCGAAGTTCCTTTTGCTCGGCTCTGTCGGCGACGGCGGGCCGTGCCAAGGCCGCGCAACCGGCTAAACCCACCGCACCCAGGATTTGGTCCGGCGCAACGCTTCGGCCGAGGCGGGGGTCAGCCGCCATGGGTCCTCCCCGTCCTCGGCCACGCGCTGAACGCGCAGGCAGCCCGGGCAGCGCGCCATCTGTTCGGACCGATCCGGCGTGATCGCCATCCGCGCGCCGCAACAGCCGCACGACCGGTACCGCCGCGGATCCTGCGAAGACTCGCGGACAAGCTGCGCGAGCAATAGGCCTCGGGTCATGACGAGCGGCAGGTACTTCATGCGTAACCTCCGGGCGCGGCGGACTCATACGGCCAACCGGGCATCATCGGCAATGCGGATGATACGGCGTTCGCTGCTCTCTACCGGAAAACGCGCGCCGTGTGGCGTGGCGCATCTCACACCCCATCACGCCGGCACCGGTCGGGCGGCGAGCAGGACTGCCGCCGGATTACCCTTTGCAGCAAACCCTTGGCCGACGGTACGTCGTCGTTGGAACAGACGGTAAAGACGGCCAGGTTGCGGACGCTCATTGCGGCAGCATGCCATGCCCGGGATTTCGCATCTGCTCCTGCGCCTACGCCCCCGCGTACAACGCCTCATGCCGCTGCACCTGGATCTTGTAATTCTCCCGATACCGGTCGCTGACCTCCTGATGTACCGCCAGCGCCGTGGCGTCGCGCTCGGCCGCCGGCGGATCGATCAGGTCGAAGTGTCCAAACCGATCCTCCCCCCGCACCAGCATCGCCTTCAGCCGCACCGGCCCGTTCACCCGCACATGCGGCGGAATATAGTTCAGCCCGATCCCCACCCGTCGGTGCGAAGCGTTGTTCGGCGCCGACCGGTGCACGGCCAGTTCATGATGCAAGGAAAACGACCCCGCGGTCAGCGCCATCGCCACCGGTGCCGACTCGTCGAACGGCTCCATGATGGTCTGGCCGGCGCGGTTGATGCTGTGCGCCAGGCCCAGCGGCGCGTGGCGCAACTGCCGAGGCGCACCCCGGCTCGACAGTTGCTCCATGCACCCCGCCTGCGCGCTCGCATCGGTCAGCGCCACCCACGCACACACCTGCTCATGCGGCTCCAGGCCGAAATAGGTGCCGTCCTGATGCCACGCGGCAAAGGTCGGCGAGTGCGGCTCCTTGATGAAGAACGTGCTGGTCCACACCAGGATGTCGCGGCCGATCAGATCCTCCACCGCGTCGAGGATGCGGGGATGGCGGATCAGCGTGTTGAACCAGGGGGAATGCGCATAGGCGTGCGAGCGCCATTTGATATCCGCCTCGGCGACCGGCGCGCCCAACGCCGTTTCCAACCGCCCGAGCCCGGCGAGGCAGGTCGCGACTTCCTCCGGCGTCAGCGCCGGGACGGGAAACAGGAAGCCGTTGTAGCGATAGGACTCCACTTGCGCTTGCGTCAGTGCCTTCATGGTGCGCCTCCCTGGTCGGCCATGCCGGGCTTTGCCGGCAGGACCACGATGTAAGGCGAGGCCCGGACCTTGGCGAATCGGTGCGCCGTCAGCGCGGCGGCCAGGCCAGCATGCGGCGCAGCGTGGCGTCGCGCAGCACGACGTGGTGGAACAGCGCCGCTCCGCTGTGCAGACCGGCGACAATCAGCACGGCATCGGCCGCCAGCGCGTGCCAGTCGCCGATCCGATGCACCAGGGCGCGGTCGCCGAGAACCAGGTGTGGAACGCGAACCAGATTGAATAGTGCATCGCCACGCACCGAGGCATTCGCAGCTCCCAGCCCCACCGTCGCCAGCATCAGTGCATACAGCACCCAATGCGTCGCGCGGGCGATCGCCAGCAGCGGCCCTCGGTGCAACGCCGGCAGCATGCCACCCCGTGTCACACGCCACACCAGCCGGATGATCAGTACGATACCGAGCGTGACGCCGAGCACGATGTGCAGCGAGCGGTAGTCGGTGCGCAGCGGCCCTCTGGGCGTGAAATCGATGGTCTGGCCGATCGTCCACAACGACGCCACCAGCACCGCGGTGAGCCAGTGCAGAACGATCGTGGTCGGCGCGTGGCGAACGCCCTGCCTGGCAGGTTCGTCGACGATAGACAGGAGCATCGAGCGATCCCTGGTGTGGTGACAACAACGCGGCGATCCCGGCCGCCGAAGCCCGGCAGCCAGGAATCACCGCCAAGACCCAAAGGCACCAAGGATTATTCCCCTGCGCCTTGGTGTCTTCGTTGCGAATCCCGCCTGCGCATCTACCCCGGCGGCGGCACAGGGCAACCGGCCATCGGATCGCAACATAATCGTCAGTACACCAGGCGGTCGTCCGGCAAGAACCGTGTCAGAGATGACACGACCAAGGTCTGCATCGGCATGACAAGGGAAGCGATCCTCCGCCATCAATCGATTTGATTCTGGTCTGACGCCTCCTAACTGCTGCCGATCAGGATCCCGCAGCCGAACACCAGCGCCCCGCCGAACGCGACCTGCAATGTCGCATACAGCGGCGGCGTGTCCATGTACTTCCACCGTACCCAACTGATCACGCCGAGTTCGACCACCACCACGCCGACGGCCACGGCCATCGCGGTCCAGAACGCGGGGATCAGGAACGGCAGCGTATGCCCGATGCCGCCGAGCGTGGTCATCGCTCCGGTAATGACGCCGCGCAACAGAGGCGCGCCGCGGCCGGTGAGGCTGCCGTTGTCCGACAGCGCCTCGGCGAAAGCCATGGAGATGCCGGCGCCGATCGACGCGGCAAGCCCGACGACAAACGCCTGCCAGGTGTTCTGCGTGGCCAGCGCGGCGGCAAACACCGGCGCCAGGGTGGAGACCGAGCCGTCCATCAGCCCCGCCAGGCCGGGTTGAATGAACCGCAGCACGAAGGCGCGGCGGGCGTGCACGTCCTCGCTGCGCCGCACGTTCTCCGGCAGGTTCTCGTCGCTCAATTGCTCCGCGCGGTGCTCATGTTGGACTTCGGCCTCGGCCAGGTCGCCGAGAAGCTGCCGGACCGAAACATCTTCGCTGCGTGCGGCGGCGCGGCGGTAGAACTGCTGCGTCTCGGTTTCCATGCTCTCGGCGAGGTTGCGCACTTCGTCGAGATTCAGCGGCAGGATCTGCCAGACCGGCTTGTGCTGGATGAAGCCGCGCACGTCCTGGCGGCGGATCAGCGGGATGTGCTCGCCGAATTTCGCCCGGTACAGCTCGAGCAAGCGGTGCCGGTGTCCGCTCTCTTCTTCGGCCATTTCGGTGAACACCTTGGCGCTGCCGGGATACTCCGCCCGCAGCCCCTCGGCGATGTCGGTGTAGATGCGGTTGTCCTCTTCCTCGTTGGCGATCGCCAGGGCGAGGACTTCGCGTTCGGTCAGGTCCGAGAAATTGCGCATGGCACGCAATTTGGCGGCTGCGCGGCGGAGGTCAAGCAGGCGGCGGAATGATGCGACTACTTCGCAGGATCATGGACACAGGCACGCCCACCGTCATGGCCGGACTTGACCCGGCCATCGACGCACGGAAGAGCGAGGGGCAGTTGGCTGGGTCAGGCCCGGCCATGACGGTGGGCGGTTGGTACTACACTGCCGCGTCCACCGCATCGCCAAGCTGATCGACGATCGTGTCGATATCGGCGGGCGTTGCGATATAGGGCGGGGCGATCAGCACGTGGTCGCCGCGCCGCCCGTCGATCGTGCCGCCCATCGGGTAGATTGCCAGCCCGCGCGTGAGTGCCTCGCGCTTGACACGTTCGTTCAGCTTCAGCGCCGGATCGAACTCCTTTTTTGTCCCGCGATCCGTGACAAACTCCAGCGCCCAGAACAGGCCGCGGCCACGAATGTCGCCGACATGGCGATGGTTGCCGAAGCGCTCGGTCAACGCGGTTTCCAGTCGCGCCCCCATGGCGCGGATGTTCTCCAGCAGGTTGTCGCCCCGGATGATTCGCTGCACCTCCAGGGCGGCAGCACAGGCGACCGGGTGCGCCTGGTAGGTGTGGCCGTGCATGAAGCTGCCGGAGCCTTGCGCGATGGCGTCCACGATCCTGCGCCCGATCAGCACGCCGCCGATCGGCTGGTAGCCACCGCCCAAACCCTTCGCCACCACCTGCAAGTCCGGCGTGATGCCTTCCTGTTCCCAGGCGTGCATCGTGCCGGTGCGGCCCATGCCGCACATCACCTCGTCGAGGATCAGCAATGCGCCGTGGCGGTCGCAGATCGCGCGCACGCGTTGGAAATAGCCCGGCAAGGCGGTGACACAGCCGGTGGTCGCGCCGACCACGGTTTCCGCCAGCACGGCGGCAACCGTGTCGGGGCCGAGCCGCTGGAACTCGGCCTCCAGTTCGTCCGCCAGCCGATCGACATACTGCGCGTCCGATTCGTCGTCGCACTTGAAACGATAGGCGAAGCACGGCGACACCAGGCTGAACGCCGGCGACAGGATCGGCTCGTAGATCGCGCGCCGCATCATGTTGCCGCCCGCCGCCAGCGCGCCGAGCGTGTTGCCGTGATAGCCCTGCCGGCGGGCAATGAAATGCACGCGCTGCTGCTGGCCGATTTCGACAAAGTATTGCCGTGCCAGTTTCAACGACGCCTCGGTGCCCTCCGAGCCGGACGAACAGAAATACGCGTGGCTCAGCCCGCCGGGTTCACCGTCGAGCACGATGTCCGCGAGGTCCTCGGCCGGCTGACTGCTGAACGTGCCGGTATGGGCATAGGCCATCGTTGCCGCCTGCCGGCCGATCGCGTCGGAAATGCGCCGGTTGCCGTGGCCGAGGCAGGCGACCGCCGCACCGCCGGACGCGTCGATGATCCTGCGCCCGTCAGCGAGATGCAGATAGATGCCCTCGCCGGTGACAGCGACGGGCGGAATGGCGCCGGAACGGTGCAGAACGCGTGACATCCCTCCACGCTACCAGATTCCCCGGTGCGGGGCGAGTGGGCGGCGCGTTTTCGCCTTTGCCAGGCTGTGCCATCGCTTACTGCGCACTGCCGATTTGGTGCACCGAACCGGCGGGCCATGACTCGCCAGTCGCGAAACAAGGCTGCACGCTGATCGTCTGCCCACGCCATCCTCGCGCAAGCGGGACCCAGTCAACATGGGTCCGACCTGCGTCGGCATGACGTGGCTGGCGTCAGCGGGTTTACGCCGCCGCCGCCTTCCTGCCCGGCACAAGGTGCGCAACCCGCGGCGCCACTTCCTCCTTGAACAGTTGTAATGAGCGGTGCCAGGCCTGCGGATTCTCCAAATAGTCGAAGCCGAACACCAGCAGACCGCCGAACCCGCCCGCCTCGTGGTAGATGCGCTCCAGCTTCGCCGCCACCGTCGCCGGCGAGCCGACCAGCCAGTTGTGCCTGGCGCAATATTCCGGCGTGACATCGGAATCCGCCACGTTCGGATCGTGCTTGAGATATTCGAGGAATCCGAAATTCCCAAGCAGCGGCAGAAAGTATTCGCGCATCATGCGGCCCATCATGCCGTCCACGCACAGCTTCCACGCCTCGGCGTCGGTGTCGGCGACGAACACCTCGCGCACCAGTCGCCAGTCGTTACGGTTCGCGGTGCGGCCGGAACGGGCGGCGCCGATCTCCACCGCTTCCCAATGGCTGGCGACATAGGCCGGATTGAGGTTGAGGCTCAGCGGCAGGAACCCGCGTTCGCCGGCCAGCTTCAACGTGTCCGAACTCTTCGAGAACCCGGCGACGCCAATCGGCGGATGCGGCCGCTGCACCGGATAAATGTGCGGCTTCAGGAAGCCGAACATCGGCTCCGGCTTCGTCACCGTCCAGAATTTCCCGGTGTGGGTGAAGGTCGGTTCATCGCTCCACAACCGCAGGATGATGTCGAGCGCCTCACGCGTCATCTCGCGGTTGACACCGGCCATGCCGTCCACGTTGAACATCGCCCAGTCGGTTGGCAGCCCCGATGCGGCGACGCCGAAATTCAGCCGCCCCTCGGACAAGTGGTCGAGCATTGCCACCCGGTGCGCGAGTTCGGCGGGGTGGTGATAGGGCAGCAGGAAGCCGCCGGGACCGATGCGCAGGCGTTTCGTTTGCAGCAGCGCCTGGGCGATCAGCAGATCGGGCGAGGGATGCGGCTCCCACGGCGCGGTGTAATGCTCGCCGATCCAGGCCTCGTCGTAGCCGAGTTCGTCGAGCCAGCGCAGCGTCTGCAAGTCCCAGTCGTGGCCTTCCTTCAAGCCCCTCTCCGGGGGGTGCGAGGGCATCGCGAAATAGCCGAGCAGCATGGCCGGTCCTCCTGATTTCGTGGGTCCGGGTCAGGACGGGGGCAGGCTACACCCTGGGTGGTGTGGGTTGGCAATGGGGACCGCGGGGACCTCGTCATGCCCGGGCTTGCGCCCCATCGTCATGCCCGGGCTTGACCCGGGCATCTATACCGGCACTGGTGCTACGATCGTTGTCCGGCTTCAACCCCGGTCACGACGTTGCAAAGGGCGCGGCAATGGGTCGAACTTTCGCAGGGGCGGCATCGAACAATATCGCCGGACAAATCGATACGTGGCTGGCACGCTGTGCCGACCTGGAACGCGATCCGTTCGACGGCATGGCGGAAGCCGGCCTGCTGTCCCCCGCTGCCACCTACACAGCGATCGCACGCACGAAAGCGGCGTTGACCGAACGCACCGGCCTTCCTGGCGTCTCCGGCGTGTGGGGCGGACGCCAGATGGTGGCGCGGTGGTTCATCGCCGGCTTCGGTGACGCAGCCCAACGCGCGTCGTGGCTGGGACGCGCGGCGTCCGTTGCGATCTCCGAACCTCGCGTCGGGGCGCACCCGAAACTCCTGACCACGCGGGCCGAACCGGACGGCAACGGATTCCGCATCACCGGCGAGAAGGCATGGGTCAGCAACGGCCCGCTGGCCGATGTTTTCGTCGTGCTGGCGATCACTGCGGAAGACAACGGCCGCAAGCGTTACAGCGCCTTGCTGGTGCCGCACGACGCGCCCGGCGTGACGCTGAAGGACATGCCCGCGTTCCACGCATTGCGCCCGTCGCGTCATTGCGGCCTGCTGCTGGACAACGTGCACGTACCACGTTCGGCATTGCTCGGACCCGAGGGGGCCGCTTACGAAACCATGGCCCTCCCGTTCCGCGACATCGAAGACACTGTCGGCACTTTTTCCCTGCTCGGCGCCTTTCGCTTCCTGTGGATGCGGCTCGCGACGCAAGGCGAGGTCAACGACGATGCAGCGTTGTCGCTCGGCGCGATCACCGCGCTTACCGCGGTCTTCGCCGACGCTGCCGAGGCGGTGGTCGCTGCGTTGGACGCGAACCGCCTGGCCGACAAGGCCGCGACGCTGGTCGGGTTGCATGTTCTGGCGGCGGAACTGCTGCACCGCGTGCGCACGCATCAAACACAGTTCGGACCGCCTGGTGACGCGGCGCTTGACCGTCTGCTGGCCGACATGGACGTGATGTTGTCGGTCGCCAAGGGACCGCGCCTCGCGCGCCAGGCGCGGCTGGGTCGTCTGCAGCCCTAACCCAGCGTCGCGGTCGCCTGAATCGCGATGGTGCCTTCCGGTGTCATCGCCCAGAGTTCCGCGGCGGCATCGCCCACCGGCCGGCCCACCACGCTGAACGGTGCGGTATCGAACAACGGCGCGCGGGCACGCAGTTCGAAACGCTTGATCGGCCGCCGCACGGAATCGCGCAGCAGATCGAGCAGACATTGTTGCGAGAACGGTCCGTGCACCACCAGGCCGGGGTAGCCCTCGACCCCCATGGCGTAGGGCCGATCGTAATGGATGCGATGCGGATTGAACGTCAACGCGGAGTAGCGGAACAGCGTTACCGCGTCGGGCGCCAGCACGCGTCGCCAGACCGTAGCTTCCGGTGGAGTCTCGCGCTTCGGAATGCCCGATTGCGCGCCGGGAGGTACCGCCTCGCGAAACACGCTGTGCCCGTCTTCGGTGATCGCCAGGCCGCGCGGCGTGTAGATGCGCCGCGTCTGCGTGGCGAGGATCAGCGTGCCCGTGCTGCCCCGACGCACTTGCACGTCGCTGAATTCGGTTTCCCGCCGCAATGCATCTCCGACCAGGATCGGCGCGTGGAAGGTAAGCGTCGCGCCGGCATACATGCGCCGGGGCAACGGCATTTTCGGCAAGGCGCCGCGTTCCAGCGGCAACCCGTCCTCGCCAAGTTCGCGCCGCCGCGTCGCTTCCGGGAAATACGCCAGGTGCCAGCCGGGCGGCACCGGTTCGCCGTGCCGCGGCGGCGGTTCGTCGCGATCGAACGTGACGGTCATGCCGCGTAGGGGTGCCTCGGTCGCCACGTCCTCATCGACGATCTTGCGGCCGAGTTGCGCGCGCAGCGGCGCGATATCGATGTCAGGCATGCAATGTCCAACCTTGCAGTTCGGCGGCTTCCTCGCGGCAGCGTTCCGGTCCGCCGAGCACCTGGCGGTCGAAGCTGATGCGCTTGAACCAGTAGTGCAGACCAAGCAGGTCGGTGAACCCCATGCCGCCATGGGCTTCTGTGGCAATGCGGGCGACATCCCGGCCGACATCGCCAAGATGCGCCTTGGCGTGCAGCGCGGTCAGCCGCGCCTCGTCCGGCATCGCATCCTGCGCATGCGCGGCGTACCAGACCAGGCCGCGGCACGGCTCCAGCATCGTTACGCAATCCGCCAGCATGTATTTCACGCCCTGGAAGCTGCCGATGATGCGGCCGAACTGCACGCGCTCCTTGGCATAGGCCACCGCGCGATCCAGCATGTGCTGTGCTGCGCCGAGTGTGTCCGCGGCCAGCATGATCCGCCCGGCGTCCAGCACGCGCCGCGCCGCCGCAAGCTTGTCGTTGGCGGCGTCCAGCCGTTGCGCCGGTGCGTTGTCGAACGTGATGTCGGTCAGCGGCCGGGTGCGATCGAGGCTGCGATGCATGGTCTGCGTCGCGGCGGCGGCGTCCGTCACCGCTGCGGTGCCGTCGCGCAGGAAGACCAACAGGTGCGTCGGTGCGCCGGCGTCCATCACCGCGGTCAGCCGGCCGGAGAGGCGATCGCCGTCCAGCGTCACGCTCGCGGCGCCGGTCTGGCCGGCGAGACCGGCGAACCCGACGGCGAAACGAGATTCACCGGCTGCGATCGACGGCAGGTGGTCGCCCTGCTGCGCTTCAGTCGCGCACAGCATGAACGCGAGCGTCGCCATCACCGTGCCGGCAAACGGCAGCGGCGCGGCGGCGTTGCCCAGCGCCTCGGCAGCCACCGCCGCGTCCAGCACGCCAAGCCCGGCGCCGCCAAACCGTTCCGGCACCAGCAGGCCGTGCAACCCGAGTTCGGTCAGCCCCTGCCACAATTCGGTGTCGAAGCCGTTGCCGGTTTCCGCCAGCGAGCGCAGCCGTTCCATCGGCAGTCGGTCCGCCAGGTAACCCCGCAACGAATCATCGAACAGGCGCTGCTCCTGGCCGAGGGCGAATTCCATCAGGGTCTCCCGATCGCAGCGGCGGTCTGCACCTTTGGCTCACGCGGTAGATCGAGGCCGCGTTCGCCGATGATATTCTTCTGGATATTGTTCGAACCCCCACCGATCATCAGCCCAACATCGTAGATGTAGTCGATGTTCCAGGTGGTGGCGTCGTCGTCCTCGGCGTCCTCGCCCTGCGGTTCATAGGGCAGCCCCGCCGCGCCCAGCGCGTCTACCGCCAGCGACGCCAGCCGGAACCCCAGCATGGTCCCTCCATACTTGACGATCATCCGCTTGACGCCGGAATCGATGCCCTGCGCGGCCTCGGTCAGCAGGCGGAGATTATGCGCCTTCCAGGCCAGCACCTCGCCTTGCAGTTTCAGCAGCCGGTCGCGGTATTCGGCGATGGCGATCACTTTGCGGCCATCGATCTCGGTATTCTGCAACAGGTGTACGAGTTGCTCCAGCCGGTGCGTCATCTTGCCGGCGTCGCCGATCATCAGCCGTTCGTGCTTCAGCGTGACGTTGGCGACATACCAGCCCTTGCCGCGGCCAACCACGATCTGGTCCGCCGGCACCTTCACGTCGGTGAAGAACGTCTCGTTGAATTCGCTGCGGCCGGTCATGGTCTTCAGCGGCCGCACCTCCAGGCCCGGCGACTGCATCGACAGCAAAAGATAAGACAGACCCTCATGCTTCGGCTTGTCCGGCTCGGTGCGGCAGAGCAGAAACATCCAGTCGGCATAGTGCGCGGAACTGGTCCAGATCTTCTGGCCGTTGACGATCCAGTGGCTGTCCTGCAGCACCGCCTTGGTCTGCGCGTTGGCGAGGTCGCTGCCGGAGCCAGGCTCGGAATAGCCCTGGCACCAGATGACCTCGCCACGGATGGTCGGGCCGATCCATTGGCGCTTCTGCTGTTCGGTACCCACCTCTAACAACGTCGGCACCAGCATGGAGATGCCCTGGTTGGTGAGGCCGGCATAGACATTCGCATGGGCGAACTCGGCAGCGATCACCGCGGTTTCCATCACGTCCGTCGGCGCGCCGAAGCCGCCGTACTCGCGCGGAATGGTGCGGCCGGCATAGCCATGCTCCACCAGCAGCTTCTGCCAATCCAGCGTCTTCTGGTCCGGCCGTTTGCGCCCGCCGCCAACTTTCGGCGATTTGTGGCCATGCTGCTGGATGAAGCTGCGGATTTGCAATTGCAGGTCGCGATGCTTGTCGGACAGGCTGAGATCCATTGTCTTCTCCCTGCGCGCCTCATTCCGCCCTGTCCCGCTGGCGCGGGAGAGGGCGGGATCAATGTGCCTACCCGGCCGGGGCCATGACGTGGATTTCCCGATTGGCGAGCAACTCGCGCGTCTTCGCACCATACGCCGCCATATGCGGCGACGCCGCGTGCGCCTTGAGATGATCGGCGCTCTCCCATTTCTCGACCACGACGAACGTATCGGGACCGTATTTCGCCCCCGGGAAGTCGGCATCGATCACCGGACCGTATTCGATGCAGCCTGCCTCGGCATGCACCGCTGGCATGTTGGCGCGGAACGCTTCCAGCACCTGGTCGCGCATTCCGGGCTTCGTCGTGATGATGGCGAGTACGTGGATCATCTCGGTCTCCTCCTGTTCAAGTCAGCTTGTGGCGCGCAAGCTTGCCCGCACTGCCAGGCGGCGGCAACCGGGGGGAGGAATCGCGGCATGAGTTACGAGGCGCCCTATGCGGGCCTGAAGGTGGTCGATCTCAGCCAGGGTGTGGCCGGTCCGTATTGCGCGATGCTGCTGGCGCAGTATGGCGCCAATGTCATCAAGGTGGAGCCTACGGAAAGCGGCGACTGGAGCCGGGGGTTGGGCGTGCGTTACGGCGACAACACGGCGTATTCGATTCCTTCCAATCTGGGCAAGCGTTCCATCGCGCTCGACCTGAAGCAGGAGGTGGGGCGCGCAGCGCTGTGGCGCCTGATCGCCGGCGCCGATGTGTTCCTGCAAGGCTTTCGGCCTGGCGTGATCGAGCGGCTGGGCTTCGGCTATGCCGATGTGGCGGAACGCGAGCCGCGCATCCTTTACGTATCGATCTCGGGATTTGGCCAGACCGGGCCGCTGGCGGAACGGCCGGCGATGGACCCGGTGTTGCAGGCCTATACCGGGCTGATGGCGGAGAACAAGGGCGAGGACGGCGTACCGCACCGCATCCCGATCATCTCGATCGATATGAGCACGGCGTTGTACGCGTTCACCGCTGTTGCGGCGGCGTTGCATGCGCGACGCGACATGGCGCGCGGACGGCATATCGAGGCCAGCCTGATGCAGGGTGCCGCAAGTCTGCAAGTCGTGCGGCTGATGTCGTCGTACCTGGAAGGCGGTGTTGTCACGCCGGTAGTGCCCCCCAACGGCGTGCACCGCACGTCCGACGGATGGATTTCCGTGACTGTGGTGCGGCCGTTCGAGTGGGTCGCGTACTGCACAGCGATGGATCTGCCGCTCTTCGCGACGGACCCGCTGCTACAGACTGTAGAAGGCCGGCGAGAGCATGCGGCGGAGATCAACGCGGTGATTCGTCCGTTGCTTGCATCATTGCCGACGGCCGAGGTGTCGTCGCGCCTGGCGGCGCAGCGCGTGATGCATGAGCAGTTGAATAGCTATACGGAATTCTTGCGGCAGAAACATGTGGAGGAGAGCGGCGCGGTGGCGTGGCTGCAACATCCGCAGGTGCCGCAGGCGATGCCGATGCCGAACCTGATCGGGCTGCCGGTATTCGCGGACGGTTCGCCGCGCGGCGTGGCGCCGGCGTTGGGCGAGCACAGCGAAACGATCCTGCGCGAGCATGGGTATTCGGCGGAGGAGATCGCGAGGCTGCGCGCTGAAAAGGTGATTGGGGGGTGAGTTGAGTACACCGCTCCCGCTTCGCGGGAGAGGTCGAGATGCGACGGGTCAAGGGTGAGGGGAGAGCCGCACCGGCATGTCGTGCGTAACGCCCCTCACCCGCGTCCGGGGATGTGTTGCGTTAGAACATCGGTCCACGGTTGGCGGCACCGCCATCGATCGTGATGATCGTGCCGCCGGTATAGGCCGAGCGGTCGGAAGCAAGAAATGCGACCATCCAGCCGATTTCCTCCGGCGTCCCAGCGCGGCCATAGGGCAGCGGTTTCATCAGTTCCTCCCAGCGGTTTTCGTCTCCCAGCCGGTCCATCGCGCGTTGCTTCATGATCGTCACCAGCCGGTCGGTGGCAACCGCGCCCGGATTGATCCCGACCACGCGCAGCTTGTCCGCGGACGCGGTGCCACCCAGCGCCTTGGTGAACGCCATCAGTCCGGCATTGCCGGTCGAACCGGCGATGTAGCTGGAATCCATGCGCTCGCCTGCCATGCCGAGCACATTGACGATCACGCCGTGCCCGCGCTGCTTCATCAACGCATAGAATCGGCGACACATATTGATATAGCCGTAGACTTTCAGGTCCCACGCCGCGCGCCACCGATCCTCGGTAATTTCCTGCAGGTTCCCGCCGGGAATTGCCCCCGCATTGTTGACCAGGATGTCGATGTCCGGATGCTGGTCCGCCAACCGATCGACATTGCGACTGTCGGAGATATCGAACGCGTGTGCCTCGGCACGTACATTGTGCCGCGCTGCGATCCTGTCACGCGCCGCGTCCAGGTCCGCCTGCGTGCGTGACACCAGGATGACGTTCACGCCTTCTTCCGCCAGCGCCTCGGCCGCGGCGTAGCCGATGCCCTTCGAAGCGCCGGTAATCAGCGCCGTCTTGCCTCGCAAATGCAGGTCCATGTCAGTTTTCCCCTGACGGCAATTCAATGCGATAGAATGCCACGGCGTTGTCGGCGAACAACTTGCGGCGGTCGGCGTCTGGCAGATCGGCGGTGATCTGCTTGAAACACCGAAATATCCAGTCCCAGCTCGCCTTCACCCCGTCTACCGGATAGTTGGAAGCGAACATGCAGCGATCAACGCCGAACATCGCGATCGTCTCGCGAATGATCGGTCCGTGTAACGCCACAGTCCAGGGCTGGTTCTTAACGGTGAACCCGGAGATCTTGCACCAGACATTCGGACAGGCTGCCAGCGCCTGCATGCCGTGCCGCCATACGGCAATCGCCTCTGGTGAACGGTCGAGCGGATAGCCGGTATGGTTCAGCACGATGCGCATGCCGGGATGCTCGCGGCAGACTTCCGCGGCTTCCTCCAGATGGTACCAGGGCACGCGCAGATCCCAGGACAAGCCATATTGCTCCAGCAATCCCAGGCCGCGCCGCCACTTCGGGTCCTGCAAGCTGCGCGGCTGTCCGCGCACACTGCCGTTCGGCCCGTCGGCGATGACCGGTTTGCTACGCACGCCGCGCACCAGCGGAAACTTGCACTGCGCGGCGATGATTTCCTCGGCGTTCGGCGTGTCCACCCAGGCATGCGCGACGATCGCGTTCGGCATGTCGTGTTGCGCGTGCATTGCTGCTACCCACGCGGTTTCCGCGACCTGTTGGCTACGGTCGCACTCGGCTTCGACATGCACTGTTGCAATGACATTGTGCAACGCCGAGTCGCGGCGGTACTCGTCAGGAAGATAGCTGCGGCGAAAGCGCGAATAGTCGCCCAGGAACATGTGGCTGCTGTCGGTCAGCCACGGGTAGCGAATGGGGCCTTCCAGGTCCCAAAGATGGTGATGGGCGTCGACGATCGGCAGGTCGTCGTCATGCATCGCGTCACTCCCTTGCTTCCCGTCATGGGCCATCATACTGTCAGGTACCGGCTGCGTATGTCCGCTTCCTCGCCGCGAAATTGCTCTGGCGAGGCGCCATAAACCAGCCGCCCTTTCACCATTACATGCAGCTCGTCCGCCACCGCTTCCGCCAGCTTCATATTCTGTTCCACCAGCAGAATCGTCACCCCCTGTCCGACCAGCAGGCGGATCACCCGTGCCAGCTCGCGGACCACCAGCGGCGCGAGACCCTGGCTCGGCTCATCCAACAACAACAGCTTCGGATCGCTCACCAGCGCCCGCGCGATCGCCAGCATCTGCTGCTCTCCGCCCGACAGGTTACCGCCGCGATTGCGCGCGCGTTCCGCCAGCGCAGGGAACAGTTCGAGCAAGCGTGGTATCGGCCATGACTGCGCCGGCCGGCGTTCGGCCACGCGGATGTTGTCGATCACCGTAAGGTCGGGAAAGATCAAGCGTCCCTCTGGCACATAGGCAACGCCGGCACGCGCCACACGATGCGGCGGCCAGCCGGCAATATCGACTCCGTCCAGTAGGATACGGCCCGCCGATGGCGGTACCAGTCCCATCAGGGAACGCAACGTTGTGGTTTTGCCGACGCCATTGCGCCCGAGCATCGCAATGATCCGCCCGCGTGGCACGTCGAGATCGACACCCTGCAACACGTGGCTGGCGCCGTAATGCGCGTGCAGACCGGCAATATGCAGCATCAGGCGAATCCCCCGAGATAGGCGGCCTGCACGCCGACATCGGCACGCACCATTTCGGGCGGTCCATCGGCAATCACCGCGCCGCGATGCAACACGGTGATCTTATGAGCCAGGCGGAACACCACCTCCATATCATGCTCCACCAGCAACACCGTGAGGTCGCCGTCGGACAGCAATCCGGCCAGCGTCGCCACCGCCTGCGCGGTCTCTTCGACCGACAATCCTTGCGTCGGTTCGTCGAGCAATAACAGGCGTGGTCGTTGCGCAAGGGCCATCGCCACTTCCAGCAGGCGCTGGTCGCCATGCGATAACAATCCGGCCGGACGATCGGCGATCGGCATCAGTCCCAGCCGTTCCAACGCTGCGTCGCCGTACCGCGCGGCCGTGCCGAACACCGGTCCACCGCCCAGCGGACGCCAGCGCTGTGGATGTCGCGCCTGTGCCGCCAGTTGGGTGTTTTCCCGGGCCGTCATCTCCGGAAACAAGGCGGTGATCTGGAAGGTGCGGGAGACGCCGCGTTGGCAAATCCGATGCGACGGCAAACCGGTCAGCCGCTCGCCGGCGAAGCGCACCTCGCCCGCGGTCGGCTTCAGCACGCCGGTGACCAAGTGGAACAAGGTGGATTTGCCCGCCCCGTTCGGACCGATCACCGCACGTACTTCGCCAGGTTCCACCTGCATCGTCACGCTATCCACCGCGACGAGGCCGCCGAACCGGCGGGTCAGATCGGCGAGTTCCAGCAGCGCCATCGCGTCACACCGCATTGCCGGAGCGTGGTTGCAGGGCCCGCCGCGCCAGTCCCCAGATGCCTTGCGGCGCGAACAATACGAACCCGATGAAGATCGCGCCGAAGAACAGCGCCCATGAATCGGTGTAGGAACTCAGGTATTGCTGCACCAGCAGGAAGAAGGCCGCACCGAGGATGGGGCCGACCAGCGTGCCCGCGCCACCGACGATTACCATGATCAGCACCTGGCCGGAAAACAGCCAGAACAGCAACTCGGTGTTCGTGAAGCCGGCAAACGGTGCATACAACGCACCGGCCAAGCCGCCGAGCGCATAGGCGATCGCCACGACCGCGATCTTGTAGCGCCGCGTGTTGAAGCCCAGCGCCTGGGTCTTTGGCTCGTTCTCGCGAATGCCGCGCAGCACCGCGCCGAACGGCGAATTGACCAGTGCTCGGCAGAACAGATAGGCCGCAATCAGCAGCGCCAGAACCAGATAATAGAAGCCGGTCTTGCTGCCGAATATCGTGATGCCGAACGGGCCGGGGCTGCGCGGAATGCCGGCCAAGCCATCCGATGCTCCGGTAACCGCGGTCCATTTGAAGGCGATCGCATAGAGCAATTGCGCGAACGCAAGCGTCAGCATGGAGAACGACACGCCGGTGGCCAGCGTGCATACCCAGGCGACACCGATCGCCACCACGCCGCTGAACAGTGCCGCCAGCAGCACGGCAAACACCAGCGGCAGGCCGGTGTGCAGCAGCAGGTTGCCGGCGGCATAGGCTCCCAGCCCGTACGCCGCGGCATGGCCGAACGAATAGAGCCGCGTGTAGCCGACCATCAGGTCGAGACTCATGGCGAACAGGCCGAGGATCAGCGCCTCGGTCAGCAGCGTCATCGCATAGAGCGGCAGACCGAACGGTGCCGCCGCCAGCAGCACGGCGATTAGCAGAAGCGCGCGCCAGCCGGGCATCAAGCCTCCTTGCCGAGCAATCCGCCGGGTCGGACGACCAGTACCGCCAGCATGATCAGGTACATGAACGCCATGGCCAGGTCGGGAAAATAGTACGTGCCGAACACCTGCACGAACGCCACCAGCAGGGCGCCGATCAGCGATCCCGGGAAGCTGCCCATGCCGCCGATGATGACAATCACGAAGGTGTCGATCACCGCATTGGGGGCCATGCCGAGCGATGCGGTCACTAACGGCGCGGCGAATACGCCGCCGATACCGGCCAGGCCGCAGCCGATGCCAAACACGGCGGAGCGTACCAGGCGGACATCGGTGCCCAGCGCGTGCACCATCTCGGCATTCTGCGACGTGGCGCGAATCAGCAGGCCGAGGCGCGTGCGCTCCAGGAATTGCCATATCGCCAGCGCCACGACCACGCCGGCGCCGGCGAGGAACAGGCGATACACCGGGAACGGTTCGTCGAGGATGAACACAATGCCGGACAGTGATTGCGGCGATGGCACCTCCAACGCGGCGACGCCCCAGACCAGCCGGATCGCCTCGCCCAGAATCAGCGTCAGGCCAAATGTCACCATGAGGAACGCGCTGCCGTCGCGTCGATACAGCCGGCGCAAGATGCCGAGCTCGAAGGCGGCGCCGACCAGTCCGACTGCCACCGGCGCGAACACCAGGGCTGCCCAGAAGCTGCCGGTGAGGTGCACGGCAGTGTAGCCGACATAGGCACCCAACATGAAGAAGGCACCGTGCGCGAAGTTGACGATGCGCATGATGCCGAAGATCAGCGTCAGCCCGACACCGAGGAAGAACAGCAGCGCCGCCTGCGAGAGTCCGTTCAGGCATTGCGTGATGAGGAAGCCGAGGAAGTCCATCAGGGCGATCGGATGTTGTGACTCTTCCCCCTCGGCTTGAGGGATTGGGCCACGGAGCGGATCAAAGGCGGGGGGACAGGGGCGCGTCCCACGATGCAACGTGCCCACACCCCCCATTCTGCTTGGTCCGCTTCGCGGCCCAGGGCCCCACAAGGGGGGAGGGAATCTACATGCGGTATGCTCATGAATCGAACGTCATCTGGCGGCAGGCGGGGGTGATCGCATCGCCGGGGAAGGTCGCAATGATCTGCGGCAGGGGGGCCTTGGCACCGGCCGGACGTTCCACCTTCACCATATAGCCGCCCTGCACCGCCTGGTGGTCGCATTCGCGCATCGCCACATGGCCTTTGATGCTGTCGATCGCGACTTTCTCTAGGGCCGGACGCAGCTTTTCGGCGTCGATGCTCTGCGCGGCCTCGACGCCGGCCTGCAATATCTGGCACGCCTGGTATTGCTCGCCCTCGAACACGTCGGGTTCCGTGGCGTATTCCTTCCGCCATTCCGCAACGAAATCCTTGTTCGACGGCGTATCGATGGTGAACACATAGCGGGTCGATCCCGCCAGGCCGAGCGAGGCATCGCCCACCGCATGGATGCTGTTCAGGTCA
>JBEKNT010000036.1:0-29914 GCA_049522565.1 Acetobacteraceae bacterium
GTCTGCACCGCCTCGTCCGCCTCACCCGCCGTCCGGAGCGTGCCACTGACCACCAGCCCGTTGGGCCGCGCCGCCACCTGCACGTCACGCCCAGGCAACAGCTTGCCGATCGCACTCGCCGCCTGCGCGGCAGCGTAGCTGGAGGGCTGCACGATTACGTCGTACTGGGCGATCGCCGCACCGTTGTCACCGATTGCTGCGACCGTGGTACGCCCCGGCGCGACGCCGAGCACGAACAGGGAAGTCGGCGAGGCGGGACGCACTTCCGCCACGCGCGGGTCTGCGGCGAACACACTTGCGGCCGGCGCATCCAGCGACACGATCCGGCCGGTGCCGGCTTCGAGTGCCAGCCCCTGCACACCCGGCATTTGCACGTGCGGTGGGGTTGCTTGACCCGCTTGGGCATATCCGGTGGAGGCGGACTTTTCGGCAGGCGGAATGACGGTGCCCAACGGCCCGCCTCCCGAGATCACACTATGCAGGTTCATGCCCGCTTGGACGGTAGTCAGCGCGGTCGCCGGCGTGAGTGACGTCGCGGCAATGTCCCGCGCGATCGCTGCGGCCGCCTGGGCCGCGTCGGCGGGCTGCGCCGACTGGGCGTGGGCAGCGAGACCGAAGCAGAGCCAGATGGCCGGCGATAAACGGCGGATGATCAAGTAAGGTCTGGTCATCAGAACCGGAACTCCTTGCCGTCGGTAGTTCCCTGGTAGACCCGCATGATCCGGCCGTCGGTGCGCCCCTGGTTGAGTGCCGGCGAGACATCGCCGCCCCAGGTGGTAGGGGGCGTATCGCCTCGTGTTTCGGGCGCTGCGTCAGCGGCACGCACGATGAGCGAGAGATGGCCAAGCCGTTCGGCCAGCGTCACG
The DNA here is from genome assembly GCA_049522565.1 of Acetobacteraceae bacterium. Taxonomy (GTDB): domain Bacteria; phylum Pseudomonadota; class Alphaproteobacteria; order Acetobacterales; family Acetobacteraceae; genus JASHVB01. The sequence continues at coordinate 867 of JBEKNT010000036.1, forward strand.
CGCTCGGCCTGCGCGGCGGTCACCTCCAGCGTCACGGTATGTGTGCTGCCTTGCTCAGTGCTCGGTCCGGTGGCGCCCTGCATCAGTTGCTGGTCGATCGCGATGACCCGGACATCACCCAGCACCGCTTCGGCCGAGGCACGGTGGGAGGCGGGTAAGGTCCGGTCGTCGGTCACCTGCGTCAGGATCACGTCGACATGGTCGCCCGGCCAGATCAGCCCGGCGGTGCCGCTGACTGCATCGACGCCCACCGTGCTGGCCCGCATCCCCGGCCGCAGGACGGCGGCGAGGAAGCCGTGATCGCCCGGCCGCAGCAGGTCTGCTGGCAACAACGTCTCCTGTGGTTGCAGGCTGCGGCGCACCATGGAGCCGATCAGGTCGGCCCGCGCCTGCGGGGTGTCTACGCGGGCTCCTGCGGGCACCGCGGCAGCCAGAATCTCGTGCGGCTGGATGTCGTCGTATTTCAGCAGACTTCCTGCCCGCAGCGGATGCGCGGCCACAAGGATCTGCGCCTTGGCCGGTGGAGCGGGCGCGGCGTCCGCCACGATCGCTGGCTTGGCAGGAAGCTGGAGACCAATCCAGCCGACCAGCCCGAGCCCTCCGAGACCCAGCAAGATCGCCACCATCAGGGCTGTACGAAGGGACATGGCGGGCTATCCGAGGAGAGCCGAGGAAGACAGAGTCAGGAACACGCCCGCTGAGATCGCGCAGGCGTACGGTAGGGACAGGCGGCGTCGGATCCGGCGTCGCTCGGCACGCCAGACGCGCCGGAGCAGGCCGGTGGCTCGTGGTGTTGGGCCGCTAGGCAGCAGTCGCGCGAGAGCAAGATAAAACAAGGCCAGCGCGGCACCGGCGATGGCCGTACTTAGGATTAGTTCGGGTACCAAGGCGGGTGGAACCAGCAGCGTGCAGGCACTAAGCAGCTTAACGTCGCCGCCGCCGATCCAGCCGCGCCGCCAGCAATACCAGCAGCCGGCGAAGACAAGGCTGGCGCCGAACAGAGCAGGTCCCGATTGCCCGTCCAGCGCATTCAAACCCAGCCCTGCTGCCGCGATGATCAGCGACACGCGGTTGGGGACGGTGCGCACCGCCACGTCGTGCGCCACGGCGAACAGCAGAGCTGTTGCCGCGGCGAACAGAAGCATCGAGTGCAACATTGCGGAATTGGTCATCGGCGTGCGAGACCTCGGCTGGCGCCATGGCGATCGGACCGTTTCGGTCGCCTGGCTGGCCGCTTATCCGGCGGGCAGCGCGGCGACGATGGCGGCGAAGGTGCCGGCAAGCTTGGTGCCAAGTTGGGTAACTGAAGTCACGATGACTACCGCGACGAGGCCGGCGATCAGGCCGTATTCCAGCGCGGTCACACCACGGTCGTCCTTCGCGAGTGCAACGAGATTGTTGAGGAACGTGGGCATCTCTGTCTCCTGTCAGCGTTGGTACGGCGCTCCAAAGGCGACGCCGCGCGATGTGTAGGACATGCTGATATCTCAGCAGTGTTGCCGGTCGGTTAACGAGGACGTTGCTGTGGCGGCTTGGGTAGACTCTGCCGGGACGCCATGGCGATCGGTTCGTGTTGTCCGGCTGGCGTCGCCGTCTATCCGGCGGGCAGCGCGGCGACGATGGCGGCGAAGGTGGCGGCAAGTTGTGTGCCGAGCGTCGTAACCGAAGTCACGATGACCACCGCGACGAGGCCGGCGATCAGGCCGTATTCCAGCGCGGTCACACCACGCTCGTCCTTGGTCAGTGCGTTGAGATTGTCGAGGAACGGGGGCATCTCTACTCTCCTTGGAACTTCGGCGCGGCGTTTCACAGGGGGCGCCGCGCGAGCGTGTACGACCGACTGGTATCTGAGCATTGGTGGTCGTCGATTAACGAGCACGTCGCTTCGGTCGCGCGGCTGAACATGTCTGGAAACCGTGGTGACCGAGCCTTTTCGATGGGCTGGGGTGGCTGCCTAACCGGCGGGCAGCGCGGCGACGATGGCGGCGAAAGTGCCGGCCAGCTTGTTGCCGAGTTGGGTAACCGAAGTCACGATGACCACCGCGACGAGGCCGGCGATCAGGCCATATTCCAATGCGGTCACGCCACGCTCATCTTTGGCCAGCGCACTGAGGTTGTTCAGGAACGCGAACATTGTCGTCTCCATGCTGCCTTCGCGCCAGGCGTCGCTGCGCCGTTGCGCGAACTGCGGGAACCTGCTGCCTGAGCATTTTGCCGGCCGACTGACGGACTCTTCGCTTTGCGGCTCCGTCTCGAGGTGGCGGGCTTTCCCGGCTGCTGCCGGGTCTGACGTGCCCCCTCGCACAAATCAGGAACATAGACCGTGAAGGTTAATGAACCGTTGATGGCGGTTCGGTCTGCGGAAATGATTTGGATTTTGTTGGCCGGCTGCCCACCGTGACAGCCGGGGCGATTTCGACGCCCGGAGCGGCGGCCATTTGCAGCGCCGCGAAGCGTGCGCATCGCGGTGCAATGCCGGCATACCATCCTGCCGGTCCGCGATTCTGACTAGGATGACGGCGGCGCGTGCTATCGCGTGCAGATCTTGGATAGCCAATCCGACATCTGGCCACCGCCGTGGTCGCCGCATCCGACCGACCTGTATGACAGCGACATTAAGGAACGCGCTGCGGTGTATGCGTACGGGTCGGCAATCCGGTGACCAATCCGAGTCTCATCAGTCCGTTGCAGGCGATCGGTGCCGGGACGAAGACGCTCGGGGCGGCCGCATGGTGGGGCAAGCCTTGCGAATTACCGACAGGCGGGCGGTTCCTGTGTTCTGGACGGCGCCGCGCAACTCCGCTGTCTGTGTGATGCCGCGCGTCGTCTTCAAGATCGCGATTGGCTTCGTACCGGCGCTGGGCCTGTTGGCGGAGGGGATGAGATTCGAACTCACGATAGAGGTTGACCCCCTATAACGGTTTAGCAAACCGCCGCCTTCAGCCACTCGGCCACCCCTCCGCCAGGAACGGCACACACCCGGGGCAGGAAACCGCCGCCTTCAGCCACTCGGCCACCCCTCCGCCAGGAACGGCACACACCCGGGGCAGGCCCGGACACGGCGTTTGCGTGGGTGGTTCTACGTGATCGCCCGCCCCAGCGTCAAACGGCGCGATCAGCTCAGCCCCACCTCGAAGCCGCGCCTGGTCCCCGGTCGGGCCATCATCGTCGCGTACCAGCGCTGCACGTTGGGAAACTCGGCCAAGTCCACCTTGTGCCGCTCATGTCGCCAGGCCCAGCCCAGTATGGCGAAATCGGCGATGGAGCATGTGTCGGCGACGTACTCCCGGCCGGCCAGACGCTTGTCGAGCACGCCATACAGCCGCCGAGTCTCCTTGCTGTATCGCTCCAGCCCATAGCGCCGGTCCTGTTCGTTCTCCACCTGGAGGAAGTGGTGCACCTGGCCGGGCATCGGTCCGAACCCGCCCATCTGCCACATCAGCCACTCCAGCACCGGCACCTGCGCGCGCAGGTCGGACGGGTAGAACTGCCCAGTCTTCACCCCGAGATAGATCAGGATGGCGCCCGATTCGAACACGCTGATCGGCTTGCCGCCCGGCCCCTCGGGGTCGACGATCGCCGGAATCCGGTTGTTCGGGCTGATCTTCAGGAAGTCCGGGTTGAATTGCTCGCCCTTGCCGATGTTCACCGGGTGGACGGTGTAGGCCAGCCCCATCTCCTCCAGCGCCACGCTGATCTTGCGCCCGTTCGGCGTGTTCCAGGTGTGCAGCTCGATCGCCATTGGTGATTGCCCCTCCGCTTGTGTCGGCCCGCAGTCTGGCCGGCGCACCGCTTGCGGACAAGCCGCCGCCCGCGCAAGCTTGGCGCGCCATGAAGATCGCCACCTGGAACGTCAACTCGATCCGCCAGCGGGAGGGTCATGTGCAGCGCTGGCTGCAATCCTGCGCGCCCGACATCCTGATGCTGCAGGAGATCAAGTGCGAGGCCACCGCCTTCCCGGCGCTGAGCTTCCACGGGCTCGGCTACCAGGCCGAGGCGGTGGGGCAGAAGGCCTATAACGGCGTGGCAGTGCTGGGGCGTATCCCCTTCACCGTCACCCACCGTGCCCTGCCCGGGCTGCCGGCGGACGACGCCCAGGCGCGCTACCTGGAAATCCAGGCCGACGGCATCACCATCGCCGGCATCTACCTGCCGAACGGCAACTCCCGCGGCGAGGACGGCTTCGCCTACAAGCTCGCTTGGATGGACCGGCTGGCAGAGCATGCCACGGAGCTGCTGGAGGCCGACACCCCCACGGTGATCGCCGGCGACTTCAACGTCGCCCCGACCGACGAGGACTACGCGCCCGGCGCGCTGTCCCCCACGGACGCCCTGGTCCGCCCCGAATCCCGTGCCCGCTTTCGCCGCTTGCTCTGGCTGGGACTGACCGACGCGGTGCGCGCGGTGCATCCGCACGGCGCGGTCTATACGTTCTGGGACTATCAGGCCGGCGCCTGGCAACGCGACCTGGGTCTGCGCATCGACCACGCGCTGCTGTCGCCGACCCTGGCGGAGCGTCTGGTCGCCGCCGCGCCGGACCGCGAGGAGCGCGCCCAGCCACAGCCGTCCGACCACGTGCCGGTGGTGGTGGAGCTGAAGTAACCGGATCCCCGGTCACTGCCAGCCGGGCGGCGTCTCATGGTCGTCTCGTTTTGCAACGACTGCGATCGTGGCGCATGACATGAGAGGCGACTCATGGCCGAGCTGTTGACCCGGCCATCTATCGCGGCACCGCGGCTGCATAAATGACCAGGGTCAAGCGCCCGGCCATGACGGGTGGAGGCGGGGCTGTGCGAACCATTCGAGAGTCAATCTTGCGGGAGCCTGGCATCACCGTGGCGTTACCGAGAAGGGCCACCGGAACCGTATTGGTTCTGCCTGCGGGGGACCGCCAGGACGATGGTTGTGGGCAGGTTGAGGGCGCGACGAACGCTGTACAAGCAGGCCTCCTGCGGCCCTCTGTCGCCCTCGCTCTGCCTCCTGAGTAAATTCTTGCGCTGCTGCGAGAAGACACATCCGATCCGCGGAACCCAACAGCCGGTCGAGCGCCCGCCCCCCCCTCGGCCCACGCGTCACCGTCTCGCGTGCCGCGAAACGAGACGCCTACGAGACGCCGCCGGCACCGCCTCGCACCGCGTTCCCGGGAACCGCCATCAATCGCCCGAATGATTGCCTCTCGGCGGTCCGCCACGCCCCCTGTATCATGGCCCGCCACAACCAGGGAGGGCCGACCATGCTCGGGCTGATGCAGCAGCAGCCGCTGCTGGTGTCCTCGTTCATCTGCCACGCGGCGCGCAACCACGGCGCGGTCGAAGTGGTGTCCCGGCTCGGCGACGACACTATACATCGCACCAACTACGCCGCGGTGGAACAACGCTCCCGCCAACTCGCACGCGTCCTGCAACGCCTCGGGGTGAAGCACGGCGATCGCGTGGCGACTCTGGCCTGGAACAGCCACCGCCATCTGGAGCTGTACTATGCGATCTCCGGCATGGGTGCGGTGTGCCACACGGTGAATCCGCGCCTGGCGCTCGACGACATCGCCTACATCGTCAACCACGCCGAAGACGTCGTGCTGTTCGCCGACACCAGCTTCGCTGCGCTGGTGACCGCGCTGGCGCCGCTGGTGCGCGACAGCGTGCGGGCGGTGGTAATGCTGACCGACGCCGCCGCCATGCCCGACGTGACGCTGGCGTCCGAGATGCGGCTCGCCTGTTACGAGACGCTGTTGGCGGAGGCGGATTCCGACTACGACTGGCCGGACTTCGACGAGAACACCGCGGCGGCACTGTGTTATACGTCGGGCACGACGGGGCGGCCGAAGGGCGTGCTGTACAGCCACCGCTCGACAGCCATCCACGCGCTGGCAGCTAACCAGCCGGACGTGTTCGCCATGCGCGCTACCGATCGTGTGCTGCTGTGCACCCCGATGTTCCATGCCTGCGGCTGGAGCATTCCGTATATCGCGCCGATGGTCGGCGCGGCGCAGATCTATCCGGGGCGGCATTTGGACGGCGCCAGTCTGCACCAGCTCGCCGAAGCAGAGCATGCCACGTTCAGCATGGCGGTGCCGACCGTCTGGCTCGGCGTGTTGCAGCATCTGCGCGCCACCGGCGGCAAGCTGACGACGTTGCGGCGGCTGTTCAGTGGCGGCTCGGCGGTCCCGGAGGCGCTGTTCAAGGCCTATGCGGAGTACGGCACGGCGATCGTCCACGCCTGGGGCATGACCGAAATGAGCCCGCTCGGCGTCGCCAACCTGCCGAACGCCGCCACCGCGGACCTGCCGCCGGACGCGGCGGCACAGTTGCAGTTGAAACAAGGTCGCGGCGTGTGGGGCGTCGAGATGAAGATCACCGACTCCGAGGGCAAGGCGCTGCCCTGGGACGGCTCGGCGTTCGGCGACGTGTATGTGCGCGGACCGTGGATCTGCCGCGAATACTACAAGCGCGGCGTCGAGGGCGCGGCGGATGCCGATGGCTGGTTCGCGACCGGCGACGTCGGCACGATCGACCCGAACGGCTACCTGGAACTGGTCGATCGTTCGAAGGACGTGATCAAGTCCGGCGGCGAATGGATCAGCTCGATCGCGCTGGAGAACATCGCCGTATCCCATCCCGACGTGGCCGAGGCGGCGACCATCGCCGCGCGCCACGCGAAGTGGCAGGAGCGGCCGCTGCTGCTGGTGGTGCCAAAGCCCGGCCGCCGGGTGGAGCCGGACAGCGTGCTGGCGCTGTTTAAGGGCCAGGTCGCGAGCTGGTGGATCCCCGACGCGGTGCTGGTGCTGGACGAACTGCCGCACAGCGCCACCGGCAAGCTGAACAAGGTGGCGCTGCGCGAACGCTACGGTGATCACCTGCTGGCCGGCGAGGCCGCCTGATCACCCACACGTCAAGAGCGCGCCGAAAAATTTTGATCGGAGTTTCCCCACCCGACACCATCTTGTGCCACGTCAGCAGCAACGGGAGGCGGCCATGCCCTTCGACGGAAGCGAATTCATCGCCACGCCGGTTCGCACAGGTACGAAGCACCCGGGGTTTTGGCAGGTGGTTCGGCAAGTGGCCCGCCGCATGCGTCCGGGCGCCAAGGCTTTGCCGCTCGAGTTCCCGCAGTCCTCCCCGACCGAAGCGCCCGCCGTCGCGACGGTGCAGGTCCTGAGCCTGGCGCGCACGCTGATCGAGGACGAGCGGCACTGGATTCAGCGCCGCTATGAGACCCTGGACGGCAGGCGCTGCGCTGTCGGGGCGCTGCGCAGCGCGGGGCGATTGCTCACCGCGCGGAGCCTGAACGTCGATGCCCACAATCTGCTGCTGGAGGTCGCGATCGGGCGCGGCTTCACCGATATCGAGAAGATGAACGACCACTCGACGCACGGCCAGGTGGTGTCGGCATTCGACATCGCCATCGCCCGCGCGCAGGCACGTCTGTAGCGCGCGCACGTCTCCCGGCGACGCGCGAGTACCCGTCCCGCGCACCGGGCGGGTGGGACACTGGCACCTGGACTGGCTGCCCGGACGGTGAGGACAACGTTGGGGCAGGCGGTGCCGCCGACCCCGGCATCATCCGAGTCTCGCGTCATCCCATCCCGGAATTGGTGCCATGAAGACCTTGGTCCGGCAGCCGCAACTCTGTAGGCCGATGTGCCGAGAGGGCACGCCGGTATGGTGGGGTCGCGCGATTGAGCCAGGAAAAGCCGATGCGCCGCGTCGTGGTGGACGTGTCAACCATCGCCCGATGGACCGGCCCGCCGGTCGGCATCATGCGCGCGCAGTACGAATTGGCCGCGCAGGCGCAATCCTGGCGCGAGGGCGCTGCGCTTGGCTTGTGGGACAGGAGCGCCGGGCGATTTCGTGCGCTGCAACCCGGATGGGCTCCGACGGTCCTGAGCTGGCAGGGTGCGATCTATCCCCCCGAACCCCTCGTGCAACCCCTCGGTATCCGCAGGCTGCTACCGTCTCGCTTGCCGATCGTCATGGCGCTGGAGCGACTCCGGCTCTCCACCGCTTCGCCCCTGCGCGCGCGTCTTGCCGATCGTGCGCAGCGCGCTGTGCCTCGCGTCGCGCGGGCACGGCTTCCCGCTTGAGGACCAGCGCGGCAACCGGCTGGCCTGTGTGGCACCCGATTGGGCGCTCGGCGAGGTGCTCGCGCTCACGCCCGACGATGTGGTGCTGCTTGCCGGCACCGATTGGTACCACATCGATCCGGTGGCGGTCGGCGCACTGAAACAGCGGCTCGGTTTTCGCCTTGCGGTGGTATGCTACGACCTGATCCCATTCCTCTTCCCGGCGTTCTTTCCCGCTGCGGACCTCGCTTCGGTGCGTCGCTACTGGGCGGAGATCCTGCCGATCGCCGACCTGGTGATCTGCAACTCCCGCGTGGTCGAAGCCGACGCGCATGCGATCGCCGCGACACTGGGCACGCGTATCCGGGCCAGCGCCGTGGCGCCGCTCGGGTTCGCGCTGCTGGCGATCAGCGCAGTGCCGGGCGCCTTGCCGGCTGACCTCGCCCCTGGCCGCTACGCCCTGTTCGTCAGCACGATCGAGCCGCGCAAGGGCCACGCGCTGCTGCTGGACGCCTGGGAGCGGCTCCTGGCCCGCGGCATTCCGCAGCGCCACGGGTTCCGCCCGGTGTTCGTTGGCCGGTCGGGCTGGCAGGTGGCCGACGTGCTGCGGCGCATTGACGCCCTGTCGCGGGACGGGACGCTGCTGCATTTACAGGGGATCGGTGACGCGGAACTCGACGCGCTGTACCGCCATGCCGGATTCTGTCTCTATGCCTCGCGCTACGAGGGCTTCGGCCTGCCGATCATCGAGGCCTTCGCCCGCGGCAAGGCGGTGATCGCCTCCACCGGCGGCGCCGTGCCGGAGACGGCGGGCGATCTGGCGCCGTGCCTCGATCCGACCGACGTGGCGGCGTGGGAGCAGATGCTGAGCGAGTGGATTGAACGGCCGGAACGTCCCGCGGGCTACGCGGCGGGCGTTCGCGCCGGGTTCAGGCACTCCACCTGGCCAGCGGCCGCGGCGAACATCCTGACGATTGCAAGGCAACCTCCGCCGCCGCAGGCGGGTGAGGTTGTCCTACGCGCGCAGACGTAGGAGCCAGGCATGCAGGCGGGTACGCGCACGCAAGCCCGGCTGTCGCAGCAACAGCCCGATCGCCGCGCGCGCGGCCTTCCGGTTGCCCGCGGCAATAGCTTCCTTGACCGCGTCCATCGCGCGGGTGGTGACGTGCCGCGTGATGGCCGCTTCCGGGACGCCGATCGCTTGCAGGAAGCCGCGGGTGATCACGGTCACCCGTCCTGCCGGATCGTCCCCGCCGGCGCGCCACCGCTCCGCCATGGCCAGCGCGCCAAACTCGGACAATGCCCGCTGCTCCAGCTCCTGCCAGGTGGTCTGCGCCGCATGCTGGCGATAGGCGAGCAAGCACTCCGGCAGGTTCATCAGGTCGTGACCTTCGGACAGGCGAAGCCAGAGGTCGAAATCCTCCGCGTGGCGGAAAGCCGCGCGGTAGCCGCCGGCCTCCAGCACGATGGCGCGTCGCAGCATCATCGTCGGATGGATCATGCAATTCCCCCGACGCAGCATGCAGCGGATCGCGGCTGGCTCGGTGGGCGGATACCTCTTGCCGAGCAATGCGCCGTCGCGGTCAATCACGTGACAGGCACTCCCCAGGGCTGCAACAGTCTGATGCGCATCGAGTGCCGCCACCTGGATGGCAAGCCGCTCCGGCATCGCCATGTCATCCGCGTCCATCCGGGCCACGTAAGCGCCCCGCGCCTCCGCCAGTCCGCGATTGAGCGCCGGCACCAGGCCGAGCGGCGGCTGCGTCAGCACGCGGATCCGCCGATCGTGCGCGGCGAGATCGCCGATGATCGCCGGGGTGGCGTCGCGCGATCCGTCGTTCACCACCAGAAGCTCGAACGCATCGCACGTCTGGGCGAGGATGCTGGCGACGGCCTCGGCCACGAAAGCGGCGCCGTCGCGCACCGGCAGCACCACGGACACCAAAGGCCAGGTCATTGCATTGTTATCCCGCCCGTGCGGTTTACGGAGCCGGCGGGAGGCTTCAACATTCGCCTGGTCCTGGCAACGCGGTGGCGCCATGCCGCATGTCTCTTCCCTGCCGGCGGTCAGCTTCGTCACCGTCGCGGCGGACGGCTATTTGTTCGTGCGGCTGCTGATCGAACGGCTGCGCGCCCTCGCCGGCGACCGCGACTACGAGATCGTCGTGGTGGACCGTGGCAGCCGCGACGGCACGCGGGCCTGGCTGCGGGCGCAGCAGGATGTGCGCGTGTTGACCCGCCGCGGATGGCCCTGGACTCGCGGCCACGGCCACGGGGAAGCCGCCGAGGTGGGCGTGCGGGCGGCGCGGCATGCGCGCATCGTATTGCTCGATTCCGATGCCCATCCGGTAGCAGCCGATTGGCTGCGTTGTAGCGTCGATCGGTTGGACGAGCACCATCGGCTGGCTGGCGCGGTGTTCCGCGACAACCATCGCGGCAACCCGCATGGCTGGTACATCCACCCGCATTTCATGGCGTTCTTCAAGGCCGACCTCGGCGGCCTGGTCGTCCTGCGCAAGCTGCGTGGCGAGGACACCGATACCGGCGAGGAAGCGACGCTGCGCGTCCTGGCCGCGGGCCGCGGCGTGGTCGGCCACGAGATCGCGTTTTGCCCGCGCTTCGATGTCGGTCATCCGCTGGTGCCGACTGTCGCCGGCGGCGTGTTCCATGCGTGGTACGTGTCGCGGCTACTGCGCATGGAGGCCGAGGTGCTGCGCGAAACCGGCGGACAGGTGTCGCGCGCTGCTTACCTGGAGCCGCTGATGGCGCGGCTGCGGTCGGAATACCGACTGCCTTACTGATGGCACTCTTCCGTCACCTGGAGCAATACCTCCTCGACGGCGCGGAAATTATCGCGGGAATCATGCTGCAACGCCGCCTCCCGCGCCGCTGCACCGATGCTTCGCCGCATGTCGGGACACAGCAAGTGCCGCATGTGCGCGGCGAGCGCCGACACGTCTTCGGGATCCGGCAGCACGAACCCGCTGCGTCCGTCGACGATCAACTCGCTGGCGCCGTTCATCGCGGTGGTAATGACCGGCAGGCCGGCGGCAAGCCCCTCGATGGTGGCCAGGCTGCACGCATCCCAGCGGGTGGGGTGCACCAGCACGTCCGCGGCGGCAAACAGTGGCGCCATATCGGTGACCGGACCAAGAAAATGCACGCGGTCGCGGATGTCGAGCCGGCTGGCCAGCTTGGTCCAGAACGCGTCCGCCGGGCCGCCCGCGATCGCCAGCCGGACGTCTGCGCCTTCCTGTCGCAGGCTAGCCAGTGCGCGCATCGCGGTGTCCACACCCTTGAGCCGCGGGTTATGCGCAACGGTGAGGAACAGCGTGCCGTCGCCGAGGCGGAGCGCCCGTCGTGTCGGCAGCCGTAAGCCTGCGCGGAGCGAAGGTGCGAAGCGCTGTGTATCGACGCCGTTGGGAATCACGGTGATGCGCTCCGGCGCGACACCGTGGCGCTCGGCGAGCAGCCCGCGCAGCCGATGGGACAGCGCAATGATGCGCCGCGCGTTCCTGGCCTGCAACTGCTCGAGTCTGGCCAGGTGCCAGCGGTAGCGCCAGTCACGCGGCGAGATCAGGCTGCGCAGGCGCCGCAGTTGAGGCTGGGTGGTGCGCAGGGTGGCCTCGCTCAGGCGACGGGATCCGGTGTGCGGCTGGAATACGTGCCCCGACCAGCTCGTGCCGCCGTCATGGACGACATCCGGCTTGAGTATGGCGATGCTGGCGGCGACGCATCGGGCCCGTTCGAGCATGCGACGGGCCTGCGGCAGGATGTGCGCGCGGATCTGCAGCGTATGATTGGCCTCGCTGAAGGCTACCACGTGCACCTCATGCTCGCGCTCCAGCAGATGCGCCGCGAAGCCCACCGTCCATTGCTCCCGCCCCCCGACGCGCGGATCAAAGCGATCGATGACCAGGGCGACCTTCACGGCGGGATGCACTCCCTGTCATTGCCAAGCGAGAATCTCTCCCGGGCAGGGGCTTGCCTGGCCGGGTCAAGCACTGCACGCATCCGGGCCGGGTCAATCGCCATCCGCATCAGGGCCAGCAGCGGACAACGCCCGACGGCTTTCCTGCGTCCTCCATCCCGCTTTCCAGCGGTCAGTATCCACGAAACGCAAGCCTGGCGTATGGACAACGCTTATAACCCGCGGAATACAACAAATGCGCTTGAGCGGTCTGCGCACTGGTGCCGCCACGCCGCGGCGACGCACCGTCACACCAGCAGCAGCGCCAGGCTCCCCGCACCGACCACGAAGCAGTAATATGCGAACGGATTGAGCGCCCAGGCGTCGTGCTGGCGGAAATAACGCATCAAAAAAGCGGTGCTGGCGAACGCCGTCACCCCCGCCACCACCGCAGCCAACGCCGCCAGGTGGAACACGCCCGGCGGCATGCTCTCGTGTAGCAGCTTCGGCACCTCCAGCACCGTCGCGCCGAGGATGATCGGCGTCGCGATCAGGAAGGAGAAATGCGCGGCGCCTTCATGGTCGATCCCGCGCAGCAGTCCGCCGACGATGGTGGCGCCCGAGCGCGATATCCCCGGGATCAGCGCGGTGCATTGCCAGCAGCCGATCGCCAGGGCGTCCATTGCGTTCAGCGTGGTCAGCGGCCGGTGGCCCAGCCCGCGCACCTTCTCGCCGAATATCAGCAGGCAGCCATTCACCAGCAGGAAGGCCGCGGCGACCACCGGCGAGCCGAACAGGCTGCGGAAGAACTTCTCTGCCACGAAGCCCAGGATCACCGCCGGAATCGTGGCGATGACGATCAGCACGAACACGCGGCGACTCTCGCCCACCTGATGCGCGCCGCCGAGCCCCACGACACCGGTCGCCAGCGCCCACCAGTCGCGCCAGAAATACACCAGCAGCGCCGTGGCGGTGCCGAGATGCAGCATGACCAGGAAGGGCAGGAATTCCGGCGCGTGTTGGTCGATATGCCAGCGCAGCAGCGCCGGCAGCACGACGGCGTGGCCCAGGCTGCTGACCGGGAACAGCTCGGTGGCGCCCTGGAGGACGGCGATGACGATGGCTTGCAGTGCGTTCATGCCGGCTTCCTGGCCGAAGCAGGCTGATTCTGCAATTGCCGCACCCTCAGTCGTTCATCGGATAGGCCGCCATCAAGCGCTTCTGATGCCGCCAGTGCCGCCACATCGACCGGAGGCCGGCCGGCCGGTGGCCGCGCGCGCGATTGACCGCGGCGATGCGGAACGCCGCGCCGTAATGGAAGAACTGCGCGCGCCAGGCCTCCAGCAAGGACGTCGCGGGATCCCAGACATGCGTTGCCTCGGAACCGACGCCGTTGATCTCGATGACGCGCAACCCCTCGCCGCGCGCCAGCGCCTGCACCGAGCCGAAGCGCACGTCGATGCGGCCGAAATAGAAGTCCGGCAGCGCCCGCGTCAGCCGCTCGATGCGGTCGGTCAATGCCTCGGTGGCCAGCAAGCTGCCGTTGCGGAAGAGCGAGCCCTTGCAGTGGTTGCCGACGAATACCAGCCGCACCAGTTCGCCCTGCCGCGGCACCTCGTCCTGCCGGTGCGCCAGGCGCGGGAGATACAGGTGCGCGAGGCGGCCGGCGCGCGGATCGGCGAGGATCAGTTGGCGCAGCGTCGAGCGTCCGTCGCCGGTCACGAAGGGCGGAAATTTCAGCGTAATCGACGTGATGCGGCCGCATGGCTCGTCGGGGTGGCGGATATAGAACAGGCCGGCCTCACCGTCCTCCCGGATGAACTCCTGCAGCAGCACGCAAGCGCCGCGCGGATACGCGGACAAATAGCGCGACAGCGCGGCACGATCGTCCACCAGCCGCACGCCGGTGCCGTTGCAGCCGATATCCGGCTTGACCACCAGCGGATAGTCGAGCCTGGCCTGCGCCATCGCCCGTTCCGCCGCGTCGATGTCGGCCGACGGATCGCTGCTGTGCGTTACGATGCTGGTGTAGCGGGCCAGCACGTCGCGTTCTGCGCCGGCGACCTGGTCGAGGATCTCGCGCTTGGATTCGCCGCACAGCCCGCCCACGTCGATGGCCGGGTTGGCCGCGGTGGGCAGGCTGAGATCGCCGTAGCGCAGCCCGAGCATGATCCAGTGCGCGACCACCGGCGCGTAGAACAGCCAGCCTGGCCAGAACTCGAAGAACGAAACGACCGGCGGCGGGCGCGGCGGGGAGGGGACGCGCGCGAGGCGGATGGCCGGTTCCAGCTTCATCGCCGCGAACTCTGCATGCCCGAAGCGGCGACCCGCCCGGCGACGATGACGAACAACACGAAGCCCGCCGCTCCCAACCACCGCCAGGCACCGAAATGGTCCATCAGGAATTGCCCCACTTTGAGCGACACGCCGAACAACAGGCTGGTCCAGCACGTCGTCGCGACCACCGCGGCCAGGGTGAACTGCCGCAGGTTGGCGCCAAGGAAACCGCACGTCGTGTAGGTCGGCAAACGCAGCCCCGGCAGGAAGCGGCTGACGAGCACCACCTTGAAGACGCGGCCGCTGAGCCAGGCGCTGATCGCCGCCTTGCGATGCGGCGGCAGTAGGCGCGCGATCCAGGACACGCGCGCCGACAGCCACCCCAATCCATAGAGTCCGAGATCGCCCAGCACGATGCCCACGAACAGCGAACCCAACGCGAGGCCGACGGAAATCTCGCCTTGCTCGGCCTGCATCGCGGCCATGACCGTTGCCGCGTCTTCCAGCACGAAGGTGGCGAGCACGATGGTAACGGCCTGCAACAGCGGCGAATGCCCGGCCATTGCCAGCAGCGAGGCGACCCAACCACCGATCATGATCGTCCGCCCATCCTGTTGCCAGCGCGCCGCCTCACATGAGGACCGGGGCGGCATAGCGCCTAATCACCAATTCGTGAAGCGCGTGTGCCAGTGCCGCAGCGCTCGTGCCATAGTGGGCTGGTCATGGAGTCGTCGCATCACGATCACGCCCTTGCGCCCGGGCATCAGCATGGACACCACCATGGGCATCATCACGGCCATGGTGTTGCGGCGCGGCGTGGCCGGGCGTTTGCGCTCGGCGCGGGGATCAATCTGGGTTTTGTCGTTTTGCAGGTCGGGTTCGGACTGGCTGCCAACTCGATGGCGCTGCTGGCGGATGCCGCGCATAACTTCGCCGACGTGCTGGCGTTGCTGCTGGCCTGGGGCGCTGCCAGCCTGACGAGTAAACCACCGACCCGACACCGTACCTATGGGTGGGGCCGCAGTTCGATCCTCGCCGCGCTCGGCAACGCCATGGTGCTGCTGATCGGGGTCGGCGCGATCGGCGTGGAGGCGCTGCACCGGCTTGTCGCGTCTGCGCCGGTTGCGACGCTCACCGTCATGCTGGTCGCGGCGGCGGGTATCGTGGTGAACGGCGGCAGTGCGTTGTTGTTCCTGCGCGACCGCGCGCACGACCTGAACGTGCGCGCGCAATTCCTGCATCTCGCGGCCGATGCGCTGATCTCCGCCGGCGTGGTGGTCGCGGCGGCGGCGATCAGCGTCACCGGGTGGCTGTGGTTGGATCCGCTGGCCAGTCTGGCCATCGTGGCGACGATCGTTGCCAGCACCTGGGGCGTGCTGCGCCAGTCAGTGGACCTGGCGATGGACGCGGTGCCGGCGGGCGTATCGCATGAGGCGGTGCAGGACTGGCTCGCCGCTCTGCCTGGCGTGACGGAAGTGCACGACCTTCACATCTGGGCCTTGTCCACCACGGAAACCGCGCTGACCGCACATCTGGTGTATGCCGGGGAGACGGGCGACCGGCGGCTGCACGACCTGTCCGCCGAACTGGGCCGGCGCTTCGGCATCGGCCATGCGACGCTGCAGATCGAAAGCGATGCGGACGCCGCGCTGTGCCGGCTGCGGCCGAACGATGTGGTGTAGCGAACTGCTGTCATTGCGAGGCGCGCAGCGACGAAGCAATCTCCTGCCTGACGAACCTATGCCGCTCGTCAGGCAGGAGATTGCTTCGACGCTGCGCTCCTCGCAATGACAACTGGCCGCCGATTGGACAAGTCCGGCTACCGGTGGGTATCCTTGGCGCGAAAAACGACGAGGGGAAGTCCATGAGTGTGGCCTGGACCGATACAACGCACGAAATCGCCGGGGGGAAACTGCATCTGTCGCGCGCCGGCCGCGGCCGGCCGCTGCTGATTCTGCATCACGACATCGGCACACCCGACCGGCTGCCGTTCTATGACTCGCTGGCGGGCAGCTTCGACGTGCTGGTGCCGCATCATCCCGGCTGGGGCAAATCGGAGCGCCCGCAATGGATGCGCAACGTGCGCGACATCGCGGCGTGCCACACCTGGTTGCTCGCCGACCTCGGCCTGAGCGACGTGTCGCTGGTCGGGCTGGGTTTCGGCGGTTGGATCGCTGCCGAAATGGCCAGCCAGGCGCCCACCGCGTATCCCCGGCTGGTGCTGGTGGGGCCGATGGGTATCAAGCCGCCGGAAGGCGACATCGCCGACCAGGCGATCGTTTCGTACCTCGATTACCCGCGCGCCGGATTCCATGACCAGGCGGCCTTCGAACGCGTCTATGGTGAGGCCGACACCGACCAGTTGGAACAGTGGGACATCTGCCGCGAGATGGTGTTCCGCACGGCGTGGAAGCCATACATGTACAGCCAGACCTTGCCGCATCTGCTGGGCGGCGTGCGTTCCAAGGCGCTGGTGGTGTGGGGCGACGACGACCGCCACGTGCCGAAGAGCGCCGGCGATGCCTATGTGAAGGCGCTGCGCGACGCCAGGCTGGAAACCGTCGCCGCCTGCGGTCACTATGTGGACATGGAGAAGCCGGACGAACTGGCGCGGCTCGTCACCAGTTTCGTCAATTCCAACTGACGCGAGATGTACCGGGAAACCAGGGGGAGGAGCATGCCATGCACCTGATGTACTTCACCGAACAGCCGATGGCCGCCTATGACGCGCAGGAGGGGCTGAAATACGGTGCCTCCGCGCTGACCTTCTCCAACAAGCACTATAACTCGATGGAAGGCAGCCGGCTGTACAACGAGTATCTCGAAGAGTACATCCTGGCCGGGGAATGCGGTGCCGACGGCATCATGCTGAACGAGCACCACAATGCGCCGTTCTGCATGCAGGCCCGCACCAACATGTTCGGTGCGATCCTGGCCGCGGTGACCAAGCGGGTGAAGATCGTCTTCCTCGGCAATCCGCTGCCGCTGTCGGACAATCCGGTGCAGCTCTCGGAAGAGCTGGCGATGATCGACATGATCTCGAAGGGCCGGCTGGTGTCGGGCTTCGTGCGCGGCGGCGGGCAGGAGCAATTGGCCAACGGCGTGAACCCGGCGTTCAATCGCGAGCGGTTCATCGAGGCGCACGACCTGATCCAGAAGATCTGGACCGAGCCCGGCCCGTTCCGTTGGGAGGGCACGCATTACCAACACCGCGTGGTGAACCCCTGGGCGCTGCCGATGCAGAAGCCGTATCCGCGGGTTTGGGTGCCGGGCGTGTTGTCGAAGGAGACGGTGATCTGGACGGCGCAGCAGCGCTATCCCTACATCGCGCTGAACACATCGATCGCGGCGACGAAGCAGATCCGCGAAACCTATGCGCAGGCGGCGGCCGAGGTCGGCTATACCGCGGGGCCGGAGAATTTCGGCTATCTGATTCGTGTGCACGTGCAGGACACGATGGAAAAGGCGCTGCAGAACGCGCGTCAGTTCATGTGGATGCAGGGCGAGTTCACCGGGCTGGCGCATCCGGTCTGGGCAAATCCGTCGGGGTATTTCTCGCCGTCAGGGCGGCGGGCATTCGTGCAGTTCGCCACGGGGCGGGCGAAGAATCCTCGCGGCAACCCGACGTTCGAAGAGCAGGTTGCGGATACGATGATCATTGCGGGGACACCTGATACAGTGATTCCGCAGTTGAAGTCGCTGATCGAGCAAACCCGGCCTGGGATCATGGGGATCTGGGCGAACGATGGCACGGTTTCGAAGGAGGACCGCCGCCGCTGCATCGAACTGTTGTGCCGTGAGGTGATGCCGGCGGTACGCGAGCATGGCGCGAAGCTCGGGTTGAAGGATCCGTGGGAGGCGAATGCGCCAGTGCATCTGCGGTATTCGACCGACATCCCGGTGCAGCGCGCCGCGGCGGAGTAGGGGTTGACGTCGGTAAGGAATATCCTTACTTTTGGGGTGTTCCTTACTGAGGTTCTCTCCGTGATCACCAGCAAGCTGACCAGCAAGGCGCAGACGACGATCCCGCAGCCGGTGCGCGCCGCGCTTGGGGTGAAGGAGGGGGACGAACTCGCCTATGCAATCGAAGACGGCCGCGTGGTGCTGACCAAGGCTCCGGATAAGCAAATACGCCGGGGGGATCCGCTCGAAGATCCCTTCGCCACTTTTTGGGAGTGGGATTCCAAAGAAGATGAAGAGGATTTCGCCGATCTCTGATCAATGAGCGGGCTTGCACCTGAGCACAACGTTCCTGCGCCGTGGGACGTCATAAGGGTTGAATTTCCGTATGTAGATCAGCTCACGTCGAAGCGGCGGCCAGCCCTGGTCTTGGCGACGCACGCCGTGCATGAGCGATTTTCGCTTATTTGGGTACTCATGATCACCAGCGCCAGGCACAGCATGTGCCCGGGTGACGTGTCTATCACCGATTTGGCTACGGCTGGTGTGTCCCGCGCATGCTTTGTCCGAACCGAGAAGATTGCTACCGTCGATGCACGATATGTGGAGGCGATTGGGCGCCTCACGCCGAGAGATTGCGCCGAAGTGACAAAGCATCTGCGTAGGCTGCTCGATCCCATTATGCCACATTGACAACGATAGGCGTCGGGTCACCGGTGCAGTTCACCTGTCCGCGCTTTCTCACGCAACTCGAACTTCTGTATTTTCCCGGTGGACGTCTTCGGCAACGGTCCGAACGTCACGATGCGCGGACACTTATAATGTGCGAGATGCGTGCGGCACCACGCGATGATATCCGCCGCCGAAACCTCCCGAGCATCCGGCTTCAAGGTGACGAACGCCTGTGGCGTCTCGCCCCACTTTTCGTCCGGTCGCGCCACCACCGCCGCTTCCATCACATCCGGGTGCTTGTAAAGCACCTCCTCCACCTCCAGCGACGAAATGTTCTCCCCGCCGCTGATGATAATATCCTTCGCACGGTCCTTTATCTCCACATAGCCATCGGGATGCATCGCCGCGAGGTCGCCGGTATGGAACCAGCCGCCGGCAAACGCCTCGTCGGACGCTGAGGGGTTCTTCAGATACCCCATCATCACCGTGTTGCCGCGCAGCATCAGTTCGCCCATCGTTGCGCCATCGGCCGGCACCGGCGCCATCGTCGCGGGGTCCAGCACCGCGGCGTCCTCCAGCGTCGGCGTGTTGACGCCCTGCCGCGCCATGAAGCGCGCCTTGTCTTCGACCGGCAGATCCTCCAGCCCCGGTTGCCACATGCACACGGTGGACGGGCCGTAGCTTTCCGTCAGGCCGTAGAGATGCGTCACCGCGAAGCCCATCGCCTCCATGCCGGCGATCACCGTGGAGGGTGGCGCCGCGCCGCCGGTGGCGATCTGTACCACCTGATCGAAGCGCCGACGCAGGTCCGCCGGCGCGTGGATCAGCATCGACAGCACCACCGGCGCGCCGCACATATGCGTCACGCCATGCTCGGCGATCGCGGCGAAGATCGGCGCGGGATCGACGCGGCGCAGGCAGACATGCGTGCCGCCGGCCAGCGTCACCGCCCAGGTATAGGTCCAGCCATTGCAGTGGAACATCGGCAGCGTCCACAGATAGACGCAGCGGGGCGACAGGCCGAAGGTCAGCGCATTGCCCACCGCGTTCAGATACGCGCCGCGATGGTGCAGCACGACACCCTTCGGGTTGCCTGTCGTGCCGGAGGTGTAGTTCAGCGCGATGGCCTGCCACTCGTCGTCCGGCAGCGCCACGGGAAACGCCGGGTCGCCGCCGGCGATGAACGCTTCGTACTCCACGGTCCCGATGCGCTCGCCACCGGCCGCTTCCGCATCGTCGATGTCTATCACGAGCAATTTGCGCCCGGTCTGCGCCAGGGCACGTGCCATGACGGGAGACAACTCACGGTCGATCAACACCGCCCTCGCTTCGGAATGTGCCAGGATGAACGCCACCGCCGCGGCATCGAGCCTGGTGTTGATGGAGCACAGCACCGCGCCCAGCATCGGCACGGCGTTGTGCGCCTCCAGCATTTCCGGAATGTTGGGCGCCATGATCGCCACCGCATCGCCCTTGCCGATGCCGGCGCGCGCCAGTGCCGAAGCAAGGCGACGCGACCGCTCCAGGAACTGCGCGTAGGTGTAGCGCCGCGCGCCATGGATCACCGCGATGCGCGGCCCATAAACCCGCGCCGCACGCAGCAGGAAAGAGACCGGCGACAGCGGCACATAATTCGCCGGCCGACGATCGAGATCCATCGTGAAAGCGGACACGGCAAGCTTCCTTGCGCAGCTTCTGACCTTCGCCTAGCGTAAGTCACAGCCGTGAAGATTGCCAATCGGAGGAAATGTCGATGGCGGACATGATCAAGCTCACCGTGCAGGATCACATCGCCACCGTGGTGATGGACCGTCCGCCGGTGAACGCGCAGAACTCGGAATTCCGCCAGGAACTGATCGCCACGTTCGATGCCCTGACCGACCGTGACGACGTGCGCGTCGCCATTCTTACCGGCACCGGCAAGATGTTCTCTGCCGGCGCCGACATGCGCGAACGTCCGAACCCGGACCATCCCGGCGAATACTGGCATTTCAACCGGCTGGCGCGCGAGGGCTTTAATGCTATCCATGAATGCGCCAAGCCGGTGATCGGCGCGGTGAACGGCCCGGCGCTGGGTGCCGGCCTCGGCCTCGCCGCCGCTTGCGATATCCTGCTGTGCTCGGACAACGCGGTGCTTGGCATGCCGGAGATCGACGTGGGCCTGGCCGGTGGCGCTGCCATGTTGCAGACGCTGTTCGGCCGCTCGCGCGCCCGGCGCATGTTCTATACCGGCTGGCGCGTGCCGGCGGACGAACTCTACCGTACCGGCGTGGTCGAATGCTGTGTGCCGCTGGAACAACTGATGCCCGAGGCGATGAAGATCGCCACCGAGATCGCCAGCAAGAGCCCGATCGGCATCCGCTACGCCAAGCAGTCGATGAACACGACGATGCACATGCCGGCGCGCGACGGCTATCGGTTCGAGCAAGGCGTCACCGTGATGCTGAGCAAGACGGAAGATGCGCAGGAAGCGCGTCGCGCGTTCCTGGAAAAGCGCAAGCCGGTGTTCAAGGGCCGCTAATTCTACCACGCCCGCTGCTCGCGGCGGCATGCCGTGGCGACCGGGCGCAAAGATTGCATCGGTGCGGCACGAGCCCGTGATGGGTACGCCGCGTAACGAAAGGACTATCGGATGGATCTGCAATTGCACGACAAGACCGCGGTGGTGACCGGCGCAAGCATGGGCATCGGCCGCGCCATCGCCAAGGCGCTCGCCGCGGAAGGCGTGCGCGTCGCCGCCGTGGCGCGGCGGATGGAGCAGTTGGAGGCGATGGCAAACGAGGTTGTCGCAGCCGGGCACAGGCGTCCGGTGCTGATCCGACAGGACATGATGGCGGAGGACGCCGCCGCGCGGATCCGCGACGCGGCGACGGCGGAGCTGGGGCCCATCGACATCCTGGTGAACAACGCCGGCGGCAGCCGCGTGCTGCCGATCGACGCGCCGGAGGAGAAATGGGTGGAGGCAATGACGCTGAACTTCACCCGTCAGCGTCAGCTTGCGCATGCCTTGCTGCCGCAGATGATCGAGCGCCGCTGGGGCCGCATTATCAACATCACCGGCAAGTCGGAGCCGGACCATTTGAATGCCGCATTCTCCGCCAAGGCGGCGATCCATGCCTGGGCGAAGGGGCTGTCGCGCGAGGTCGGGCAATACGGCATCACGGTGAATTCGATTCCTCCTGGCAGGATCATGAGCGAGCAGATCCGGCGGAATTATCCGGAGGATTTTCGTAAGCAGTTTGCCGAGACGGAAATACCGGTGCGCTATTGGGGCGAGCCGGAGGATCTTGCGGTGATGGCGGTGTGGCTCGCCTCGCCGCTGGCGCGTTATGTTACTGGCGCGGTAATCCCGGTGGATGGCGGGCTGCGTCGCTACCAGTTCTGATTCGATCTCCATGAGCTACCAATTTGGCGACGTTGACGGTTCCACCCGCGGCTAACTTCGTCATTGCGAGCGAAGCGAAGCACTCTCCAGCCGAACTATCGCACCTCTGCACGCGGGAGATTGCTGTGCTTCGCTCGCAATGACAACGAAAATGCCGGGCTTGAAGTGCTGGAGTCAGGTCACTACGGTGTGGTGACAGGACACGGGGAACGGAACGATGCGACAGATGGTGCTGGTAGGCTTCCTGCAAGCGCAGAACTGCACCATCCTGGCGAGTTCCTGGCGGCACCCGCTGTCGCGCTCGGATTTCACCACGGCTGCCTATTACCAGAAGATCGGCCAGGTGCTGGAGGCGGGAAAATTCCAGCTTGCGTTCTTCGACGACCGATTGGCGATGCCGGACATCTACGGCGGCAACCCGGCCGAGGTGGTGGCGAACGGCGTGCGCGTGGTGAAGCTGGATCCGGTGGCGACGCTGCTGGCGATGGGCTTCGGCACAAAATACATGGGCATCGGCGCCACCGGGTCCACCACGTATTACGAGCCGTTCGACGTGGCGCGGCGGTTCCAGACCGTGGACCACATGATCGGCGGTCGCGCGGCGTGGAACGTCGTCACCTCGGTCAACGACGGCGAAGCGCACAACATGGGGCGCGAGGTGCACCTTGCGCACGACCTGCGCTACGACCGCGCCGACGAATTCATGGAAATCGTGCTGTCCTGTTGGGAAGGCTGGGACGACGATTCCCTGGTGGTGGACAAGCAAAGCGGCCTGTTCGCGCATCCCGACAAGGTGCATCGGCTCGAGTATCACGGGAAGTTCCTCAACTCGCATGGCACGTTCACCGTGCCGCGCTCGCCGCAGGGTCATCCGGTGATCATCCAGGCGGGTGCCAGCGATCGCGGAAAAAAATTCGCCGCCCGCTGGGCCGAAACGGTGTTCGTCAGCTACCCGAATTTCGAGGAAGGTCAGCGGCAATATGCCGACTTCAAGGCGGCGGTGGCGGAGCATGGCCGCGACCCGGACAAGGTGACCGTCAACACCATCGCCTTTCCGGCGGTGGCGGAGACCCGTGCCGAGGCCGAGGACAAGATGGCCCTGACCGACTCGCTGTATCGCGAAGTGGACGGGCTGTCGCTATTATCCGAAGCGCTGAACTTCGACTTCAAGAAGAAGGGCATGGACGAAGCGTTCTCCGATGACGAGATCGCCGGCATGTCCGGCATGCGGGCGATGCGCGACCGGGTGCTGAAGATGACCGGGCGCAATCCGACGGTGCGGGATTTCCTGGAAGTGACCAGGCGCGGCCGGCCGCACGACGCAATCGTCGGCAGCGGCAAAGACGTGGCGGACCGGCTGGAGAAATGGTTCGTCGAACGCGCCTGCGACGGGTTCGTGGTAGCGGCGACGCATATCCCCGGGGCGTTCGAGGATTTCGTCCGCTTCGTGGTGCCGGAATTGCAGCGCCGCGGCATCTACCATAAGGACTACACCGGCGCGACACTGCGGGAGAATCTCGGCCTGCCGTATCCGCCGATCGGCTGGTGGAAACCGCACGCCTAGGGGGAACAAAAATGTCCGGAACCAACTGGCAGCTCAGCGGTGAGTACATGGAGAGCTGCAACTGCGACTACCTGTGTCCCTGCATCTTCACCAACCCGCAGGGCGAGGTGACCTACGACAATTGTACCGCCGCATTGATCTTCCGCATCGACCAGGGTCAGTCCGGCAGCGTCACCCTCGACAACCTCTGCTTCGCCCTGCTGATCTGCTCTGGCAAGATCATGGCCGATGGCAACTGGATCTTTGCCGCGGTGGTGGATGAACGCGCCGATGCGGCGCAGCGCCAGGCGTTGTCGGCGATCGTCAGCGGCCAGGCCGGAGGCACGCCGGGCATGATCCGCGCCAACCTGGTCAGCGACTTCCGCGGCGTGGAATTCAAGCCGATCGTGTTCACCATGGAGGGACTCAAGCGCTCGGTGTCGATCCCCGACATCCTGTCGTTCGACATTGCAGGCGTGGCCTCGCGCAACCGCAGCGGCGCGCCGTTCTTCATCGACAACACCGCCCATCCCGCCAACCGGCGGCTGGCACTCGCGCGCGCGACGCAACTTCACGTGCATGGCTTCGGGCTGAACCTCGACATGGTGGGCAAAGGCAATAACGGCCACTTCGCGCCGTTCGCCTGGGCAGCCTGAACCCGCATGTCGGCAACGGCGCTTTCCCGCGACCGGATCATCGTCCTGCTGGCGCTGCTGGGCGTAACGATCCTCGCCTGGTTGTACCTCATCGCCGATCGCCAGCGCATGGCGGATATGGACATGCCCGGCATGGCCGACATGGCGATGCCGATGCCCTGGAGCGTGGCCCGGTTCGCGCTGACCTTCGCCATGTGGTGGATCATGATGCTGGGCATGATGCTGCCCTCCGCCGCGCCGACCATCCTGACCTTCGCAACGATCGCACGGCGTCAGCGCGCCCAAGGACAGAAGTTCGTACCAACCTCGGTCTTCACCATCGGCTACCTGCTCGTGTGGGGCGCGTTCTGCGTGGCCGCCACCGCGCTGCAATGGGGCCTCGACCAGGCGGCGCTGCTATCGCCGTTGCTGGGAACCAACAGCGCGTGGATCGGCGGCGCGCTGTTCATCCTGGGCGGGCTGTACCAGTTCACCCCGTTCAAATACGCCTGTCTGAAACAGTGCCGTTCCCCCTTCGCCTTTTTGCTCAATCACTGGCGCGACGGTTGGCAGGGGGCGTTGCGCATCGGCTGGCTGCACGGGCTGTATTGCCTTGGCTGCTGCTGGGTGCTGATGGCGCTGCTGTTCGCCGTCGGCGTGATGAACCTGGTATGGGTCGCGGCGCTCGCCGCCTTCGTCTTCGCCGAGAAACTGCTGCCCGGCGGCGTATGGATCGGCCGCGTTGCGGGCGCGCTGATGGTGGCATTTGGCGTGCACCTGTTGACGTAACACCCATCGCCGGGAGGGTTGGCTCTTCGGCCGCCCGCACGCCGTCATGGCGGGCGAAGGCTCGCCATCAAAGCAACCGACAAGACCGTGGAACCCATGGGCGCGGTCCCCCGTGCTGCACCGTGTCGCCCAGCGGACAGGCGCAGCACGGGTCCCAATTGTGGCGGCCAGGGCGGTTCCGCGATGACAATGTGTTGAGCATGCTCACCGCCAGCGGCGGTGGAACCACAGCCATTGGTCGGGGTGCTCGCGCACCCAGCGCTCCACCACATCGGTGATCATCTGCGTCGCCGCCTTCACGTCCACCTGGCCCGCCGCGTCGCGCGGCAGCGCGAACGGCCCCTCCGCAAGGATGCGGAACCGGCGGTCGGGCAGGCGGATCACCCGCACCCCCACCACCGGGCAATCGAACTGCCGGGCGAGCCGGGCGACGGTCGGGTTCGCCTTGCAGCGCCGCCCGAAGAAGGTCACGTCCACGCCACGCGAGAAATGCTGGTCCACCAGCATGCCAAGATGCTCACCCCGCTCCAGCGCCGCCGCCATCTCCAGCGCCGCGTGCGAGCGGGTGCGGATCAGGTGCCCCATCAGCGGTGCGCGGATGCGGCTGATCTCCTTGGCCACCGCCTTGTTGTTCGGCATGCGATAGACCACGGCCGAGGGCAGCCCGTGCGCCGCCGCCGCCACCGCCGGCAGTTCCCAATTGCCGAGATGCGCCGCAAAGCACAGCGCCGGCTTTCCGTCATGCAGCAGGTCGAAGTACATTTGCTCATGCTCGGTGAGGATCCGGCCGCTGTTCGGATGCTCCGGATCGTAGTCCCACAGCCGCGCGAGATGCACGTACTCGCCGGCGACCCGGCCCAGATTGTCCCACGCGCCGCGCAGCGTCGCCGCGATCCAGGCCTTGTCGCGGTCAGGGAAGGCGGCGCGCAGGTTGGCGCGGCCGATGCGATGCGCCGGCAGGAACGGTCCGACGCCGCGGGCGATCGCGCCGCACAGGTCGGCGGCGCGGTCCGGATTGGCGCGGCGCAGCACGTGCAGCAGCCACTTGACGATCCGCCCGACGATGCGGTCGCCATAGAGCGACAGGCGGCGGCGCATTCAGAGCTCGATCAGCAGCTTGCCGAACACGTCCCGGCTCTCCAGGCGGGCCAGCGCGGTGCGGAAGTCTTCCAGCGGATACACCGTGTCGATCACCGGCCGCACGCCGCCGGCAATGCGGTCCAGCGCACGCGACAGGGCCGACAGCGGCGAGCCGAAGGAACCGATGATGCGGTACTGCTGCTGGAACAACTGCATCAGGTTGATGTTGCCCGACGGCCCGGAGGTCGCGCCGCAGGTCACCAGCCGCCCGCCGCGCTTCAGCGAGAACAGCGAGCCGGCCCAGGTGTCGGCGCCGGTATGCTCGAACACCACGTCCACCCCTTTGCGGGCGGTGAGCTTGCGCACCACCCCCTCGAACCGGTCCTCGCGGTAGTTGATCACGTGGTCGGCGCCGAGCGCCTTCGCCTTCGCTGCCTTGTCTGCGCTGCCGACCGTGGTGATGACGGTGCAGCCGATCGATTTGGCGATGCGAATGGCGATGCTGCCGATACCGGAGCCGCCGGCCTGGACCAGGATCCATTCGCCCGGTTCCAGCCGGGCATTGTCGAACAGCATGTGCTCTACCGTGGCATAGGCGACCGGAACGGTGGCGGCGTCGCGCAGATCCACGCCGGGCGGGATTTTCACCGTCAGCCGTGCCGGATGGTTGGTCAGCTCCTGGGCAAAGCCGTCGATATGGAAGCCGCGCACGCCGGACGGGTTTTCGCACAGGTTCTCCCGACCGGTGCGGCACGGCTTGCAGGTGCCGCAGACCAGCGCGGCATAGGGCACGACGCGGTCGCCAGGGGCGAGGCCACTGACGCCCTCGCCGACCGCGACCACCTCCCCCGCTGCCTCGGCGCCTACCACGAGCGGGTATTGCCGCTTGGCGAAGGCCATGCCGCGAAAGCCCCAGACGTCGATGTGGTTCAGCCCGACGGTGCGGATACGAAGCTGCACCTCGCCCGGGCCGGGCGCCGCGGGGTGTTCAAGCTGCGCGACGGCAACATCACGCTCGGCCAGAAGCTGCAGGGCGCGCATGGACGGCATGGGGATGGCTCGGCTCCGGGCGGTGGCGGGAGTGGTCCTAGTTGTCCAGCCGGGGCGGGGCAATCCCCGCTATCCGGCGCACGCCCGTATCTGCGCCTCGACGGGCATATCGGCGGACACGACGCGATTGCGGCCGGCGTCCTTCGCCGCGTACAGCCCGGCGTCGGCCCGCCCCAGCACCTGCTCTATCGTCCGGTCGGTGTCTCGCGCCATCGCCAGCCCGATGCTGACCGTGATGCCGATGGCGTGATCCCCGTGCACCAGTGGCGTTGCGGCGACACGCGCACGCAGGCGTTCCGCCACCTGCAAGGCTGCCTCGGTGGGAATCGCCGGCAGGATGATCGCGAACTCCTCGCCCCCCAGCCGGCCCAGCAGGTCCACCCCGCGCACGCCGGCGCGGAGCTGGGCGACGAAATGCTGCAGCGCCTCGTCGCCCACCAGGTGGCCATAACGGTCGTTGATCAGCTTGAAGTGGTCGATGTCGAGCATCAGCACCGCAAGCCCCCGGTCAACCGGCCGTGCGCATGCCAGCGCGCGTTGGCCGAGCGCCAGGAACCGCGCCCGGTTCAACGTGCCGGTCAGGCCGTCGATGGTCGCCATGCGGCGAAGCTGCGCTTCCAACTGCCGACGCTCGGCGATCTCATGCTCCAACTGGCGGTTCGCCTGTTCCGCCCGACGCGCGCTTTCGTCCGCGGTTTCCGCCAGCGATGCGAGATACGCCGCCTGGCTCTCCAGGGTTTCGGCATTGTAGCGTTGCTCGACGTTCAACCGTTCCGCGGCATCGCGCGCCAGTCGGTGCAGATCCTGCTCCTCCTTCACGGGAGTGATGTCGGCCCAGGTGAGAATGCGGCCGCAATCCGCACAGGGGACGCAGCGGAACAGCAGGCGTCGGCCATCGAGCAGATCGATTTGGGTCGGCGGTACGGCGCCTTCACGCACCGCGGCTTCGCGCTGGTCGAGGTAGGTGGGCAGCTCCGACACCGGCACAGGGAACAACAGAATCGCAGCGGTATGCTCCAGCAGGGAACGGAACCCGGGGCCGGTGGCCAGCAGTTCCGGCGGCCCCGCCCACATCTCCGCAAAGCGGCGATTGGTGAACCGCGCACGCAGTTCGCGGTTCAGCAGGACGATGCCGACATCGACGAGATCAAGCGCCTCGGCCAGATCGCCGAGGATCGCCTCGGCAGGCTCGGAACTCAGGAGCTGCGGCATGGCGGCATAGTGTGGCGCTGCGAGGTTAGGCTTTGGTAAACGCCGGGTGCTTCCCGACGCATCGCTGGGATGCAGTCCTGCGTCACGTTGGCGTTCGACTGTGGCGCTTCGAGTGCGGCCCGTTCGGTGGCATTGCGAGCGCAGCGCAGCAATCTCCCGCGCGCTGGTGCGATGTCCCGGGGAGATTGCGTCGCTGCGCTAGCAAGAAACAACGCCCCCTCCCCTTGAGGGCTTGAGCGGCGAAGCGGATCAAGGCTGGGGGGAGGGGTCGGTCGGGGGGTCGCACCGACCGCCCCCTTCCCCCCAACCCCGTCCCTCAAAGGGGAGGGGAGCCTCCTTCTCCCAGGGCCATCGGGCGAACGAAGCCATGCAAGGGCTGCGCCCGGGAGCCGTCCGGATGCATTCGGTGGTTCGCGGCATCTCACGGATGTCTCGTTGCGCAATGCACGAGACGTTGGCGCGTGGCATGAGAGGTTGCCGCGGGCGCCGCTGGCCCGGATGTGGGGGAGCCTGCGGCGTCTCACGGACGTCTCGTG
>JBEKNT010000037.1:0-30047 GCA_049522565.1 Acetobacteraceae bacterium
TTCCCTTTTGGAATCCATACGAATGCGAACCAGTCCCAATCGTCGGGCGGTGTCAGTACAAGTTGTAGTTTGTGGGTGTCACTCTCACGACGTGACTTCACGCTGATCCGTTGGGGAGTGCCGTTGTGGGGTGGCTGGGCAATCAGATCATAGGCCGGCCAGTTTTCAGGGGCCTTGAAGGTTGGCATACCTGCCAGCGTCATCATACCTGCCACCAGATGCTCGGCTGCATCACCAGTTTGTTTCGCGGCAATTGGGGGAGGGGAAGCGGGCGCCTCGCCAGCCGGGCCGTCGGTCGTCGGTCGTCTTAGCGTCATTGGCGGTTCCTCCAGCCGGCCAGTGCGGCGCCGGACAATAGCAAAATTACGGTACCGTGTCGATATTTTCGAGACGCTCGAGCTGAAGGACCCGCCGCCAGGATCGGTCACCGGCTGCGGGGGCCGATGGAATCCAGCCAGCCAATATGGTCCCATGCCGGCAGCGTAGCGGCTTCTAAACCGGGCGTTAAGGGTACCCTGGCAGGTTGCTCCCGCATGACCGCAACCCTGGAACAAGCCCGCGCCGCCCACCACGCCCACGACCTCGACACCGCCGAATCCGCCTACCGCACCCTGCTCTCCCCCGACGCGGTCGAGGCGTTGCACGGCCTTGGCCTGTTGCACCTGGCGCGCAACGACGCCGCGGTGGCGCTGACGCTGATCGAGACCGCGCACCGCCTCGCGCCCGAGGGCCGCTCGGCGCACAACCTGTCGGTGGTGCTCAAGCGCCTGGGCCGCCGCGAAGAGGCCATTGCCCGCGAGCGCGAAGCGGTGGCGCAGTATCCGGACTACGTCCCAGCCTGGTTCGGCCTGGCGGAGCTGTTGGCGGAAGCCGGCGCGCGCGGGGATGCCAGCGCCGTGCTGGTGACGTTTGCCGACCGCGCGATGCGCTCCGGCGACCCGGACCTGGTGCGCGAGGCAACCAACCGCCTGGTGGCGCTGGATGCCGACCACCCGTCGCTGCTGTGGCTGGCGAACCTGCTGCACATGGCGGGCCAGGACGACGATGCGCGCCGTGTGCTGGCGATCCGGCTGCGCGCCGCGCCCGACGATATCGGCGCCGGCCTCACCCGCGCGATGGCCCTGCTCATACGAGTGCATGCGGACGAGGCGGACCTGGCGCGCCGCCGCGCGGCCTACGCGACGGAACTGACACGGGTCGCCGCGCTGGCGGCACGGGCCACGCCGCAGGCGCTGTCCCAGGCCGCCGCGGCGATCGGCCTGGCCCAGCCGTTTCTGCTCTCGTATCATGGGGAGAACGATCGCGACCTCCAGCGCTGCTATGGCGGCATCATCGATCGCCTCGCCGCGGCGCAGGGTTTTTCGCCCGCGCCGATGCCGCCGCCGCCGCTCCCGGGGGAGAAGCTCCGCGTGGGGTTTGCGTCGGCGCATCTGCACATGCATTCGGTGTCGAAGACGCATGGCGGCTGGATCACCGAACTCGATCGATCGCGCTTCACCGTGTTCGGCTATCAGTTCAGCCCGTCGCGCGACGCGGTCAGCGACCGCCTCGCCGCATGCTGCGACCGGTTCGTGCGCGGCATGGCCGATGTCGCCACCTGGCGCGCGCACATCCTGGCCGACGCGCCGCACGTGCTCGTTTATCTCGATATAGGAATGGAGCAGACGGCGGTGCGGCTGGGGGCGCTGCGGCTGGCGCCAGTGCAGTGCACCACCTGGGGGCATCCCGACACGTCCGGCCTGCCGACGATGGATTACTACCTGTCGAGCGAGGCGATGGAACCGCCGGACGGCGATGCGCACTACACCGAACGCCTGGTGCGCCTGCCCAATCTCGGCATCCACTACACGCCGCCGCGCGATGCAGGCGGGGTCAAGCAGCGCGCCACGCTGGGGTTGCGTGACGACGCGGTGGTGTATCTCTGCTGTCAGTCGCTGAGCAAATACCTGCCGCGCGACGATGCGCTATGGCCACGCATCGCGGCACGCGTGCCGGCGGCACAGTTCCTGTTTCTCAGCGCGCCGGGCGGCAACGGCGACGCGGTGTTCCGTGCCCGCCTGCAACGCGCCTTTGCCGCTGCCGGACTGGACTGGCAACGCCACTGCGTACTCACCGCGCCGGTGCCGCACACGGAATTCCCGGCGTTGCTGCGCGCCGCGGACGTGTTCCTCGACAGCATCGGCTGGTCGGGCTGCAACTCCACGCTGGAGGCGGTGGCCTGCGACCTGCCGGTGGTGACCACGCCGACGGCGCTGATGCGCGGCCGGCACAGCGCGGCGATCCTCGCCTGCATGGGCCTGGCGCATCGCGTTGCGGCGGACGTCGATGGCTACGTGGCGAGCGCGGTGCGGCTGGCGGACGCGGAGGAACGGGCGCGCTTCGTCGTGGAACTGCGCGCCGGTCGGGAGCAGGTGTTGGGTGATGTGGCGCCAGTGCGGGCACTGGAGGACTTCCTCGCCGATGCCGTAACGACCGGACCGCTGCCCGGGCCGCTACGATTGGCGCAGCAACCCTGAGCACCGGCGGCGGCCGGCGGCGTTGCTCATCCGGACCGAAAATCCTCTGCCCGCCGCCAGGTCGCTGCGTTGGCCGCGTCCGAGGCTGCCGGAAGACAATGCAGGATTGTCCGCCTCCCGCCGATCGGCCTAGCATGCTTGGCAATAATCAATCGCGGCGAGACGCGGCATCGGCCCCGTGACACCACACCCGGCCCGCTGCGCCATTGCGGCAACAGGAGGAACGCCCGATGCAGGAGAAGCTGATCTCGGCTGACAACCACATCGACCTTACCTACTGCCCGGCCGATCTCTGGTCCGCCCAGGCGCCGGCGGCATGGCGCGAGGCGGCCCCCAGGGTCGAGGACCGCGACGACGGTCTGCATTGGTTCGTCGATGGCCAGGACAAGGGCATGTGGAACGGTGTCGGCCCGGGCTTCCTGAAATACCAGCAGGGCTCGTTCCACCACGTGGATGAGATGAAGGAAGCGGGCTTCGAATGGGACTATCGCCGCGGCGCCAGGCCCCGGCCGACCACGCCGGAACTCCGCGTCGCCGACCTCGACAAGGACGGTGTGGCCGCCGAAATCGTCTACGGCTGCCTGATGATCAATCACATGATTGCCAACCCGGACATGCGGGGCTGGGCCGATCAGGTTTATAACGACTGGGTCGCCGACTTCGCCAAGCAGGCCGATCCCAACCGGGTGTTCCCGCTCGCCATCGTTCCCAACCACGATCCGGTCGCCGCGGCGGCCGAGGTGCGGCGCTGCGCCAGGCTTGGCCTGCGCGGCGGCGATCTCGCCTTCAAGCACATGTCGGTGCCGCTCTGGCACCATGACTGGTACGCGCTGTGGGAAGCGGCGGCGGAATGCTGCTTCCCGATCTCGTTCCATTCGACCGGTTTCCAGGCGACCCGCGCGCCGAACACGCCGGAGATGGAGAAGGAATACGCCACCGAGTACCGTTTGGTGCGCTCGGCCCTGTTCCAGACCGACACCATGGAAGTGCTGGTGTCACTGCTCGCCTCCGGTGCCTGCGAGAAGTATCCGGCGTTCAACTTCGTGCTGGGCGAGTCCGGCGTCACCTGGCTGCCGTATATCTTCGACCGGCTCGACACCGAGTATCACGATCGCGCCCGCGCGCTGAACTTCAAGCTGAAGCCGAGCGACTATTTCCGGCGGCAGGGCTACGTCACCTACCAGCAGGACAAGTTCCTGGAGCCGATCGTGCCGTTGATCGGCGAGGACAACATCATGTGGGGCTCCGACTATCCGCACCCGGACTCGCTGTGGCCGGAATCGCACGCGGTACTTGCGGAGAACCTCGCCGCGATCTCCCCGAGCGTTCGGCGCAAGATCGTCTGCGATAACGTGGCACGGCTGTACAATCTGAATTAGCGCCGTGCGCCTCGCCCGCGGCGCGGGAGAGGTCGAGGGCGAAACACCGAGGGTGACGGTATCGCGTGCCGCACGCGTCACCCTCACCCGCGACGCGGCGCGTCTCGACCTCTCCCGCTGCGCGGGCGAGGTGTACTGAATTCGGTATAGTCGGGATTGCATGACCGCGCTTCTCCGTCCGACCAAAGCGCCGCCACTGGTGCCGGCGCGCGCATTCCCGTCGGGGCGGATGCCCTGGGCCTTGTTGCTGGCTGCATCGCTCGGCATGTTCACCGCCGCGGCCAGCGGCACCACGCGGGCGCCGTTCTTGCTCGACATGGCACGCGACCTGTCGGTCAGCCTGCCGCTGGTGGCCAATCTGGTCGCCGTCAGCTCGATCGCCTGGGGCGTTACGTCGATGTTCGCCGGGGCGGGATCCGATCGATGGGGACGGCGGAAATTCCTGATCGGCGGACCGTTCGCGCTCGCATTCGCATCGACCGGTGTCGCGACCTCTGGCAGCTTTCTGGCGGTCGCCGCCTGGGTAACGTTTGGCGGTGCATGCTCTGGCATGTTCTCGGGCGTGATCTTCACCGAGGTCTCGGGACGCGTGTCCGCCCGGCAGCAGGGCCGCGCGTTGGGCTGGGTCATGAGCGGCCAATCCCTCACCCTGCTCGTCGGCGTGCCGTTGGCCGCCTGGGTCGGCTCCCGCATCGGTTGGCGCGGTGTCAACGTCTGCGTCGCCACGTTGGCGCTGGCCACGGCACTGGGCCTGCTGGCAACCACCGGCCAAAGAGCCGATGCCGGATCGCCGAGCAATACCAGGGTGCCGTCGATGCGCGCGGCGCTCTCGCGGCCGGTCTTGCGATTGCTTTGCATGGGGATCGCCGAACGCATCTGCTACGGCCTCGTTGCGGTGTACTACGCGACCTTCCTGCAATCGACCTACCGCCTTTCGCTGAACGCGGTCGCGCTGCCGTTGGCGGTGTTCGCGCTGGGCAACATTCTGGGCACGCTGCTTGGCGGCCAACTCGCCGATCGGCTGGCCAATCGTCTTGGCATCTTTGCGGCAGCGATGTTGGCCTCCGCCGTGACAGCGCTGGTGCTGTTCGGATGGCAGGCCAATGAGGCGACTTCGGTGGCGTTGGGGTTCGGCTACGTGTTCTGCAATGCCGTTGCGCGGCCGTCGCTGATGGCATCGCTGACCGATGTACCGAAGCATGTGCGAGGCACCGTCATGGGGTTGAACGTCACATGCTCCAGCATCGGCTGGCTGAGTGCCGCGGGGCTCGGCGGCTGGATGATCGCGACTGTCGGCTTTGCCGGATTCGGTCCGCTGGCGGCCGTCGTCGCGGTGATCGGCGCAGGGATCGCGGTTGCCCGGCGCGGGTGAGCGGCGTTTCAGTGCCGACTCATGGCAGGCGGCCCTGCTGGTGACCTACAGGCGCCGGACGCTCCGTCGTGCCGCCCGCACGGCCTCATCGGGACGCTGTAAGCGCGACCTCCTGCTACCGCCCCGCTGACCACGCCCCATCGATCGGCAGCGCCGCGCCGTTGATGTCCGCGCTGTGTGGGCCGCACAGGAAGGCGATCAGCCCGGCGACGTTGTCATCCGCGACGAAGCGCTGTGACGGCTGGCGGGCGCCGAGGAACGCCGCCTCGGCGTCCTCGCGCGTGCTGCCATCGCGCTGCATCTCATTGCGGATGCGCGCGTCGATCGCCGGTGTCAGCACGGTGGCGGGACAGATTGCGTTGCAGGTGATCGCGGTACGCGCGCACTCCAACGCCACCGCGCGGGTCAGCCCGATCAGCGCGGTCTTGGTGGTGATGTAGTCGACACGGTTGACCGTGGCGAACATGCCGTAGGTCGAGGCCATGTTGACGATGCGCCCCCAGCCTTTCGCCTTCATCCCGGGCAACGCCAGGCGAATAGTGTGGAACGGCGCGGAGAGATTGACCGCCAGCGCCTCGTCCCAATGGTCCGGCGCGAAATTCTCCACCGTGCCGAAATGCCGCACTACGGCGTTGTTCACCAGGATGTCGAGCGCGCCGAATACCTGCGTCGCGGCACGCACCAGTGCGGCGATCTGCTGCGGCTGGCGCAGATCGGCGCCGTGGTATTCGGCGTGCACGCCGAGCGCCTCCAGGTCGGCGACGCGCTGCTGGATCGTTGCCGGATCGGCGAAGCCGTTCAGCATGACGTTGCAACCTTGCGCCGCCAGCGCCTTCGCGGTGGCGAAGCCGATCCCGCCGATCGAGCCTGTGATCAGCGCCGATTTTCCGGTCAGCATGCGTTCCCTCCGTCTTTATCCCATGCAGCAGAATCTGCCACTATCGCCGCATCCCATGCAGCAGGCTCTGCCGCTAAAGCCGCATCCCATGCAGCAGGATCCGCCGGCCTGTCGCCGTGCCGCGCATGCGGCGCAGTCGCTACGGCAGCCCGATCTCCTGCCCCCGCCGGTACTCGGCCAGCGCCTGCTCGCCGGGCGGATAGAAGTCGCGCACCGTCCCCCCGGCCTCGATCTTGCGCCGGATCCACGCTTCCATCTGCTCTTGCTCTTCGCCGGCGCGCGCCACCGTATCGGCAAGGTATCGAGGGATCACCACGACGCCGTCGGCATCGGCGACGACGATGTCGTCCGGGATCACCAGCACGCCACCACAGCCGATCGGGCGCTGCGTGTCGGCGACCAGCAACGTGGCAAAGCTCGGCGGCGCGGCATAGCCTCGGCAGAACACTGGCAGCGCCATCTGCTGCACCGGTTCGATATCGCGCATGCCGCCATCCGCCACCACGCCTGCGACGCCGCGCGCGATCAGCCGGGCGATCAGGATGTCGCCCAGCGCGCCGCTGCTGGCGTCGCCGTTCATGTCGATCACGAACACGCAGCCGGCCGGCGCGTCGTCGATCGCTTCCTGCAGCGGGTTCGTCGTCAGGATGCGCTT
This sequence comes from Acetobacteraceae bacterium, assembly GCA_049522565.1. Classification (GTDB taxonomy): domain Bacteria; phylum Pseudomonadota; class Alphaproteobacteria; order Acetobacterales; family Acetobacteraceae; genus JASHVB01. The sequence continues at coordinate 6,821 of JBEKNT010000037.1, forward strand.
GCCGCCCATCGACAGGTCCTCGCGCATCGGCACGTAGCGCACGGTATAGGCCGGCCCGATGAACTTGCAGCGACGCGCGTCCACCGGCTTCACACCGGGGATCGCCCGCGTGCGCAGACCGTGGTTCTTCAGCAATTGCGTGGTCAGCGTCGCGGTGCTGACGCGATGCAGTCGCTCCAGCGTGTCCGGTGCCAGCGTCACATCGTCCTGTTGCATGACGGTTCTCCGTTCGATCGACCGGGACGCTAGCCGACTCGTGCGGTCGGTGGCGAGGGATGGGACGCGGCGCCCGGGCACGGCCAGGACATTCGCGTCTGGCCGGTACGCGCGCGGGGTGCGGGGAGATCGTCAGGCAATGACGGGGGCGCGCGGCGAAGCAAGATTTTAACATGGAGAAAGCCGAGAGCCACGGAGAGTCGCGGAGCAGTAGCGCCGTGGCTCTCGGCGGCTCCGTGTTGAAAGCTGGCTGGTCCGCCGTGCCGGTTGGATCGGGAAACGGATCATGGGAGGATCATTCAGCAAAACCAGGGGAGGAACGGATGGCGCAACTCGACGGCAAGGTGGGGATCATCACCGGCGCTGCGTCCGGCATCGGCGCGGCCTGCGCGCGCGTGTTGGCGCGTGAGGGGGCGAGACTGGTACTGACCGATCTCGACCAGACCGGCGGCGAGCGCGTCGCGGCGGAGACCGGCGGGGTGTTCGTGCGGCACGATGTCACCGATGAGTCCGCCTGGCCCGCGGTGGTGGCGACGGCCGAGCAACGTTTCGGCGCCCTGCACATCCTGGTGGCGAATGCCGGGATCGGCATCATGGGTCCGGCGATCGAGATGTCGTTCGCCGATTGGCGGCGGCAGATGGCGGTGAATGTCGATGGCGTGTTCCTGTCGGTGAAATATTGCATCCCCGCGATGCGCCGTTCCGGTGGCGGCTCGATCGTGATGATGTCGTCGGTGGCGGGATTGCGCGGCTCGGCGGGGCTGGCCGGCTACAGCGCGACGAAGGGGGCGGTGCGGCTGTTCGCCAAGTCGATGGCGCTGGAATGCGCCCAGGCACGCGACAACATCCGGGTGAACTCGGTGCATCCGGGCGTCATCGATACGCCGATCTGGGGCAAGCTGCCGGCGGGCGCCAACATGCCGCTCGACGCGAAGGCGATCGCCGCGGCGGTGGTGCCGATCGGCGAGGTCGGCACGGCGGAGGACATCGCCAACGGCGTGCTATTCCTGGCGTCCGATGCATCCCGCCACGTCACCGGATCGGAACTGGTGATCGACGGCGGCATGACCGCGGGCCGCGTCACGCGGTTGCAGGAGTAGCATTGTACCGAGCGCGGACCATGCTCTAGAGGTGTGCCACAAGCCAATCGACAAAGAGGTCGGTCATCGCGTCGTTGGCGGTGGTGAGCAGGGTTGCGAACTCGGGGGCGCCGGGCGGACGTTGCGGCTGAGGACCCGGGGACAGCAGCTTCTGGAGGGAAAACAGTCCGGCGAAGTTTTCCACCGACGGCTTCAGCCGCGCGACCAACACCGGGCGATTGCTCAACGTCTGGCCCGAAATGACGCCGCCATAGGCTTCGATAAAGTTCCGCACCCGATTGGTGTGTGCAGCGCCGCGCGCACTGCCGGTAATACGGAAATACTGAAGCAAGATCTCGGATAAGCGTCCGGTGAGCGAAATGGTCTGCGTGAGTTGTGCCGGGGGCGTCGCCGCACCGCCCCCGCCGGCGCGCAGCGCGAAACTGTCGATATCGCCGACAAGGTCCGAATCGCCGGCAAAGCGACGAAAGAAGATGGGGAGCCGCTTGGTGTCCGGCGTGCCCATGAAGGCATCCACCGCCCATTCCGCTGCGGCCGAGCCGACGTCGCCCGCCCAGGTTGCCCACTCTTCGTTCGCGAGTCCTGTGTCCAATCCGACCGGGCCCTTGCGAACCACGACATCCTGCGGATGCGTCATCGCGTCGATGCCGGTGAAGACATGCCCAATGTCGGTCCCTTCGACCACCTGGCTTGCCTTGAGCGCGCTCATCAGCGGCGGATGCAGCGCCGGCGTCGGATCGGTGCCCGGACTCCATGGATGGTCCGGGATCACGAAATTCCAAGCCGGGTGAGGCGACACGCTCCATGGTGCCGAGCCGTAATAGATCTGCCGTAGCACCGATAGCGCTGTCGGCGTATCCGTCGCGGCGGTGAGACCCAGGCGTGTCTCCAGGCAGCGCACGAGGAACAGATACTCGTCGAGGCTGCGCGCCTGCGTCAGCATATCGCACGGATCCTTCCCCTTCGGTGGTACCGAGGCAAAGCCGATGCGCACCGCACGGTTCCGTGCGCGACCCTGCTGCGTGTCGTTGGTGTCGAGGAAGTTGGTTGTCGAACTTGAGAAGCTGAACAGGATTTTGCCTTGCACGGCGGCCGGCATCGCGGCGATCACTGCCTGCACGCGGTCCTTGCGCAGGGCCGTGTTCTCGGCGTCGCTGCCCGCACAATCGGTAAAGCCGTCCACCTCGACCCGGATGGATGGATCGCCCGCGATCAGCGACATGGCCTCCTGCCACGGCCGCGTTCCGGTGATGCCGGCTGGAAGGACCGCGCTGTCGATCGCGAAGTCGTTGATCATGAGCAGGTGGGCGGACGGATTGAAGTGGATATGGCCGTTGAGAATGCCGGCAGACTTCGACTGTGCGACCTCACCGCTCGCGCGCGGCGGGCAGGCGGCCTCGCGCTGAACCCGCGCGGCCGACCCACGCTGCTGCACCACGTGGGTGAGCTCATGAGCGAGCAGACGACGGCCGGTTTCCGCGTGCGGCGCGTACTGATCCGCCCGGAACACGACATCGCGCCCCAGTGTGAAAGCCAACGCATGCACGCTGCGCGCCGCGGCATCGGCGCCGGCATCGGCGTGCACGCGCACCGCGCTGAAATCGACACCGAAACGTGGTTCAAAGAAGTTGCGAAGGCCTGGCTCCAGCGGGCGACCGGTGCCAAGCGCCGCGACAATGCTGTCGGGAGCTTCGGCTTTTGCTGTGCCGCCCTCGGCGACACGGTGGATCTTCGGCTTGTCCTCCTCATCTTTGCCGGCCCCACTGCCGTCGCCGCAGGCAGCACAGGCACGCTGCAAGTGCTGCACCGGCATCCGCATCACATGGTCGGCGACCCGGTCCGCCTCATGCTCCAGCGGATCGTCCACGTCGCCAACCTCGAGCTTGGTCTGCACCTGGATGGGCGGTGGCGGTGCAGGCGGCAGGGATACAGGCCGGCAGGCACCCTCGCCCCGAGGCGGCTGCGCCATGCGCCGGAGGGTCGCCTGGTTGCCGATCGGCGAATGCAGCGCGCGCACCAGTCCAGTCGGACCGATGTCCGGCCGATGTGGCAAAAGCCTTGAAGTCGAACGCGCGGAGTCCTGCGAAGGACTTGCTGCCGCCTTTGCCTTCGTCTCCGTGACCGGCAGAGCAAACATGGCAGAACCTTTCCCCGGCGGCAGGCTTCCGAGGGCAGAGATCAAACGAAACCTATCCGCGTCCGCAGGATCTCCTGTTTCGGCAGGCCGCCGTTACGGCGTTCTCAGACTCATCAGAGTCTGTATGGCTGCCGGAACATGACTGTCAACCAAATTGGCATCGGGCGGGTCCGGCCGGATCGGGCGCGCGCCGGCATCGCATCGCGCACCTGAGCCTCTCGCATGGTCAGAACAGGCGGCGCTATAAGTGCCGCACCGTCAGCGCGCCGTCCCACCGTTCGTTCAGGTATTCGCAGACCAGCCGCCGGTGGCAGTGGTGCGGTGTGGCCTCGGAACACAGCAGGCAGCTTCCCGCCAACGCTTCGGGACGGAAGTGCTGTTCGACCCGCCGCTCCGCCATCAGCGCGCGAAATTGCCGCGCGTAGTCTTCCCAGTCGCCTTTCTCCTTGCGGTACGCCTTCAGCATCGTCTCGGTCGGCGCAAGCAATGGCTCGTGTGCATAGTCGATGTTGCCGAGCCGGCGCAGGAACCAGGCGAGATCCTCGGCCTTGGCGAAACCGGCAAGCTGGGACGTGTTGTGCAACCGCACATCCACCACCTTGCGCACCCCCGCTCCGATCAGGCGTTCGAAGAAACGCTCCGCCGTGGACTGGGTGAAACCAATCGTGGCGACGATGGCGCCCGGCATCGCGGTCACGCCGGATCCGCCGCGGCGGCGAACGCCACCTTGCGCGCATAGTCCCGGTAGGCGGCGGTGAGGCGTTCTTCCGGTGACATGAACAGATCCTCCTTGTCGCGGCCGGTGCGGCGCAGCAACTCCGCCTCGATGTCCGCCTGGGTCGTCACCGCACCGTCCGGCAGGATGTGTCGCACGCGCGCGCCGCGTGCAAGCAGTGCACGGCCAACCAGCAGACAACGGTGACAGTCCAGCGGATGCTGCTCGGCGCACATCAGCGCCACGCGATGCGTCGCCGCACCGTCCAGCACGCGCCGCAGCCCCGCCTGGAAACCCTCGGTCGCCGCAATCTTCTCGTAGTCGGCAACGCCGTCGCGGTATTGCTGTTTGTTCTGCGGCCGGCCGCCGAGTTCCTTGCCGAGATACACGTGCGCGATGCCGGCGTCACGCAACGCGGCCTTGAGCGCGTCGTGATTGAACTGCGGCACATGGCGCGAATGCGGGGTGGAGCGGACGTCGGCAATCGCGGTCACGCCGGCGCCGCGCAGCAGCGTCAGGAAATGTTCGATCGGATGATTGGAATGGCCGATCGTCAGTACCTCGCGCGGCTCATCCGTCATTCCAATGCCTCACCACAGCACGCCGTTCAGCATGACATAGCACTTGTCCCGCTGTTCGCCGAAACCGCGCGCCAGGCCGACACGGACATGCAGATCGGTGCCGGCCGGCAGGGTGCGGCGGACCGCGGCGATGCCCGCCTCACGCCAGGTTTCGCGCAGCCGGCGGCTGCTCACCGGCAGGTTGTAGCGCGTCTCCGCATCTTGCAGCAGTGCGCGCAGGCGTTCGTCTTCTTCGATAAAGCTGAGGTGGTGGCTGGGCACACGCAGCCCGTGCAGCGAGCAGGTGCGGGTGCCGGTCGGGACATGCACGCCGCGGCGATGGCCGCGCCACAGGCTGGTGTGGCGGAGGCTCTCCCCGAAGGCTTGCGCCAGGGTTGCGGCGCTGGGCGGTGCGTCCGTGCCGAACCAGTGGACCGGTGCAGCAGGCAGATGGCCGATCGGTGCGAGGGCGATCGGCAGATCCTCGGTGCGGTGCGGATAGTCGCCGTTCAGACGGATGCGGTTTGGCGTGACTGTAACGGTTGTGCCGGGCACGGTGCTGGTGGTCTCGATCAAGGCACGCGGCCAGTAAACGCCGTCGGGAAGCGGGCGGACCATGCGGCTACCATCCGGATCCCATCCCGCAACACAGTAGATGCCGCGGTGGATTTCGGTGACCTCGGTGATCAGCAGGCGGAGCACCATGCCATGACCTGATGCAAAGCACGGTCAGCAGCACTGCTGGATGGCGTGCCTTCCAGTCATACACTGACCTGCGACGGCACCCCGTTCAAGGGGGCGCCGGCTTGGCGGACCAGCGCAGACCCCGTGCCCGAATGACCTGAAGCAAGGTGCTGAGTTCCGGGTTGCCGCCCGGGCTGAGCGCCGGGTACCGCCTTGGATCCGGCCGAAGCCGGAGTTCCGTGGTCCACACCGAATGCCTGGCAGCGACGCCTTCCGCTCACCCCGCCGGCGGCACGCCGGCCTTCGTCAGCGCCTCGGCCTGGCGCGCCGCCAGCGCGGCCGCGTCGAAATCGGCAATCAGGCCGTGGAACAATCTGCTCCAGTTCAGCTCCGCCTTCAGCCGCACGAACACGCCGCCCAACCCGATCGCCGAGCGGTCCATCAGCACGAATTCGCGCGGCGGCTTGACACCGCCGGTGCGCTTCAACCCGGCGTGAACGCGCTCGGCCACTTCGCGGCCGAATTGCGGATCGTCGGTTTCCTGGATGCGGCGCACACGGTCCTGAGTCAGTGGCTCGTAGAGGAAGCGCGCCCACAAATTCAGCACCGCCATCGTCTCGTCCGACAGATCGGTGAAGCCCCAGGTCGCATAGGCGCGATGCGCCTTGGCATCGTCGTGGTCGCGTACCGCCTCGAACAGATCGATCACCCCGCGCACGAACTTCGCATCGAACACGCGGATGGCGCCGTAATCCAGCAGGTTCACCGTGCCGTCCGGTCGCACCTGGTAGTTGCCGAGATGCGGATCGCCATGGATCACGCCGTAGCGGTAGAACGGCACATACCACGCGCGGAACAGTGCCTCGGCGATGCGGTTGCGTTCCTCCTGCGGCGGGTCCTCCTCCAGGCGGCGCATCAGCGGGCGGCCGTCGAGCCAGGTCATCGTCAGCAGCCGGTTGGTGCAATAGCCGGGCATCGGCAGCGGCACGTGCACGGTGGGGCTGTCGGCAAGCATCAGCCCGTAGAGGCGCATCTGTGCGGCCTCGCGCTGGTAATCCAGTTCCTCGCGCAGGCGTGCCGAGAGTTCCTTGAAGATTTCCTCGTTCTGGATGGCGTTGTCCATGCGGTGATAGATCGCCATGGCCAGGCGCAACTGGCGCAGGTCGGCATCCACCGTGCTGGCCATGTCGGGATATTGCAGCTTGCACGCGACGTCGGTGCCGTCATGCAGGCGGGCGCGGTGCACCTGGCCGAGCGATGCCGCGGCCGCCGCTTCGCGGCTGAAGCTGGCGAATTTGCTTTCCCAACCGGGTCCGAGTTCGCTCGCCATGCGGCGGCGCACGAAGTTCCAGCCCATCGGCGGGGCGTTGGATTGCAGATGCGCGAGTTCCTCGGCGTATTCCACCGGCAGCGCGTCGGGAACGGTGGAGAGGAACTGCGCCACCTTCATCAGCGGGCCTTTCAGCCCACCGAGCACCGTGCGCAGGTCCCCCGCGTGCGCCGAGCGGTCGGTCTTGATGCCGAACATCCGCGCGCCGGCGACGCGCGCCGCGATGCCGCCGACCGCACCCGAGGTGCGCGCCATGCGGCGGATTTCGCCGAACAGGTTGCTACCTTCGGCCATTCAGAGGTGCTCCGCCGGTGTACCCAAAGCGACAGAACAACCGGAACAAAAGATGGAGAACACTGGTTCGAAATTCCTGTTTCGTAAGCCACGGTCAAGAGCCAGGTATGCCGGGTGCGTGCGCATAGGCAGCAAGCAAGCTTTCAACACGGAGAAGGCCGAGAGCCACGGAGGGCCACGGAGACAAATTCCCTCGCACGGACCACGGTGATCAAGCCTCCGTGGCCCGCCGTAGCCCTCGGCCTTCTCCGTGTTGAAAACTTGCTATTCTTGCCAGCCGGCATTGGCGCCGCGATGGAAGCCTGGACGCCTCCCGCGGCCAGATCAACGATCGCTCGCCTCACCCCGCCTGCTCCAGCTCGTCGATGAAGCCGGCGATCACGTCCAGCCCCTTCCTCCAGAACGCCGGGTCCGATGCGTCCAATCCGAACGGTGCCAGCAGTTCCTTGTGCCGCTTCGAACCGCCGGCGCGTAGCATGTCGAGATACTTCGCCTGGAATCCGGGATGCCCGCCCTGGAACACCGCGTACAGCGCGTTCACCAGGCAGTCGCCGAATGCATAGGCGTAGACATAGAACGGCGAGTGGATGAAGTGCGGCACATAGGCCCAGTAGACGCTGTATTCGGGGGTGAACTCGAACGCCGGGCCGAGGCTTTCCGTCTGCACCTGCATCCACAACTCGCCGATCCGCTCGGGCAACAGCTCGCCGCTGCGTCGCTCGTCGTGCAGCAGCGTTTCGAAGCGGTAGAACGCCACCTGGCGCACCACCGTGTTCAGCATGTCTTCGACCTTGGCCGCCAGCATGATGCGCCGCTGCTGCGGGCTGGCTGAATCGAGCAGGGCCCGGAAGGTCAGCATCTCGCCGAACACGCTGGCGGTTTCGGCCAGGGTCAGCGGCGTGCCGGACATCAGGTAGCCTTGCGCGGCGCCGGCCAGCACCTGGTGCACGCCGTGACCGAGTTCGTGCGCCAGGGTCATCACGTCGCGGGTACGGCCGTGGTAGTTCAGCAGCAGGTACGGATGCGCGCTCGGCACGGTGGGATGCGCGAAGGCGCCGCCCGACTTGCCCGGTTGCAGCTTCGCATCGATCCACGGCGCATCGAAAAACCGCCGCCCGACCGACGCCAGCTCGGGACTGAACGCGCCATACGCGGTCAGCACGCGCTCGCGCGCTTCGGGCCAGTCGATGTGGCGATCGTCGTCGTCCGGCAGCGGTGCGTTGCGATCCCAATGCTGCAACTTCGGCAGGCCGAGCCACGTCGCCTTCATCGCGTAATAGCGATGTGCCAGCCGCGGGTAGGCGTCGCGCACCGCGGTCACCAGCGCATCGACCACCTCGTCTTCCACCATGTTGGCACGGTTGCGCGCGCTGCCCGGGCGCGGATAGTGCCGCCAGGTGTCGATGATCTCCTTGTCCTTCGCCAGCGTGTTGGTGATCAGCGAGAACAGCTTGATGTCCGCGCCGAACGCCGCGCCGATCGCGCGACCGGCCGCCTCGCGCACGCCGCGGTCCTTGTCCGACAGCCGGTTGAGCGCGTCGGTGACGGTCAGCGCCTCGTTGCCGACGGTGATGCGCTTCCCGGCCATCGTCTCGTCGAACAGGCGGTTCCAGGCCGAGTGACCGGTCACCTCCTTCTCATGCAGCAGCTTTTCCAGTTCGTCCGACAACTGGTGCGGCCGGAACACGCGCAGGTCGCGCAGCCAGGGCTGCCAGCGCGCCAGTGCCGGGTCGGCCAGCTTGGCCTCCAGCGCCGCGTCCTCCAGCCGGTTCAGCTCCAGCGTGAAGAACAACAGGAGCGAACTGATGGTGGTCGCCCGCTCGTTGACCGACTGGTAGAAGCGGCCGATCGTGGCGCTCGCGGAATCACCGGCGAACAGCAACTGGGCGTAGGACAACAGCCGGCCCAGCACCTCCTCGATTTGCTCGTACTCGGCAATGGCGGCGGCCAGCGTAGCGCCCGGCAGCCCGGCCAGCTTCCCGGCATAGGCGGCGGCGAAGGCACGCGCCCGGCGATCGGCGCGCGCGAAATCGGCCTCGACTTCCGGGGAATCCGGCGCCTGGTACAGATCGGACAGGTCCCAGGCCGGCAGCGCTTCCGGGGCGGATGGAACAGGCGTGGCGTCGTGCATCGCTTCCTCGGATGGCTGCACTCCAGGTCCATGTAAGCTAGTAGGGGCGGCCGTCAAAGGGCTGGGCCGCCCATGGCCGGGGATCAACCGGACGGAGAAGCGAAGAAAGAATTCTCCCCCTCCCCTTGTGGGAGGGGGTTGGGGGGGGGGAGAACAGGCAGAGAGGAAACGTGGACAGCTACCCGACCTGGCCGAATCTGGCCGCGATGATGTTCGGCCTGGCTCGCACGTGGCCGGACAAGCCGCTGCTGCGCGCCTTCCGCGACGGACACTGGGAGAGCGTCACGTGGGGCGCGTTCGGTCGCCGCGCGGCGTCCTGCGCCCGCCATCTGCGCGCGGCCGGCGTGTCCGCCGGGGACCGGGTGGCGATCGCGGCGGAGAACCGTCCGGAATACCCGATCGCCGAGACCGCCCTGATGGCGATCCGCGCCGTGCCGGTGCCCGCCTACACCACCAACACGGTCGACGACCACGCCCACATCCTGCGCGACAGCGGCGCGCGCGCGGCGATCGTCTCCTCCGCCCCACTGGCCGGCAAGCTGCGCGAAGCCGGGCGCCGGGCCGGTGGGCTGGACCTGCTGGTGGTCATGGACGGCCCGGGGGAAGCGGCGGACGGGTTGCCGCGCTTGCTCCCCTGGTCGGCGCTGGTCGCCGACACCGCGCCGGCCGACGACATCGCCCTGGAAGCAGCCGGCATCCCGCCGACGGCACTGGCCTGCCTGATCTACACCTCCGGCACCGGCGGGGCTCCCAAAGGCGTGATGCTGCCGCACCGCTCGATCCTGTCCAACTGCCGCGGCGCCTTCGAGCTGTTGCGGCCGCTGCGGCTACGGGATGAAACCTACCTGTCCTACCTGCCCGCCTCGCACAGCTACGAGCACACCGTCGGCCAGTTCTTCCTGCCCAGCATCGGTACCGAGATCGTCTATGCCCGCGGCGTCGAATACCTGGCGGCCGACCTGCTGAGCGTCCGGCCAACCATCATGACGGTGGTGCCGCGCGTGCTGGAGGTGATCCGCAACCGCGTGCTGACCCAGGTGGCGCGGCAGCCCCCGCTGCGGCAGCGCCTGTTCCAGCGCGCCATGGCGATCGGCCTGAAACGGCTGGACGCCGCGCCGCTGACCCTGGGGGAGGCATTGCTCGATCCGCTGCTGGACCGGCTGGTCCGCGCCAAGGTGCGGGCCCGCTTCGGCGGCCGGCTGGTGGCGGCGTGTTCCGGCGGCGCCAGGCTGGAGCCGGAGGTGGGGCGGTTCTTCCTCGCCCTCGGGTTGAAGATCCTGCAAGGCTATGGCCAGACCGAAGCCGGCCCGATCGTCAGCGCCAATCCGCCCGACGCGATCCGCATCGATACCGTCGGCCGCGTGCTCCAGGGCGTCGATCTGCGCATCGCCGAGGACGGCGAGATCCTGGTGAGCGGCGACCTGGTGATGGACGGCTATTGGGGGCGGCCGGAGGAGACCGCGGCGGTGATCCAGGACGGCTGGCTGCACACCGGCGATGTGGGCGTGCTGGAGGACGGCTACCTGCGCATCACCGACCGCAAGAAGGACCTGATCGTGCTGTCGGGCGGCGAGAACGTCTCGCCCGCCAAGGTGGAGGGCATGCTGATGGCGGAGCCGGAGATCGCTCAGGCGGTGGTCGCCGGCGACGGCCGCGCCGGGCTGACCGCGCTGGTGGTGCCGGCCGAGGGCTATGACGATGTGGCGGTGGCGCTGGCGGTGAACCGCACCAACCATCGGCTGTCGGTGACCGAGCGCATTCGCAAGCATGCCATCGTGCCGGCGTTCACCGTGGACAATGGGTTACTGACGCCGACGCAGAAGATCCGCCGCATGCTGGTGATCCGCGCCAACGCGCAGACGCTGGCGGCGCTGCACGCTTAGCGAAGTGTCCAGGAATCCGTGGCTATCGAGGGCACGCGGCAATCGTGCCGCAACGGAGACGAGAGCATGCTTATCTTCGTGCTTCGCCTCCGTTGGGGCAGGTGGCGGATAGAGATCACACTCTCCATCCGCTGGTAGCCTACTCAACCGGCCCCGAGGGTGCGCCGTGAGGCGTACCCCCGGGTGCCCGGTCTATATAGCAAGCCGCCGCGGCTGCTTCAATACGCCCTCGTTCCTACCATGGTATGTCGGCACCCTGGCGCCACGCGGGAGTCCGGTGGCGCAGCAAGGCAGAACAGCCGGCGGATCGCGTGATGGGTGCAGCGGTTCCCATACGGGTCGCGCACTGACGCCCGAGCGTCCAAGCGTCCGCTGCGGCCGGCGGAGGTCCCGGCCGCATCCCCTGCCGCCCGTACCAGATTGCCGGCAAGTGGAACCGTGGTTGCGCGGAACTGGAAGCGCCGGGCGACCGGACCCGGCAAGCTGGACGCTCGATTCGAGGGCTGGGACATGCCGTATCGCACCTTGGATGATCTGGACGCCGCCATCATCATGCTCGCCGCCACCGCATATGATGTGGCGGAGCGCGATCTCGACGTGCCGGGGAATTCGGAACAGCTCCGGGCCGTTGCTCTCGCCATCCTGCGCCACCTGGAAGAGCGGGAACAGCTCACGACAGTACAGCCGGTCACGGTATGAGTCAGGTGCCGAGAAGCACGGTTCGCCGCGCGCCATCCACGGATGTGCTGTTCGCACCAACGAAAAGTCGTGGGTGCCGACAGAAGGTGGCCCCCGGGCGCCTGACCCGCGAGTCGGCATGACGGGACTGCGCGGGGCGGAATACCGGCCGGCGACGACGCCCGCCGCCGGACCGCTTCATCCTGCGCGCTCGTCCAGCCAGGCCAACAGGGCATCGCGGATCGGCAGCAGGCTCTTGTAGCGCATCGTCGCCTCCGGCAGCGCGCGCACGGCGTCGGCGAGCCGAGCCGCCGTCTCGGCAGCGGCGATGGCGCAAGCCAGGGGATAGACATGCACCCGGATGCCGAACAGCACGGCGTCCGTACGCGGCAGGCGACGCAGGGTCTGCCGTTCGACACGCAGGAACAGCGTCGCCCCGGCGTTCGCCGCGGTCACCGCCGGGTTGTGCGCCTCGCGCCATTTTCCCCCCGGCTGGAACAGGGTCGCGTCGTCCAGCACCGACCAGTTCAGCCGCGCGGCGATATGGCCGGGCTTGACGTGACGCATGAAGCGATCGACCGGCCGCGCCAGCCGCTCGGCATAGAACGGCACCGGCGCGTGCACCGCGGCGAGCGGCCGGCCGATCTTCTCGGCCAGGCGCCAGCGGCTGGGAAAGCACAGCACCGCGGCGGTCAGCACGGGCACCGCGTCATCCTGCTGGACGATGCAGAGGTCGTCCTGCACCAGCCGGCCCGCAAGTTCCAACGGATCGCAGGGCGGCGACGCGAGATCCCAATCCTCGCCGGTCAGCCGGTTGCGCAACATGTTGCCGTCGCGGGCGAACCAGTCCGGATGATGCGTCGTGAGATTACCGGCGATGTCGTGCAGCGCTTCGGCTCGCGCGGCGTCCGAAACGGGGAGAGCGGCGAACACGGCGGCATGATGTTGCACGAGCAACCGGCGGCGTTCACGCAGTTCGGGTTGGTAGCGGTCGTCCAGTTCGAACCATGCTGCTTCGGGTAGCGTGACGAGGCCCATGGCCATGCGATAGGGGCCGGGTTCGAACGGCAGATGGAGCGTCTCGGGCGGCAGCGCGTGCATGCGGTCAGTGTTGCAGGTCGCATGGCGGATCGCCAATCCGGTGGCGGAAGAATTCACCACAGAGCCTGCGGCGCCATGGTCGGCGCCGCCGACAAACACCAACCGCTACCGATCATCGTCGGGGCGCTCCGCCTGCTCCGCGACGAATCCTGCCTAGGCTGCCGCCGGCCGCAGCACACCGGCCTCGTCGCGCGGTGGTGCGAAGGTCACCGCGATCGCCACTGCTCCCAGACCGATCCCGAACGAACCTATATACAGCCAGAAATAGCTGCCGAACGTGTCGTACACCCAGCCACCGGCCCACGGCCCCAGCGCCATGCCGAGCGTGGAAACCATGGCAACGGCACCGAACAGCGTCCCCATCAGCCGCGCGCCGAAATACTCCCGCACCAGAATTGCGTAGAGCGGCATCACCCCGCCATAGGAGAGGCCGAACAGCAGCGCGAGCGCATAGAAGCTGGTAAGATCGCGGGTGAACAGATACAGGCTGACCGCGACCGCCTGCACTGCCAGCCCCGCCACCAGCGTGCGCTTGGCACCGACGCGATCGGCGACCAGGCCGCAGATGACGCGGCCGCTCAACGCGGCGATGCCGGCCGCGCCGATCACGGTCGTGGCCGCCATCGACGCCACGCCGCAGTCGATCGCGTAGCTGACCATGTGGAAGATCGGCCCGGAGTGCGCCGCGCAGCAGGCGAAATGCGTGAGCGCGATGGCGGCGAATTGCGGCGTGCGGAACGCCTGCGCCAGGGTGAAGTCCCGATCGCCGGCACCGGCCGTCGCAACCGGTCCGGCAGCGAGCGGCACGACCGGTGGCCGGCGTATCAACAACGCCATAGGCACGACCAACAGCCAGGCGAGGCCGCCGATCGCCAGCATGGCGATGCGCCAGTCATAGCCGGTGATCACCCAGCGCGCGAACGGCGCCACCGTCGCCGAGCCGAGCCCGATCCCCGACGACACGAGCGCGACGGCAAGGCTGCGATGCAAGCTGAACCAGCGTGTCGTCGTCGCCGTCATCGGCGCATAGAAGCTGCCGGCCGCCACGCCGACGGTAACGCCGAACAGCAGTTGGAACTGGCCCAGGCTGGTTGCCTGGCTCGCTGCCATCAGGCCGATGCCGAGCAATACGCCGCCGCATAGCACCACCAGGCGGGTGCCGAACCGGTCGGACAGCGCGCCCCAGCCGAACGACGCTGCGCCCATGCAGAGGAAGACGAGCATGGCGGCCGTCGAGATGCCCTCACACGACCAGCCGGTGGCCACCGACATCGGTTGCAGAAAGACGCCGAGCGACAGCGCAGTGCCGAGCCCGATGCAGGTGATGACGATCCCCGCGCCGACGATCACCCAGCCGTAGAACAGTTTCATGCCCGGTGCCTCACGCCTGGGTTTCGCCAGGGTGGCAACAGGCATCGGCATCCTCGGCCGTGACGGCGTGGCAGTCCGGAGCGGCGCCGCGGCCGCCGTCATAGCGGTCGTGGTGCCGCACCCAGTCGGTCAGGTTGCCGTTGATCGTCTCGTTGCGGCCCTTCGGCGTGATGTCGAGCACCGCGTAGCTGGCGAGGCCCAATTCGCCGCCGCGCGCGAACGACGAATAGGTATGGAAGATGTCGCCCGCTGCATCCTTGTAGAACACGCTGCGGCCGGACATTTCGTCGATGACGCCCGGCCTGACTTCGTAGTTGTAGTAGGCCTCGCCCTCGGCCAGTTCGTCCGGCCGGAACGACACGTGGAAGTCGTAGTTGAAGTCGCTGCCGTAAGACGACACCCATTTCACCCGCCAGCCCATGCGTTGCCGGAACGCTTCGATCTTCGCCAGCGGCGCGCGTGAGACCGCGACGTAGCTCACGTCGTGGTGTTCCAGATGCACCAGGGCGCCACTGATATGGTCGATCTCGAATGAGCACCCGACGCAACCCTCGGCCCAGTCCGGGCCGAACATGAAGTGCTTGACGACGAGCTGGCTGCGTCCGTCGAACAGCTCGGCCAGCGTCTGCTGACCGTCCGGCGTGTCGAACACGTAGGTCTTGTCCAGCTTGACCCAGGGCAGCGCGCGGCGCTCGGCGTTCAGCTCGTCGCGCATCCGGGTAAAGGCCTTCTCCCTGGCCAACAGACGCTTGCGCGCGGCAAGCCATGCGTCGGGAGATACGACCTGGTTCTGCATGATGCGGTCTCCATCGGTTCGGATGAACTTCGGGTCGGCGTGGTCGTGTTGATACCGTGGGGCGGAGAAGCGCCGCGCAATCCGCCGTTGCATGGCGGGGGAGTGGATTGCGCTGCGCTTCTTCGCCCCACGGTATCAAGGTCTCGCCATCACGTTGTCGCCGCTGCCGCGATGTACCCGGCGAAGCGCTCCAGGCAGCCTGTCCAGCCGCCCTGGTGGCTGTCGCGTTCGGGGATGTTTTCGAAGCCGGTCTGCCGCAGGGTGAGCAGGGTCTGAGGGCCTTGCGCTGCGAAGCTGACCGTGACGCGCATTGCGTGGCCCGGGTTGCCGTCCGCATCCTCCCAGGCGTAGGTGAAGACCAGCCGTTCCGGCGCGACGACCTCGCGATAGACGCCGCGTTTGGTGCGCATGGTGCCGTCGGGCGAGCGCATGGCGACGCGGTAGGTGCCGCCGGGCGTTGCGTCCAACCGGCACGATACGATGGTGAAGCCCTGCGGTCCCCACCATCGCGCGGCATGCTCCTGCTGGGTCCACGCCATGAACACCAGCGCGCGCGGCGCATCGATGAGCCGCGAAACGACGAGTTCGAGCGGTGCCGCGGCGGCGACGCTACTGCTGCTGGCGGTCATCGGGATTCTCCCTCCCTTGCAGCTCGGCCAGATAGTCCTCCAGGCGATCCAGGCTCTGCTCCCAGAACCGGCGGTATTGCTCCAGCCAGTCGGCGGCGTCCTTGAGCGCGCCCGCCTCCAGCCGGCACGGCCGCCACTGAGCGGCGCGGCCACGTGCGACCAGGCCGGCGCGTTGCAGCACCTTGAGGTGCTTGGAGATGGCGGGAAGGCTGATGTCGAACGGCTGGGCCAGCGCGGTGACCGAGGCCTCCCCGGCGGCAAGGCGGGCCAGGATGGCGCGCCTGGTGGGGTCGGCGAGGGCGGAAAAGATGGCGCTGAGGCGGTCTGAGGTCATCTTTCAGGAACCGTCCGGTTAAGTAACCCAACGGTTAATTACGAGCGGGATTGTTGTCTGTCAACGCCATTGGTCATCGTCACTCCCCGCGTCAAACTGTCATCCTGGGTGCCCGCCGGGATGGACGATAGGCGCGCAGGCATCGGGGTATGCCGGCGGGAGGAGGCGGTTACCCGCAAGACGGTGACGCGTTCCACCAGTGGTTGGGCTACCTTGTCGGGGAGTACCCCATATTTGGTGGGCTGCCCAAACTCAGCCCTATCGCCCCTCTGCGCTCCGGTGTTAATCTGGCGACAACCAAGCCACGGAGGATTCGCAGCATGGACGGCACGGCCCGGAGCGCCGACAGACCAACCGCCGACGAGCAGGCAGTCAGCTTCGGCCTGCTGACCGAGAATCCGGTCTACAAGCCGTTCCGCTACCCCTGGGCCTACGAGGCCTGGCTCACCCAGCAGCGCGTCCACTGGCTGCCGGAGGAGGTGCCGCTGGCCGACGACGTCAAGGACTGGCACCGCAACCTGAAGGACGCCGAGCGCAACCTGCTGTCGCAGATCTTCCGCTTCTTCACCCAGGCCGATGTCGAGGTCAACAACTGCTACATGAAGCACTATTCGCGGGTCTTCAAACCGACCGAAGTGCTGATGATGCTGTCCGCCTTTTCCAACATCGAGACCGTCCACATCGCCGCCTACTCGCATCTGCTCGACACCATCGGCATGCCGGAGCTGGAATACCAGGCGTTCATGAAATATAAAGAAATGAAGGACAAGTATGACTACATGCAGTCCTTCACGGTGGATTCGAAGTTCGAGATCGCCAAGACCCTGGCGGCGTTCGGCGCCTTCACCGAAGGGCTGCAACTGTTCGCCTCGTTCGCCATCCTGCTGAACTTTCCACGGTTCGGCAAGATGAAGGGCATGGGCCAGATCATCTCGTGGTCGGTGCGCGACGAGACGCTGCACTGCAACTCGATCGTCCGGCTGTTCCGCACCTTCGTGCAGGAAAACCCGGAGCTGTGGGACGAGGACCTGAAGCGCGAGATCTATATCACCTGCGCCACCATCGTGGACCACGAGGACGCCTTCATCGACCTGGCCTTCGAGCAAGGCGCGGTGGAGGGGCTGACGGCGCAGGAGGTCAAGCAATACATCCGCTACATCGCCGATCGGCGCCTGGTGCAGCTTGGACTGAACGCGCTGTATCATGTATCGAAGAACCCGCTGCCCTGGCTCGACGAGATGCTCAACGCGGTGGAGCACACCAACTTCTTCGAAAACCGCGCGACGGAGTACAGCAAGGCTTCGACCATCGGCACCTGGGAGGAAGCTTTCGATGCGCCGGTGGCCGTGCTGGTCGGGGACGGCGCGCGCGACTCGAATGCGCGGGCCGTCTGAATTAAAAGATTTTCGCCCTCTGCCGCGACATTCCTCTGGTCAAGCCAGGACGGTTCAGCTAATGATACGCGCTGACGCACATGGTGAGGCAAAAAGCGGCGGGCGGGCGCATAAGTAACGCGTGGTTACCGGTTTTGTGACGCGATTGCGGTTTGCGCAGGTGCAGATCGTCATCGGACGGAGTAAGTAGTAGGTTATGCTGCGGTCGCCACGGGGCGCCGATATTGCGGCGAAGGCCGGGTTGGCGCGCTAAGCTGCCGACCTGCAACGGAACTATTCGCGAGTGATCGAGGTTGCACCAGATGGGGACGACCACGTGGGCGGCAGACACCACAGGCACCACAGGACAACCGGTGAGCCACGCTGAAGACGAGATCAGCCGGGAGCAGGGCGGCGGCGGCGGGGCACCGCGGTATAGCCGCCGGCTGTCCGACAAGATTCTGATCGCGTTCCATCACGCCTGCGACCAGGGCGATTTCGAAGTCGCGGAGCAATTGCTGCACATTCTGGAGATGATGCTGACCCGCCGGCCGCTGACGCCGGACGGCACGCGGCGGCGCAATATGGAGAGCCTGGTGGCGGCGCATGAGCGGCTTTGGCATTTGCGCCACCCCAACATGGACGAAAACTGACCCGGGTTTGGCAGCGCAGGCGCCGTCAAGCTCAGGGTCCTGCAAGAACGGTCGAGGCAGCCGGAGTATCGCAATAAGGCGCCCGGGGTCGCCAACGGCGACGGCGATCGGGCCGCTGTGGCTTGCGGCCGCGACCTGGCAGCGCGCTATACCAGGACCGCCCCGACCCGTGATGGCCGGGCTTGACCCGGCCAGCTATGCAGCGGTGGTGCCGCGATCGATGGCCGGTCAAGTCCTGACCGTGACGGGGTGGGGCGGTCCGTGCCGTACCAGGCGCCGTGCGGCGTCAATCCTGTAAAGAATCTCGACAGCCTCGCTAGCGCACGCGCTTGCGTCGGACCAGACCCAGGCCGGCCAGGCCGGCGCCAAGGAGTGCGAGCGTCGCCGGTTCGGGGACCGGGCCCGAAACAAAGGTGACGCTGACGTTGTCCAGGCCGATGTAGTCGGAGCCGCTTGCCCCGATCAGCGAAATCGTGGTCGAGGGACCGCTCGCCGTGAAGCTCAACGTCTCGGTTTCCCAGTTGTTCGAGCCGGTGTCGGTGCTGGTAAAGGTTTGCGACGCCGCCGCCGCGCTGGCGGTGATCCCGTCCGGCAGCCCATAGCTGGAAGAGGAACCGAGATCGAACGAGAGCAGATAGCGACTGCCCGTGCTGGTGGCGATGGCCTGGGTGACGCCACTGAACGGCCCGCCACTGTTATAACCTGTCAGATCAAGGAAGTAATTGCCGTCGCTCGCAGAGAGTCCGAACGGATTGGTCGGGCCGATCCATGCCAGTGGCTCGCTGCCGGCGACCGTCCAGCCGGTCATCGCGGTGGAACCCAACCCCAGGGTCATGGTGTCCTGGGTGGTGTTATCGACAAAGTTGGTGATGTCCTCGAAGCTGCCATTGGTGAGCAAGTTCGGGTTTGCCATGGCGTGATTGGCGGCCAGCGGGGTCGCGGCCAGAGCCAGGGCGACGGTCGCCATGACGCGGATGTTGCATGGTGCAGATTTCATGTCGGTGTCCCTAACGTTGCTCGTAAGGGCGTGTCATGACAGACTGCAATTTTTATACCGTCATTCAAGGCATTGGAATTTCGGGTATCTTTTTTGCACGTCCGTCGGGCTGTAAAGTTTTCCGACGCGCGAAATTTTGCATTGGCAGGATCAGCGTGCTACCGGCGCAGTCGGCGAGGCGGCCGCTCGCCGGCCAGCCAGCGGCGAACCCGGCGGCGCTACCGCCCCGGCAGGGAGATGCCCCCAGCCAGTTGCTGGCACGCCGCGTTCCGCCATCCTCTGGAAGCCCCGCCCGGGATGGGCCGCCGCCGCGGCACGCGCGGCCGGGCTGCCACGGGCGACCGACGCGCCGGCCGGCGATCGCATCAGGGAATGGTGGACCTGCCTGGCTGCGACCGCCCCGGGGATGCGCCGGTGGCATCGCTGGCGACGAAATCCCGTCGTTTTGCCAACAGCAGTTCCGTCCTATCAACAACGACCGGACACAACGCGCTGTCGGACTCTGTCCTGCCGTGGTTTCCCGCTCCCCGTCGTTGCATCGTCGTTGCAAGGAGCGACGCGAAGCAGCAATCTCCCCGCCTGGCGCGGCGCGGCCCTCCATGCTGGGGGTTGCTTCGGCGCTGCGTACCTCGCAATCACCGCGGCGGCGCGGCGTGCAATACGGCGCAGGCTTCGGCAAGGTCGGGCAACGGCAACCACGACCGCCGCGGGCACCGGCATCGAATGGAGACACACGTGGCGATTTCCCCCCTCACCTCCCCTGTGCTGGACGCCGAGGCGCCCGACACGGTGACGCCGGCCGCACGCAAGGCACTAATCGGCAGCGCCGTCGGCTATGCCATGGACGGGTTCGACCTGCTGATCCTGGGTTTCATGCTGCGGGCCATCTCGGCGGGGTTGGGGCTGCAGCCGGCGCAGGCCGCCTCGCTGGTCACCGCCACCCTGATCGGTGCGGTGCTGGGTGGCCTGCTGTTCGGCATGCTGTCGGACCGGCTCGGCCGGGTGCGGGTGCTGACCTGGACAATCGCGATCTTCGCCGTTTGCACCGGCCTGTGCGCGCTGGCGCCGGGATACTGGAGCCTGCTGGTGTTTCGCACCCTCGCCGGCCTCGGGCTGGGCGGTGAGTTCGGCATCGGCATGGCGCTGGTGGCCGAGGCCTGGCCGGCCGCCAAGCGCGCCCGCGCCTCGTCCTATGTCGGGCTGGGCTGGCAGGCCGGCGTGCTGGCGGCGGCGATCGTCACCCCGATCCTGCTGCCGCTGATCGGCTGGCGCGGCATGTTCGCGATCGGCGTGTTGCCGGCGGTTGCCGCCTTCTTCATCCGGCGCGACCTGGATGAACCGGCACTGTTCGTGGCGAAGGTGGCGCAGGCGGGGGGAAAAGCATCGGCGCTGCGGCTGCTGGTGGTGGATGGACCGACGGCGCGCATCAGCCTCGGCATGGTGATCCTCTGCGGCGTGCAGAACTTTGGCTATTACGGCGTGATGATCTGGCTGCCGAATTACCTGGCCACGCGGTTTCACTATGGCCTGACGCAGTCCGCGGTGTGGACCGCGGTCACCATCCTGGGCATGGGCGTCGGCATCTACGCCTTCGGCCAGCTTGCCGACCGCATCGGCCGCCGCCCCGCCTTCCTCGGCTACATGCTGGGCGCCGCAATCATGGTGGTGGTGTATTCCCGGCTGACCGATCCCACGGCGCTGCTGATCGGCGGCGCGGTGATGGGGCTGTTCGTCAACGGCATGCTCGGCGGCTACGGCGCGTTGATGAGCGAGCTGTATCCCACCGTGGCGCGCGCCACGGCGCAGAACGTGCTGTTCAATATCGGCCGCGCCATCGGCGGCTTCGGCCCGGTGGCGGTCGCCGCCATCGCGGTGAGCTACGGCTTCGACACCGCCATCGCCCTGCTGGCGCTGATCTACTTGCTCGACATGCTGGCCATGTGGCTGCTGATCCCGGAGCGCCGCGGGAGCGCTCTGGCGTGATGCCTGGCGTCCGGCGCGACGGCTTTGCCCGACCGACGGGGCAGATGACCCGTCAGGCTGGCCGACGCGTCTTGGCGGGTCTCCGGGTCAGGCACCCGGGGACAGGCTGCGGCCCGCCAGCCACGTCCCGCGGTGATGATCGAGGCAACGTCGTGGATGCCGACCGCCGGCGGCATGACGAATACGACCGGCCGGATGGTCAGCCTGGCAGGCTGTCGTCGTGACCCTGGCGGCAACGCTGCCGCCCGACGCCCGGCCGGTCGGCAGCGCCGCGGAACAAAGCACCGAGGTCGTCTCGAACTTGCTGGTCAACGCCGAGTACCGCCATCTGGTGCTGCGTGCGGCGCCGCCGGCGACCGACGCCGCGCCGGGGCAGTTCTTCCAGCTTCTGTGCCCGGCGCCGCCCGGCGAGGCGCCGTTCCTGCGCCGCCCGATGAGCGTCTATGGCGCCGATTCGGCCGCGGGGGAGATCGCGTTCCTCTACAAGGTCACCGGTGCCGGCACGCTCGGACTGGCGACGCTGGGGTGCGGCGATTCGCTCGACATCATGGGGCCGCTCGGCTGTGGCTTCACGCTGGACCCGGCATGGCGGTCGATCGTGGCGGTCGGACGCGGGGCGGGGCTCGCCACGCTGGGGCCGCTCGCGGCGGCGGCCCAGGCAAGGGGCGTGGCGGTCACCGCGGTGCTCAGCGCGCGGCGCCCGGACCTGGTGGTCTCCGATGCTTTGTTCCGCGCTTGTGGCGCCACGGTGATCGCGGTGACCGATGCCGAGGGCACCAGCGGCCCGATGCATGTCGAGCGGCTGCTGCGCCGGCTGATCGCGGAAGCGCGCTGCGACGCGTTCTTCACCTGCGGTTCGGCCCGCCTGCTGCGGGTGCAGCAGCGCCTGGCGCGCGAATTCGGCCTGCCCGGCCAGGCGGCGATGGAGCAGCAGATGGCGTGCGGGCTGGGCATGTGCTTCTGTTGCGTGCGGGGGTTCAATGTGGGCGGCGAGATCGTCCAGAAGCGCGTCTGTTGGGACGGCCCGGTGTTCGATTTGCTGGAGGCGCTGGCGTGACCGCGCTCGCTGCAATACTCCCCCTCCCCTTGAGGGAGGGGGGCTGGGGGGAGGGGTGCGCACATCCGCCGGCCATCGGATGTCGGCACCCCACCCCCCTTGCCCCGTCCCTCAAGGGGAGGGGGAGCACCGCGTGGACCCACTCGCGTGACTGACCTCACCGTCCGGATCGGCGATCTGACCCTGGCGAACCCGGTGATGCCGGCGTCCGGCACCTTCGCCGAGGGGTTGGCGCAGGTGGTGGACCTGAACCGGCTCGGCGCGCTGGTGACCAAGACCATCACGCGCGAACTACGCGCCGGCAATCCGCTGCCCCGGGTGGCGGAAACCCGGGACGGCATGCTGAACGCCATCGGCATCCCGTCGAAGGGCGTGCCGCATTTCCTGGCGCACACGCTGCCCGAGATGGCGCGGTGGACGCCGCCGCTGGTGGTCAGCATCTCGGCGCCCACGGTGGAGGGGTTCGCCGAGCTCGCCGCCACGATCAGCGTGCCCGGGGTCGCGGCGATCGAGGCCAACATCTCCTGCCCGAATATCGAGGAGGACGGCCGCGCCTTCGCGATGCGCGCGGCGTCAACCGCGGCGGTGATGCGCCGGTTGCGCGCGGCGACGAAGCTGCCGCTGTGGGCGAAGCTGACGCCGAATACCGGCGATATCGCCGAGGTGGCACAGGCGGCGGAAGCCGAGGGCGCCGACGCTGTGGTGGTGGCCAATACCATCCTGGCGATGGCGATCGACCTGACCAGCTTCCGGCCGCGGCTGGGCAATGTCATGGGCGGGCTGTCGGGGCCGGCGATCAAGCCGATCGTGTTGCGGCAGGTGTATCAGTGCGCGCGCCGGGTGCGGGTGCCGGTGATCGGCTGCGGCGGCATCAGCACGGCCGACGACGCGGCGGAATACATGCTGGCCGGCGCCACGGCGGTGCAGGTCGGCACCGCGACCTTCCTGCACCCGACCGCGATGCTGCGCATCATCGACGGGCTTGCCGCGTTCTGTGCCGCGCGCAACATCCGCCGCGTGGCGGAGTTGACCGGCGCGCTGCATCGCGAGGAGGCGGACGAGGCCGAAGTGGAATGGCTGGAACCGGCGCCGTGACGGTGAGGAAGAATTCTCCCCCTCCCCTTGTGGGGGTGGTGGGCGTGTCGGCCCCAACCCACCACGGGTGGGGGGGGCGCGAGTGTGGGGCCGGCGCCGGTACGGGGGCC
>JBEKNT010000038.1:0-25898 GCA_049522565.1 Acetobacteraceae bacterium
GGTGCGCTGGTACCGTTTGCGGATGGCGAGGCGCTGACCGTGTCGAGCCCGTTTCAACTCGACGGCGAGGCGAAGGTGGCACCACGCCGGGCGCCATCGCTGGGGCAGCACAGCGAGGCGGTGTTGCGCGAGGCGGGCTACGCGCCGGATGAGATCGGGCGGCTGCGCAAGCTGGGTGTGCTGGCATAGGAAACCTCTCCCGCCGAACGCGGGAGAGGTGTCCACAACATCACCCGCACGCTACCGAATAGATATCCTTTACGCCCTGCGGCAGTGGCATGAACTGCCAGCTTTCGCCGCCATCCAGCGTGCCGAAAATCTCGCCGTCGTAGCGCGCGGCAAGATAGACCTGCCGCGGATCGGTGTGGTGCGGTGCGACCGACATGATCGTACCGTGCACCTGCACCTTATCGAAGCGCTGCCAGGTATTTCCCTTGTCCTGGCTGCGATAGACCGCGCCGTCCTTGCTTGCCGCCGCGACACTCAATGCCGAGTAAAGCGTGTTCGGATCGGATGCCGAGACCTGGATGTCGCGGCCATAGGTGGTCGGCGAGAAGCGCCCAACCTCCATATCCTGCCACGTCCGGCCACCGTCCGCGGTGCGGAACAGGCCCATGCGAACCGCAACGATCACCGCGTCCGGATCGGCCGCGCTGATGGCGATCGCGTGGCCGTCCAGCATGCCCTCGTCCGAGGTGTCGCTGACGATCTTGCTCTTCAGATGCGGTTTCTGTGCCAGGCGGACCAGGTCGGTGCTGCAATCGGTCCAGCTCTCGCCGCCATCGGTGGTGCGCATCACCCCACCAACCTCCAATGCCGCGAAGATCGTGCCGGGCTTGCTGGGGTGCTGCGCCATGCGCATCACGCGGCACGCAAACGGCATCACGCAACGAGTCGGCATGTTGGGATCGGGCAGTTTCCGCCACGTCTCGCCGCTGTCCTCGCTGCGATAGACGGCGACCGGCGAGCCGCCCGCATAGACCAGCTTCGGATTGCCGGCATCGACCAGGAACGACCAGATCTGCATGTTTTTGTCGGGGAAGCTGGCGCGCTTGAAGGTCTTGCCGCGATCGGTGCTGCGATAGACGCCGTCGTGCGTGCCGGCAAACACGATGTTCGGATCGGTCGGGTGCACGTAAACGACGTTGCTGTCGCAGTCCATGATCACCTGTTCCCACGCCCCGCTCCCCGCGTCGCGGCGAAACACCCCAACTGCTCCCTTGTCCTTATCGCTGCGGCCCACAGTTCCGGCCACGCTGGCATAGACGTTCGACTGGCTCATCGTCTTCTCCTCTCCTGGGTCTCGCTCCTGCGTTCAGGCTACGCCAGAACCGCCAGGGTTGACAGCCTCCGCCATCGCCGTCTTCCTCCCCGGGGAGCCGGAAGGGGAGGGTGGAATGCCGAACGTGCAAGCCGAGAAGTTGATGGAGATCGCCAGGGCGCTGCTGGAGCAGGCGGGCGCATCGACGGAAGAGGCTGCGACCATCGCGCGCTACAACATCGGCGCCAATCTGGTCGGGCACGACTCGCACGGCATCATTTTGATCCCGAGCTATATCGACCGCATCAAGGCTGGCCACATCGTCCCGGGCGCGCCATTCGACGTCAAGGAGCAGTCGCCGACCACCATGGTGATAGACGGCAACTGGGGGTTTGGCTACGTCGTGACCGACCGCGCGATGCGGATGACGATCGACAAGGCGAAGCAGCAGAACGTCGCCGCGACGACGGTGTTTCGCCAGAGCCATATCGGCCGGCTGGCGTCGTATCCGCTGATGGCGGCGCGCGAGGGCATGATCGCGATGATCACCGCCGATTCCGGGCGTAGCGCGAAGGCGGTGGCGCCGTTCGGCGGCGCGCAGGCGCGGCTGGGCACCAATCCGATCTGCTTTGCGATCCCGTCGAATTTGGATGGGCCGTTGTTCGTCGACATGGCAACGTCGGCGGCGGCGGCGGGCAAGATCAATGTGGCGACGGCGCGGGGCGAGCAAGTGCCGGCCGGCTGGCTGATCGACAAGGATGGCAAGCCGAGCACCGATCCGCGCGTGCTGAAGCAGGGCGGCGCGCTGCTGCCGGTGGGCGGTGCCGAGGGCTACAAGGGCTATGGGCTTGCGTCGATCGTCGAGATTTTCTCGGGGCTGCTGACGGGTCTCGGTTTCGGCGTGGAGCCGACCGGCCGGCACAACGATGGCTGCTTCATTGCGGTGTTCAATGTAGCAGCGTTCCGCGATCTGGAGGTGTTCAAGCGCGAAGTGACCGAATTCGCGCAATACCTGAAGGCGACGCCGCCGGCAGAGGGCTTCACCGAGGTGCTGTATCCTGGCGAGATCGAGTATCGGCGCGAACAGGAACGGCGCAAGAACGGGATTTCGGTGGAGGACGCGACCTGGAAGAAATTGCAGGACCTGGCACAGGGTTACGGTATCGCCGACAAGCTGGGGTTGTGAGGTTGGGACGGGGAGTATGCGGCGGAATGGGTTGCGCCGTTCCGCCCTGCGCGTGCCGCCGAGGTTGCGGCGGGCGGCACAGCGCAGCCGATCCCGCCGGGGCCGCCTGACATGCCGTTCCGCGGCCAATCGCTGCGCCGGCTGGAGGACGCGCGGTTCCTGACCGGCCACGCCCGGTTCATCGAGGATATCGATGTTCCGGCGCAGGCCTGGATGCATGTCGTGCGTTCGCCGCACGCGCATGCCGCGATCGAGCGCATCGATACCGCGGCGGCGAGGGCGATGCCTGGTGTGCTTGGCGTCTGCATCGCCGCCGACTTGCATGGGCTTGGACCGCTGCCGTGCACCGTGCCGGTCGCGAGCGTGGCTCCGATGGTCGTGCCGCCACGCTTTGCTCTCGCGGCCGACCGGGTGCGGCATGTCGGCGATCCGGTGGCGTTCGTCGTCGCCGACACACGGGTCGCCGCCCGCGATGCGGCGGAGGCGGTCAGCGCGGATTATCGCGCGTTGCCGTCGGTGGTCGATGCGCCAGCAGCATTGTTGCATGGTGCCCCACAATTGTGGGATCAGGCGCCAGACAACCTGTCGTACCGATTTCAGAAGGGTGACGCCGACGCTGTGCGTGCAGCGATGCAAGCTGCGGCGCACGTCGTGGAACTGGAACTGGTCAACAACCGCATCGTCATCTCGGCGCTCGAGCCACGCGGCGCGATCGGGCAGCACGACGCCGATGGGTTTCACCTGACGTTCTCCGGTGCCGGCGTGCATGCCTTGCGGGCGCAGCTTGCCGACAGCGTGTTTCGTGTGCCGCAGCAACAGATGCGGGTGTCGTGCCCGGATGTCGGTGGCGGGTTCGGGGTGAAGAACGCACTCTATCCCGAATGGGTCATGGTGTTGTGGGCGGCGCGGCAATTCGCACGCTCGGTGAAATGGATCGGCGAGCGCGGCGAAGACTTCGTCACGACCGCGCAAGGCCGCGACAACGTCACGCGGGCGCGGCTGGCGTTGGATGGCGAAGGCCGCTTCCTGGGACTTGATGTATCGACGGTCGCCAATCTTGGTGCGTATCTGTCGTCCGGCGGTCCGGGCAGTTCCACCAATGCGCCGGCCAACGCCCTGGGCAGCGGCTACGTCATCCCGGCGATCTGCATGGACGTGCACGGCGTGTTCACCAACACCGTGCCGATCGACGCCTATCGCGGCGCCGGCAAGCCGGAAGTGAACTATCTGGTTGAGCGGCTGATCGACGCGGCCGCCCGCCGCCACGGCTTCGACCCGACCGATCTGCGCCGACGCAACCTGGTGACCGAATTCCCTTATCGCAAGGCGCTCGGCACGGTGATCGACTGCGGCCGCTTTGCCGCCAACCTGGACGACGCGATCATTGCCGCCGGCCACAGCAGCTTTGCCACCCGCCAGGCGGTGTCCAGGCAGCGCGGCGTGCTGCGCGGCATCGGCATCACCTGCTTCATGGAAACCGCGCGCGGCGCACCGAACGAAGGTGCCGAACTCCGCTTCGAGGACGATGGCCGCGTGGCGTTGCTGGTCGGCACGCAATCCAACGGCATGGGCCACGAAACCGCCTATGCGCAGATCGCCGCCGACCTGTTGGGGTTGCCGATTGAAACGTTCCGCTACGTTCAGGCGGATACCGCCGTGGTGCGCGCCGGCAATGGCCACGGTGGCGCGCGGTCCATGCATATGGGTGGCGCGGCGTTGTGCAAGGCGATCGACACGATGCTTGCCAAGGGCAGCGCGATCGCGGCGCGGCTGTTGCAGGCCTCCCCGGAGGCGGTGGTCTTCGCCGGCGGCCGCTTCGCCGTGCACAGCGACCCAGCCCGGGCGATCGATCTGCTTTCGGTGGCCCGGGCTGCGCGCGATCCGGCAAATCTTCCGGACGGCGCGGAGCTTGGCCTGGATACCTATGTCTGGAACATCCTTGATATCATCACGTTCCCGAACGGATGCCACGTCGCGGAGGTGGAGGTAGACCCGGAAACCGGAGCCGTCGTGCTGCAACGCTACACCGCGGTGGACGATTTCGGTACGCTGATCAACCCAATGCTGACGATTGGCCAGGTGCAGGGTGGCGTTGCGCAGGGCATCGGCCAGGCGATGCTGGAACACACCGTGTATGACCCGCAAACCGGCCAGATGCTGAGCGGATCGTTGATGGACTATGCACTGCCGCGGGCGGACGATCTGCCGGACTTTGCCATCACCTTGACCGGCGTGCCGACCGGCGCCAATCCGCTCGGCGTAAAAGGGTCCGGTCAGGCTGGCGCGATGGCGGCCCCTCAGGCGATCATCTGTGCGGTGCTGGACGCGCTGGCACCGCTGGGCGTCACGCATATCGACATGCCGGCGACCCCGGAACGGGTCTGGCGCGCCATTCAGGCGGCACAGCGACAGGAGGCTACGCGATGACCACGCCGACGCGCATCGCCGCGGAAGACTATCTCGAGGCCCTGACGGCGCACGGCATCGAATACCTGTTCGCCAATCCCGGCACCGACTTCGCGCCGATCGTCGAGGCGTTCGCCCGCACCAGCCGCAGCAACCGCAAAGTGCCGCGGCCGATCGTGGTGCCGCATGAGAACGCCGCGGTCGCCATGGCGCACGGCTACACCATGGTGACCGGCAAGCCGCAGGCGGTGATGCTGCACACCAATGTTGGTACTGCGAACGCGATCAACATGCTGATCGATGCCAGCCGCGACCGCGTGCCGATGTTGCTGAGTTCCGGCCGGACTCCGTTCACCGAGTCAGGGGCGGAAGGCTCGCGCAACGCGCATATCCATTGGGCGCAGGAAATGTACGACCAGGCCGGCATGCTGCGCGAGATGGTGAAGTGGGACTATGAGATGAAGCGCGGCGACCAGGTCGGCACGGTGCTCGACCGGGCGCTGGAGATGGCGATGTCGTCGCCGAAAGGCCCGGTCTATCTCAGCCTGCCGCGCGAGGTGCTGGGCGAGGTGATGGAGACACCGCCGGTCAGCAATCGCGGGCAGCGTGCCCGGCCGCGGGCGCCGGTGCCGGCGTCGGCCGATATCGAACAGCTTGCCGAA
Organism: Acetobacteraceae bacterium; assembly: GCA_049522565.1. GTDB lineage: Bacteria > Pseudomonadota > Alphaproteobacteria > Acetobacterales > Acetobacteraceae > JASHVB01. The sequence continues at coordinate 5,516 of JBEKNT010000038.1, forward strand.
TGGATCGCCGCCGCGCGCGCGCCGCTGGTGATTACCGGCACGCTCGGCCAGGACCCGCGCGACGCCGTGGTGCTGTCGCGTCTGGCGGAGCGCTGGGCGTTGCCGGTGGTTCCGTACAACACACGGTATTTTGCGATCTCCGCGAACCATCCGATGTTCCAGGGCTCGGCGCCGGGGCCACTGCTGCGTGAAGCGGACCTGGTGATCGTCATCGAGGCCGACGTGCCATGGATCCCCGGCAAAGAGCACCCGCTGGCCGACGCGCGCATTGTGCAGATCGGCGAAGACCCGCTCTATGCGCGTTATCCGATGCGCAGTTTTCCGTCCGATTTGACGATCACCGCGAGTGCGCTCTCGGCGCTGGAGGCGTTGGAACAGGCGCTGGCCGGTCGGTCGGGGGCGGCTGTGGAGGCGCGGCGGGCGCGGCTGACCGGGCGGTCGGCGGAGCTGCATGCCGGCTGGCTCGATGAGGCAGCGCAGGCCGGGCGCGGCAACAAGAATACGCTGGCCTGGCTGAATCATTGCCTGCGCGAGGTCGTGGACAACGACACGATCGTTATTTCAGAGTACTCATTCCGCCAGGAGTACTGCCCGCTGGACACGCCGGGCAGCCTGTTCTCGCTAAGCTCGGCTGGCGGGTTGGGCTGGGGGTTCGGTGCATCGCTCGGCGCCAGGCTGGCGTCGCCCGACCGGCTGGTGCTCTCGGTGTTGGGTGACGGCGCCTACATGTTCGCCAATCCGACGGCCTGCCACTATGTGGCGGAGACGCACAACCTGCCGGTGCTGACGGTGATCTACAACAACGCGCTATATGGCGCGGTGCGGCGGGCGACGCTCGATATGTATGGCAAGGGCGTGGCCTCGGAAGCCGACGGGCGCCTGCTCGCCGATCTGCCGGCACCGTCGTTCGAGAAGATCGTGCTGGCGCATAACGGGCATGGCGAGCGGGTAGAGCACCCGGGCGACCTGCCGGCGGCGTTGCGGCGGGCGGCGGCGGCGGTACGCGGCGGGCAGCAGGCGCTGGTCAACGTGATCTGCCCGCCCTGATGCAACGCTTGCGCACACGCGTCCTGGTGGTTGGCGGCGGGCCGGTCGGCACGACGCTGGCGATGGACCTTGCCTGGCGCGGCGTCGACGTTTTGGTGCTGGAACAGCGCCGGCGCGACGAGGCGCCGAGCGTGAAGTGCAATCATGTCGCCGCCCGATCGATGGAGGTGTTCCGCCGGCTCGGCGTGGTGCAGGCGGTGCGCGACGCCGGCTTGCCGCACGATTTCCCCAACGATATCTCGTTCCGCACCACCACCGTGGGCGGCGAATTCGCGCGCATCCCGATCCCGTGCCGGCGCGACCGCTACAGTGCGACGGAAGGGCCGGACACCTGGTGGCCGACGCCGGAGCCGCCGCATCGCATCAACCAGATCTTTCTCGAGCCGGTGCTGGTGGATCATGCGATGACCATGCCGGGGTTGCGGTTCCGCCATCGCATCAAGGTGCTGGGGTTCACGCAATCCGAAGCCGGCGTGGTGACCGAGGCCGAGGACCTGGACAGCGGCGAGCGTCTGCTGATCGACAGCGAATACATGATAGGCTGCGACGGCGGGCATTCGGAAGTCCGGCGGCAGATTGGTGCCCGGCTGACCGGTGACGCGGTGGTGCAGCGGACGCAATCCACCTATTTTCGCGCACCGTCGCTGATCGGCTTGATGCAGGCGCGGCCGGCGTGGTCGAACCAGTCGATCAATCCTCGGCGCAGCGCCAACATCTTTGCCATCGACGGGCGCGAAACCTGGCTCCTGCACTGCTATCTGCGTCCGGATGAACCGGATTTCGAGTCGGTGGATCGCGATCGGTGCCTTCGCTTGGTGATCGGGGTGGGGCCGGAATTCGAGTACGAGGTCATCAGCAAGGAGGACTGGTACGGCAGACGGTTGATCGCCGACAAGTTCCGCGAGCGACGCGTGTTCGTGTGTGGCGATGCGGCGCATATCTGGGTGCCGTTCGCCGGTTACGGCATGAATGCCGGTATCGCCGATGCGATGAACCTGTCGTGGATGCTGGCCGGCGTGCTGCATGGGTGGGCGGATCCGGCGATCCTGCGCGCGCACGAAGCGGAGCGGTGGCCGATCACCGAGCAAGTCTCGCATTATGCCATGAACACGTCGGTCGCGATGGCGCGGGCGCGGGCCGAGGTGCCGGCGGCGATCGAGGCGACCGGTCCGGAAGGCGACGCGGTGCGGGCGGCGTTCGGCCGGTTGATGTGTGAGATCAACGTGCCGCAATTCTGCTGTGGTGGACTGAATTTTGGGTATTTCTACGAAGGCTCGCCGATCGTCGCGTATGACGGGGAGGCGGCGCCTCGCTACACGATGTATGATTTCACACCGTCAACCGTGCCCGGCTGCCGCGTGCCGCATGTTTGGCTGCGCGACGGTCGGTCGCTGTACGACGCGCTGGGACCGTGGTTTACCGTGCTGCGGTTCGACCGGTCGGCGTCGGTGGCGTCGCTGGTCGATGCGGCGGCGCACCGCGGCGTGCCGTTGGCGGTGCTGGATGTAGACGCGGAAGGGGCGGACGCGCTGTATCCGCACAAGCTGTTGTTGGCACGGCCGGACCAGCATGTGGCGTGGCGCGGCGACGCGGTGCCGGATAATCCGCTGGTGTTGGTCGATCGGGTGAGGGGTTCTTAAGCCTATTCCGCTGCGCGGGAGAGGTCATAATTCCGGCGCCACCTTCCGCATGAACAGCGTCAGGCTCTGCGCCGCATCGTCGAACGTCATCGGCCCAAGCCGGAACTGCATGATGACGCCGCCGACGCCGATCGCCGCGACCTCCGCCAGCTTCTCCGCCACGGTCGCCGGCGAGCCGTGGATCAGCGAATGCTGCACCATCGTCCGCGCGGCTGGGGCGGTGCCCGGCGGCGGCATCGGCACGATCGACACGCCCTGTTCGCGATACACATGCTCACGCATCGCCGAGCGGTGCGTGTGCATCGCCTCGAACGCCGGCACGGCGATGCGTTCCGCTTGCGCATCCGTCTCGGCGACGAACACGTTGCGCCATACCCAGCATTGCTCGACGTTGTCCGCCACCGCCGCGTCATCCAGCCCGATCTCGCGCAGCGTGCGGCGATACAGCGCCATGCGCTGACGGGTGACGTCGTTCGACTGCACGTTCATCATGAACGGCCGGCCCTGGCGGGCGATCTCCAGCATGCCATGCTCGGACGAAGCGGAGCGGATCAGATAGGGATGCGGCCGGGTGTAGGGCAGCGGCCGCAGCATCGGCAGCTTCAGGTCCCAGAACCGGCCGTGGTGCTCGAACGCCTCGCCGGTCCAGGCCTTGACCATGATCGCCTCGGCCTCCTCGAAGCGTGCCTGCGCTTCGGTGTGGTCGATGCCGTAACCCTGGTAATCGTAGATGTTGTAGGCCGTGCCGCGGCCCAGTCCGATGATCAGCCGCCCCTTGCTGATGTTGTCGATCAGCGCCAATTGCTCTGCCATGCGGATCGGATGATGCAACGACATCTGCGCCACCGCGAAGCCGATCTTCACGCGCTGCGTCGCCACCGCCAGCGCCGCGGCGAAACTCACCGGATCGACATAGGCACAGATGCCGTCGAAATGGTGCTCCGCCAGCCACACGACGTCGAAGCCCAGGTCGTCGGTGAGCCGCGCCTCGCGCAAGGTTTCGTCGATCACCCGGCCGTCGCCGGCGGGATCGCGGCTTTCCGGAAACAGGAAGTTGCTGAATCTCACGTACTGCTCTTCAATCTGTGGCTGCGGCAGGTTGTAGCATGCCCGGCTTCGCCGTGGCTTTGCAAGGCAAGTGCGGCATGGTGTACAGCCGGGGCGGCACGATGGGAGCCTACGAATGAGCGAGATCAACACCAGCGGCTTGAAGGCGCGGGTGATCGAGGCGGTGAACGAGCATGCCAAGCTGGCGCAGGTGATCAACGACAGCCTGTTCTCGTTCGGCGAACTCGGCTTCCACGAATACGAGACGTCGAAATACCTGACCGCGACGCTGGAACGGCACGGGTTCGCGGTGCAGCGCGGGGTCGCCGGGATGCCGACCGGCTGGGTGGCGCGCTGGGGCTCCGGCGGTCCGGTCATCGCCATCGGCAGCGACACCGATGCGTTGCCGAACGTTTCGCAGAAGCCAGGCGTGGCCTGGCACGAACCGATGGTGGAGGGCGGACCGGGCCACGGCGAGGGGCACAATTCCGGCCAGGCGGTGAACATCGCGGCGGCGCTGGCGCTGAAGGAAACCATGCAGCGCGAGGGCATTCCGGGCACGCTGCTGCTATGGCCCGGCATCGCCGAGGAACTGCTGGCCGGCAAGGCGTTCCAGGTGCGCGACGGGATGTTCGACGGTGTGGACGCGGTGATCTTCACCCATGTCGGCTTCACCATGGAAACCGGCTGGGGCGAGGTGCGCGGCGCCGGCGGCCTGATCTCCGCCGAGTACACGTTCCATGGTGCGTCGGCGCATGCCGCGGCGGCACCGTGGCGCGGGCGCAGCGCGCTGGACGCGGTGGAGCTGATGAACGCCGGCTGGAACATGCGGCGCGAGCATCTGCGGCCGGAGCAACGCTCGCACTACATCATTACGTATGGCGGCGAGCAACCGAATGTGGTGCCGGCGCTCGCCAAGGTCTGGTACTATGTGCGCGAGACCGACGTGGAGAATGTGCGGAAGAACTTCGCAATCCTGAATCGCATTGCCGATGCCGCGGCGATGATGACGGATACCGAGGTCAGCCGCCGCATGCTCGGCGCGTCCTGGCCGCGGCATTACAACAAGGTGCTGGCGGAGACGTTGCAGACGAATATCGAACAGGTCGGCCTGCCGCAATGGACGGACGACGACGATCGCTTTGCCCGGGCGGTGCAGCGCGCGGCGGGTGGTGAGCCGACCGGGTTGCGCACTCAGCCGGCGAAGATCACCGTCAATCCGTTCAGCCCCGGTACCGACGATATCGGCGACGTGTCGTGGGTGGTACCGACGGTGCAGCTCCGTTATCCGGCGAACCTGGCGAATTTGCCCGGGCATCACTGGGCGAACGCGATGACCATGGCGACGCCGATCGCGCATAAGGGCGTGGTGGCGGGGGCCAAGGTGGTGGCGGCGACGGTGCTGGACCTGCTGCTGCGGCCGGAGCTGATTGCCGAGACCAAGCGTTATTTCGCGGAACAGACGCAGGCGCAGAAATACCAGCCGTTCATCGGCGCGGAAGAAAAACCGCCGATCGACCTGAACCAGGCGGCGATGGACAAGTTCCGTCCGTTGATGCAGCCGTTCTATTACGACGCCACGCGCTACGATACGTATCTGGAGCAATTGGGCGTCGTCTATCCGACACTGGAGCGTCCGTCATGAGCTGGGAACCGCAGCGTTTCGATTTTGCCATCCCGGTCCGGGTCAACATGTATTCGGACACGCAGACCAGGCCATCGCGCGGCATGCAGCAGGCCATGCTGGACGCGGATGTCGGCGATGAGCAGATGGGCTCCGATCCGAGCGTCTGGGCGCTGTGCGACCGCGTCGCGGCGCTGCTGGGCAAGCAAGCGGCGATGTTCCTGCCGTCGGGGACGATGTGCAACCAGGTGGCGATCGCCACGCATTGCCGGCCGGGCGACGAGATCCTGGCGCACGAGACGGCGCATATCATCACCAGCGAGGCGGGGGCGCCGGGGGCGATCGCCGGCGTGTCGATCAAGGGCCTGGCTGGTGAGCGTGGCCAGTTCACCGCCGCGGCGGTGGAGGCAGCGATCCGCCCGCGCAACCGCAACAACCCGCCGCAGACGTTGCTGGAGGTGGAGCAAACCTCCAACCGCGGTGGCGGCGCGTGCTGGAGTGTGGCGGGGCTGCGCGCGGTGACGGCGGTCGCGCACCAGCACGGGCTGGCGACGCACATGGATGGCGCCCGGGTGCTGAACGCCGCGGTGGCGCTGGGGGTGAATGCGACGGAGCTGACCGAGGGCTGCGACACCGTCTGGCTGGACTTCACCAAGGGCCTGGCGGCGCCGCTGGGTGCCGTGCTCGCCGGATCGCGGGACTTCATCGGCGAGGCGTGGCGCTGGAAGCAGCGGCTGGGCGGAGCGATGCGACAGGGTGGCATTTGCGCCGCCGCCTGCCTCTATGCGCTGGACCACAATGTCGAGCGGCTCGCCGAGGACCACCAAAACGCCCGGGCGCTGGCCCGCGGCATGGCGCAGATCCCGGGCATCGACGTCGAGCACCCGGAGACCAACCTGGTGTTTTTCGACACCAAGGGCACCGGCATGACCGCGGCGGCCTTCGCCGGCAAGCTGCGCCGGCAGGGGGTGCTGGTGTCCACCTCGGACACCTGGCGCGCGCGCGCCTGCCTGCATCTGGACGTGACCGCCGCGCAGGTGGAGGAGGCGCTGTCGGTCATGCGCCAGGCGGTGAACGCCTGACGCCTGGCGCGGGGGCGTTGGCCGCCGGTTCCGGCCGGGACGGCGATGCGCCTGTGCGGTTCGCTGCAATGGGCCCGGCGCCGAACCCGGCGAGTTCGTTACACGACAAGATGTTTTGATCTGGATCAAGGACGCGACCGGCCGGGGTTGCTGCACTGGCAAAATGATCCTGCGCGGGCTGCCGGGTACGGCAAACCAGTAGGCATGCTCCTTGTTCGCTGGACGCAGGGTCTGGGCCGATCGACGGGAGAGCGCGATGCAGTACATCATAAGTCTGCGCCAACAAGCCGCCTACTACCACGAGCTTGCGGCCAAGTGGCTCAAGGACAACAAAGTCGAAGAAGCGACGGAAGCCGAGGACCTCGCCGAGACCTGCGAGGAGGTCGCCGACGAAATCGAGGACCATCTGCCGGCCGGCTAGTCTGCGCCCGTGCGGACGCAGCGGGCCCACTGACGGAACGGGCCTGCGGACGGAACGGGCTCGCTGAGGGACGCGGGCCAGCGGTGTCTCGGTTGCGTCTCGTTTCGCTGTTCAGGAGACGGTGCCGCATGCGGTGCGACGGCGGCCGGAGCAGGCTTTGGACCGGCTTCGCGGGTTGCTCCGGCTGCAGATGGGGCAGGTGGTGTATCGCGGATGTCTCATTTCGGTGTGCGGGAGACGACGACCCACGTGGTGAGACGGCGGCCGATCGTGGCGCTGGACCGGCTTCGTGGGTTCTTCCGGCCGCTGGTGGCTTCTCCCGGATGCGCAAGGATTTCGCCACGGAGCGCCGCGGCGGGCCAGAGGAGGCGTGCTTGTACGGCGTGCGCGCGACAGGCCGGGCGATCCGTGGCCAGAGCAATGCACGTGGCTGCGCGCACCCCGGCTGCTGTGGCCCGCCGTCGCTCTCCGCTGGTTCTCCCTGGTGACATCCTTGCGCTGCCGCGTCCCGCAGAAGCCCCCGGCATGCGGCACAGGCTCACTCCGCGGCAGGCACGTAGGGTTCGTAGCTGTCCGCCCAGCGCATGTTTGAGCTGTCGCCGTTGATGATCTGGTGCAGCAGCTCGGGCCTCGGCGGCTCGTAATCGCAGTCGGGGGGCAGGCCGCCGAGTTCCCGGATTCGCCGGACGCGCGTCGTGTTGAGAATCGCATAGCGGTCGGCTTCCCACCGCAGGCGGTCTTGCCGCTTCTCTTCCTCTGACCACTCGTCGTAATCCCGCGGCCGCACCGTCTCAGGCGGCGGGGCGGGCGCCGCGGCGGGCGGCGGCGCCGGCGGCATGGCGGGCCGCGCCGGCGGCCCGGGCGGCATGCGCTCCAGCGCGCCGGTCATCAGGCCGAACGTGCAATGCTCGGCCATCGCGGCGCTGTCGCGGCTTTCGTCGTTCGCCTCGCGCTTCTTGCGCACGGCCTGCGCCCGCAACAGCGCGTTGAGGTGGCCGCGCGCCTCGCGCCCGAAGCTGGCGGCCTGCGCCATGAGCTGCGCCTCGCGCCTGGGGTCGTCCATGTATTGCGGCACCCGGCGCAGGCAGTGGGCGTCATACGCCGCGGCGGCGACGTGCAGCGCGGCGAGGCGGGCTTCCACCGGATTGGCCGGGAGCAGGGAGGCGACATCGGCGACGGCGAGGCGGTCGCGCATGGCCCAGGCCTCCGGCGTGTCGTCGAGCGGCGGCGGCAGGATGCCGCGCAGGGTGTCGACGGCGCGGTAGTGGATGTCGAGCTGGAGCTGGATGGCGGGGTCGGGTTGGTGCGGTGGCGGCGATTGATCCATAAAAATGCCTTGCAGCGGAAAAGCGCCTTATAGCGTTAGTTTGTTAGTGGAGTCAAGCGTTAGTTTGGTTCATGCCGGGGGCAGGGCAAACGCACTTGGCGGGTGCTTGGGTCTCGGTTGCCGCTGCCCGGATCGTTCGGGGGCTTGTAGAAAGAAAAGAAAGCAAGGTTTTAACACAGATTGCACGGATTAAGTCACAGATTAAGGCAAATATCAGATATAAACATAGACCCCGGCGGATGATTTCATATTATTTCCTTATATTCTGTGACTTAATCTGTGACTTAATCCGTGCAATCTGTGTTAAATGCTTTCTTGTCTGCTTTGCTGCGCTACCCTGCCGGAAATCGACAGTTGATGCCTCGCGGACCGCTGGCAGCCCAAATGCGATCACCCTGTTGCCGGGGGTTTGCTGCGTGTGCCATGGCAGGGCCGTCTCCCGCGCCCGCTGGTTCCGCTGCCCATGCGGCGCGCCGCGGCGATGACGATCGAGGCGTGGCTTCTGGCGCGTTTCGGGCCAGGGGAAAGCCTGGTCCGGCCGCGGGCCGAGCGGCGTCGGTCAAGGTCTGCTGCGAAACAATCGCTCCGGGTGGGGCGACTTCGACGCGCGTACGTCGTCCCCGCGAAAGCGGCGACCCAAGCCGTCTCCGGACGTGATGGTCGTGGGCCAATTTGAAGGTCCGCAAAGGGTGGAAAGCAGAGTGCGCCGGGAGACCGGCAAGGAGCAGGTGGTGCAAGTCCACTACGATGAAGGAATAGCAAACCACATCGGCCCCGAGCCGTGCGTCGGTGTCCGTGAGGATACCGGCGAAGCGTCGGTAGGGGATCGCATAGGCCAGCCATTGAGCCGCGAAAGCCACGTCAAATCGGGTGCCGACACCGTTCTGCTGGTGGAGGGCAACACGGCCGGGGGCGCGATTGCGAGCACCCGGACGGCCCGGCGCGGTCGGAGACCTGGCATGTGTGGACGTTCCTTGCGCGGGAACCGGGAGATCTCGGGTTTGGCCAGGGGAGAAATCCGCTGGTCCGCATCGGGAAGACGAGGAGTCGAAGCCGATGATGCACGAACCCGAGAAGTCTGACTTCGCCATAGTAGCAACGAAGCCATGGAACAAAGCCGGGCGACCGGCGGCGGAGCAGGTGGAGCGAAGGGCGGGGACCGGGAGGAACGTGGACCAGCAAAACACGCGCCGGACTCAGAACCGGGGAAGCGTGTCACAGGCGCTGGACCGCGTGCGACAAGCTGCAACCATTCGTGGCTCTCCGCTTTCGCGGGGATAACGTCCGCGGGCCGGTTGGAGCGGTTAACCCCCGCCGGATCCTTACAGGAACAGCTCGGCGCGCTTCAGCAGTTCGTCGAGTCCCGGCTCCTTGGGATTGCGCGGCTTGCCGGGGTGGATGACGGACACCTGGCAGCTTTCGGCGGCCTCGACGAGTTGGCGATAGGTGCCGGCGGACAGATCCGCGATGTAGGCCTGCTTGTCCTTGTTGTACGCGAACATCTTGTCGTTGATCTGGGTGCACTCGTTGCAACTGCTGCAACGCGCGGTCTCGATGTACGGCTCGTCCGGCGAACGCTCGGGTTCGGCCACCGCTGGTTCGGCCGCTGGGGCCAGCGCCGCCGCCGGCGTTACCGCTGCCGCAAGTGCCGGGGCCGCCGCGACCGCCGGGCCCGTCGCCACCTCCCGCTGTCGCTGCTCCGTCTCCCACGCCGCCCGTTCACGGGTGAGCAAGGCCTCGGCATGCGAATTGCGGATGCCGCCAAGCTCGCGCAGGCTGCGCCATAACGCGCCAACCCGCTGCGCCTCGCGGATCATGCAGTCGTCGGCCATCACCTTTTGCAGCCGGTCGTCGGCGTCCACCATCAGCAGGCAGGGGACGTTGCCGGAAGCGGCGTCCAGGCCATGCGCGATGGCGTCGGCCGCGGCCACCATCTGGCCGTTCCAGACGGCGCGCGGAACCCGTGCGAAATGGGCCGCATAGCGCCGGTCGCAGGCCAGGAAGTCCGCCGCCGTGAAGGCGACCGATTCGGCGACCCGCTGATGGTCCGCGTCCTCGTATCCGAGCGGATGAACCGGCCAGTCTTGCTCCGCCTGCGGGTTGCCCGCGACGCTGAAGCGGGCGGCCCAATCCGCCCCCGCCGACGGGTCGTAAACGAAGGCGGGAAAGGCGCGCGATTCCATCGCCGCCGCGCCGACCAGATAGGGCGGGATATCGCCCGTGTGGTGGCTCGCCCCGGAGAACACCGAAACCAGCGCCGGCCGGGACCCGGCGAGCCCGGCAAACAGCCGCTCGCGCAGGCGCAGCAGGTTCGAGGCGCTGGATTGCAACACGAACGTCTCGCCCAGCGCGATCGCGGCGCTGGCGAGCGTGCGGCCGGGCAGGCCGAGCGAAGCCCGTGCGGGATCGTCCGCCAGCGGCGCCAGGATGTCGTCGGTTTGCAGCAGGATCTTCAACGGCAGCCCGCTGGCGAGCGCATCCAGCACGCGGCTGAACTCCGCCGGCGCCAGGGTGTCGGCATCGAGCCGCACCAGGTAGTCCGGGAACAACGCCAGCTCGGCGGAGCCCACACGGTTGGCGCCGAAGGTGGCGAACAAGGCGTCGTGATCCGCCTCCCGGTACTCGCCCTTCGCCTCCAGCGCGGCGATGGTCATCGCCTTGATCAGCTCGACCAGCCTGGGCAGCCGCTCGTGCCAGGCTTCTAGCGCCCGGCTGCAACTGTCGAACGCGAAGCCGTATCCGGGGAGCGCCTGGATTGGCGCGCCGGCGCGCTGCGGCGGGGGGAAAAACCGTTGCGACTGAAGAACGGATAGCAGCCAGCGGATGCGCTCGCGGCGGCTGTCGGGCAAGGAAGAGGGCGGCGAGACGCTGGCCAGCATGCGCGACATGGCCGCGAAATCGAACGCCTGGGCCTGCGGGTCACCGATGCCGGCGCGCAGGTTCTCGGCGCTGTGGCCAACGTCGGAACGGGAGAAATCGGCCGCCAGGATGTCGGAGAGTTTCTGGATCAGCCGGGTCAGCTCGGTGCGGAACCGCGCCGCCTTGCGCCGGTGAACCGCGGCTGCGGCGTGCGAGAACAGGCGCCCCGGCAGGCTGGCGTCGCACTCCACCACCTCGCCGACGGCCGGCAGCTTCGCCCGCAGGCGGGCGAGATCGTCAACGAGACCCTCGTCGGAGTTTGCCGCGAGGCACGTCACCGCCTGCTGCCATAACGCTGCGAACGCGCCGCCGCCCTCCGCCGCGGCAACGCGGCGCATTTCGCGTTCCATGCGCTCGGCGTGGTGGCGCAACCGGTCGGCAACAAGTTCGCCCTCGAGGGCCGCGTCGAACAGTTCGGTGAGCGATCGTACCGCATCGGCGTCGCCGGCGTCCGGCAGCAGCACGAGTGGAAAATCGTAGCGCAGCGCGGTCAGGTCGCGGTAGCTCGCGAACAACGCAGGGCGCAGGCCGAGCCCCGCCACGGCGTCGAGGCCTTCGCCAGTGCTCTGGCCGGTCAGGTAGAACGTGACCTGCGCTTGATGGGCTGCTTGCATGATGCTGTCGCCTTGCATGTCGGCCAATGTCCGCGACGCGTCAGGCCGCGGCGGCGCGGGGCGCGTCCGGTCCGGCGCCATCCGGTCCCCCCTGGGGCCAGATCGTGACCTTGTCGAACTCGGCTTCCAGACCGTTCCTGATCAGCTCCGCCGAGCGAAGCGCGCCGGCGTGGCGCACCTCCTCGTAACAGGGGACGTCGGGGTTGTGGTACAGGATGCCCACCGGGATCGGATCGTGGCCGGAAGCGACCTCGCGCGCGCGATGGATGTCGCGCGGATCGTGCTCTTCCTGCGTGCGGAAGATCTTGGACGTGCCCGGGCTGATCGTCAGCCCGCGCTCGTGGTGCAGCAGCTTGATGCGCGACGGGTCCTGCACAAACGGCTCGAACATCTTCGGCAGCCATTCCGGGCAGCGTTGCAGGATGCGCACGAAGCCGGTGCCCTTGTGGCGGAATGCCGCCGCGATGATGTCGTAGAGCACGTCGGGAATCCAATCGACCGCCTGCGCCACGAACGAAACGTTCTGCACGCCGAGCGTGACGGACAGCGGGTTCAGCGCCTCCAGATACGAACCGCGCGGCGTGGTGGCGCTCTTCAATCCGATCGGCGAGGTCGGCGAGGCCTGCTTCTTCGTCAACCCGTAGATCTGGTTGTCGTGCAGCATCACCGTCAGGTTCATGTTGTAGCGGATGGCGTGGATCCAGTGCGCCGCGCCGATGCTGCAACAATCGCCGTCGCCGGTGTTGACGAACACGTTCAGGTCCGGCCGCGCCATCTTGACGCCCTCGGCGATCGGCAGGGCACGGCCGTGGATGCCGTGCAACCCATAGGTCTTCATGTAATGCGGGAAGCGGCTGGAGCACCCGATGCCGGAGATGAACACGGTCTTCTCCGGCGGCAATTCCTCGTCGCGACACAGTCGCTGCACCGCGGTCAGGATCGCGTTGTCGCCGCACCCGGTGCACCAGCGCGGCACGCCGCTCTGGTAGTCCTCCAGGTCGTAGTGCTCGTCGTGCAGCCGCAGCAGGCATTCGGTGGCGGAGTGGGACATGGTTCGGTCCTCCCTCACTGCGTCGGTAGTTTGCGCAGGATTGCCGCGCGGATCAGCGACGGCTTGATCGGCTGGCCCTTGACCTCGCACCAGCAGTCGACATCCACCAGGTAGCGCGAGCGCAGCAGCATCGCGAGCGCGCTGTAGCGCCGGTTGCTGTCGTCGATGAGCTGATCGTCGGTCTGGTCGCACCAGTTGCCCTCGATGGTCATCACCTGGCGGAAGCCCGCCATGATCTGCTTGAGGCCCGGCGCCATCGGTTGCAGGAAGGTGAGGTGGATGGAGGACACCGCGCGGCCTTCGTCGCGCAGTCCCTCGACCGCTTCCTCGATCGCGCCGCGCGTGCTGCCCCAGCCGATCACCAGCAGCTCGCCGCTCTCCGGTCCGAAGACCGGTGGCGGCAGCAGCGTCCGTTGCAGTGCCGCCAGCTTGCGGCTGCGCGCATGGATGCTCTGCTGGTTGATCTCGGCGTCGTAGGCGACGTGGCTCTGGCCATCATGCGCGAGGCCGGTCAGCGTGTGCATGCCGCCGGGCTGGCCCGGGATGATGCGGCGCGCCAACCCGGTGACCGGATCCCAGTTATACGGCTTGGTGCCCTCGGGAAGCGCGCTCTGGTCGGCCGGCGGCGCCAGCCAGGTTTCGTGGAATTGCGGGCGCGGAATCGGCTGCTGCGAGCTGGCGAGGGCGGCATCGGTCAGTATCACGACGACCATGTTGAACGTTTCGGCGATCTTGCGCGCGGTGATCACCGAATAGAAGCAATCCTCGATGGTGGCAGCCGCCATCACCACTTTCGGCGCATCGCCATGGCTGCCGAACATCGCGGTCAGCAGGTCACCTTGCTCTACCTTGGTGGGCTGGCCGGTGCTCGGGCCGCCGCGCTGCACGTTGATGACGACCAGCGGGATCTCCCCCATCACCGCCAGCCCGATGCCCTCCTGCTTCAGCGAATAGCCGGGGCCGGACGTAATGGTGACCGCGCATTTGTTGGCATAGGAAGCGCCCAGCGCAAACGCGCAGGCGGCGATTTCGTCTTCCGCCTGGTGCACGATCCCGCCGACCTTCTCGAACACGTCGCTGAGATAGTGCGAGACGGAGGTCGCCGGCGTGATCGGGTACATGGCGCAGACCTCCATGCCCGAGGCGAGGATGCCCAGCGCCAGCGCGGTATTGCCGTTGACCACGATCTGCGGTTCGGTCGCGCGCACGGCAGGGATGCGGTACTTGAAGTCGAGGTTCTCCTCCGCCCACGCATAGCCGGCTTCGAGCAAGCGGACATTGGTATCGACGACAAGCTGGTCCTTCTTGCCGAAGATCAGCGCCACTTGCTCTGCCGCAAGCTGCATGTCGAAGCTGTAGATGTTGCAGAGCATGCCCAGCGCGAACATGTTCTTGCCGCGCCGCGGGTCGGACACGATGGCGCGGCACGCGCGCTCCATCGGTACCTCGTGCACGTCGTAGCCGGCGGCGACGAGCTGATCGTGGATTTCGACGTAGGAATCGACGATCGCCTTGTTGCGATCCTCCCGCCACATGCTTTCCAGGAGAATGGTGGCGCCGGGCTTCAACTCGCCGGCGCGCACGCGACCGAGCAAGACTTGCTCGTTGAAGGCGATGGCCAGGTCGGTTTCGTTGCCGCCGTTGGTGATGCGGCGCGTGCCGAAGCGGATGCGGTTGCCGGAGGCGCCGGCGACACTGCGTGCGGGCGGGCGGATTTCGGCGGGGATGATCTCCACCGTCCAGATGCCGTAGCCCGCGCGCGCGGCGATGGCGCCGAGGCATTGGCCGCAACGTTGCGCGCCCTCGCCGGAGTCGCTGATCACCTCGACAATGTGCTCGGCAAGCGTGGTCACCGTCTTGGCGCGGGCGGGTAACGGCTCCAGCAGCGTGACGTCGTTCATGGCCTCATCTCGGGCTTGGAGGAAAATGGAGACTCCCCCTCCCCTTGTGGGAGGGGGGTGGGGGGAGGGGTGCGTACATCCGCCGGCCATTGGGGTTCGCACCCCTCCCCCCAACCCCCTCCCACAAGGGGAGGGGGCGTATGGCGGTGCGGGTTCATGCGCAACGGATGCGGGCGAAGTTGCGTTCGCTCGCCTGGATGCCGAAGATCGTTGCCGCCGCGGGCACCGTCCCGGGTTCGCGGATGCCGAGATACGCCTTCATGCTGCGTGCGGCCTTGCGGCCGGCGCCCATCGCCTCGATGACCGTGGCGGCGCCGGTGACGATGTCGCCGCCGGCGTAAACGCCGGCCATCGACGTCGCCAGGTCCGCGTCGGTCTCGATGTAGCCCCGCTTGTTGAGCCGCATGCGCGTGGTCTGGCCGATGATCGGGTTGGCATTGGTGCCGATGGCGAACACCACCTGGTCGCATTCGACCTCGTGCTCGCTGCCGGCAACCGGCACCGGGCGGGCGCGGCCGGACGAGTCAGGCTCGCCCAGAGCCATGGAAATGCAGCGCATGCCGCGCACGTTGCCCTTGTCGTCGCCCAGCACCTCCAGCGGCGCGGTCAGCCACTTGAAAACCACGCCCTCCTGCTCCGCATGATGGACTTCCTCGGCGCGCGCGGGGCATTCCGCCTTGCTGCGGCGATAGACGCAGGTGACGTTCTGTGCCCCGAGGCGCAATGAAACGCGCATCGCGTCCATCGCGGTGTTGCCGGCGCCGACCACGGCGACATGGCGGCCAAGCGGGATCGGCGTGTCAAAGGCCGGGAAGTCGCGCGCGCGCATGAGATTGCAGCGCGTGAGCAATTCGTTCGCCGACAGCACGCCGTTCAGTGAATCGCCCGGAATGCCGAGCATGGCGGGATAGCCGGCGCCGGTGCCGATGAACACCGCGTCGAAGCCCATCTCGTCGATCATCTGCGGGATGGTGAACAGCCGGCCGACCAGCGTGTTGCATTCGAATTTCACGCCGAGCCGGCGCAGGTTCGCAATTTCGGCGTCGATCACTTCGTTGGGCAGGCGGAAATCGGGGATGCCGTAGCGCAGCACGCCGCCCGGTTCGTGGAACGCCTCGAACACAGTGACCTCGCAGCCGGCCTTCGCCATGTCGGCGGCGCAGGCCATGCCGGCGGGACCGGAGCCGACGATGCCGACGCGGTGTCCGTTCGGCTCGATATGCGGCAGGTTGGCCCAGCCCTCGGCGATGGCGCGGTCGCCGACGAAGCGTTCAAGCCGGCCGATCGCCACCGGTTCGAGCGATTCGCCGACCGTGCAGCGGCCCTCGCATTGCGTCTCCTGCGGGCAGACGCGGCCGCACACCGCCGGCAGCAGGTTGGTGCGGCCGATCGCATCGTAGGCACCGCGGAAGTCCTTCGCGCCGATGCGCTCGATGAAGCCGGGAATGTCGATGCCGACGGGGCATCCGGCGATGCAGACCGGATCGGCACAGAACAGGCAGCGTTCGGCCTCGCGCAGCGCCTCGGCTTCGTCGTAGCCGCAGTTCACCTCGGCGAAGTTGTGCGCCCGCTCGCCGGGGTCCTGTTCGCGGACCGGGGTGCGCTGCTGCGGTATCGTTCGTATCGTGCGTTTCTTCGCCATCACCACTCATCCCAGGCAGCCACAAGGGGAATTCGAGAGTCGGAAGCAATCAAGGCATGGCGGGCACCGGCACCCGCCACGTCATGGCCGGGCTCGGATCCGGCCATTCCTGCGCCGCCGGTGCGGCGAACGGTGGCCAGGTCAAGCCCGGCCATGACGGTGGGGGCGCCGGTGCGATGCGTCATGGTTTCCGCCGGTTGGTATCGGTCATTTGGGATCGGTCACAACGTCGGCTGGAGGGCCGCCATGCGGCAGGTTTCCGACCAGCGCGCCACGGCGGCTTTCTCTTCTTCCGCATAGCGCCGCAGGCGACGCATCATGTCGTCGAAGTCAACCAGGTGGCCGTCGAAATCGGGCCCATCGACGCAGGCGAACTTCACCTCGTCGCCGAGCTTCACGCGGCAGCCGCCGCACATCCCGGTGCCGTCAACCATGATCGGATTGAGGCTGACCATGGTCTTGATGCCGAGCGGCCTGGTGGTCTCGGCGCAAGCTTTCATCATCACCGGCGGACCGATCGCGACCACCTCGTCGATGTCGGGATGCGCGGCGAGGGCCTGGCGGATGCCGTCGCTGACGAAACCCTTCAGCCCCGCGGACCCGTCATCGGTACACAGGATCACCTCGTCGCAGCAGGCGCGGAACTTGTCTTCCCAGAACACCAGGTCCTTGTTGCGGAAGCCGAGGATGCCGATGACATAGGCGCCACCCTCCTTGAAGGCGCGCGCCTGCGGATAGATCGGTGCGACTCCCAGGCCGCCGCCGACACACACCACCTTCCGCGCGGTGCCGATATGCGTGGGGATGCCCATCGGTCCCACCAGCGCATGCAGACGCGTGCCCGACTGGCAGGTCTGCTGCATCTCCTTTGTGGTCTTGCCGACCGCCTGCACCACCAGGGTTATAGTACCGGCAGTGCGGTCGAAATCGGCGATGGTCAGGGGAATGCGTTCGCCATGCTCATGCGACATCACGATGACAAACTGGCCGGGGCGCGCGGCCCTCGCCATCAAGGGATGGCGGACTTCAAGCAGGTAGGTGACATCGGAAAAATCCTGCCGACGGACGATCTCGAACCCGTCGCGTTCTTGGACGTCGTTCATAGTAGCCAACCTCAGCGCCGGGCGGGGATGCCGGCCGTTTGCCAGCCAGCCGGTCGTTGGTTGCCACTAAGCCCCAAGCACGCGCCGAGGCATTGATCTGGATCAAGGATGGGCCTGGAACCGGCGCATCCGCATTCCCTCACGTCCGGATCAAGGGTGGGGCGACGAACCCGCGGTCAACAGCCGACGCGACAAGTACGTCGGTTTCCAGCCAAAGCGCGGGCAGCCTCCTCGGGGGATACGTCGTCGATTGTTGGTCGAGGGAGTCGTCACAAACGAACTGAACCCGATCGTTACTCCGCGCCGCGCTCCCACCGCGCGAACGCCGGCGCGCCGATCCCCGGGGACGCAGCCCCGGGGAGCAGACGAAGTCTCGGTCAGTGGGTGGCGTTGCCGCCGGTCGCGTTGGGGGCGGTATTGCCCGTCGCCGCGCCGCTGGTGTCGTTGGTCGGGGTGCCGGCGGTCCCCTGGCTGGTCGGGGTGGGGCTGTTGGCCGGCATCTGGCCGTTGTTGCTGGAGTAATTGCTGCCGGTCGGGTGAGTCACGTTGGTGCTGTAGTTCTGGTTGCCGGTCGGCTGGGTGGTCGCGGCGCTGTTGTTGGTCTGGTCGGACTGGTTGTTCGCCTGGCTGTCGGACGAGATGTTCATCGCCTGCAGCGTCGCCGAGTCGATTTCGCCGTTGCTGTTCAGGTTATGCGCCTGCTGCCAGGTGCGCACGCCGCTCTCGGTCTGCGGGCCCCAGACTCCGTCCACCTGGGCCTTGTAGTCGCCGTCCTGCTGCAGCCTGGTCTGCACCTTGCGGATCATGCCGGGAGACACCGGCGCGACGGTGCCGCTGGTCCCGGTCGAGCTGCTGGCCGTGCTGTAGCTGCCGGGCGCGGCCGTGTTGCGCTGGCTGTACTGGCTGCCGCTGCTGCTGTCTCCACCGAACATGGAGCACGCGGGCAGGGCGGTCAGTGCGCCAAGAGCAACGATGGCACCAAGGCTTCGGACCTTTAACATGGATGTCTCCTTTTGCCGCGGGCGGCGGTACGCGTGCAGCGGAAACGTGCCGCAGCCGGTCCGGTTTCCTCAAGCAACGGAATTTGATCCTGTTCACCGGATCGAGATGGCGATCTCGTGGAACAGGCGGGCGGGCAGGCCGCCGCCCACGACGTCGCGCATCGGCCGGTCGTCGTCATTGCCCAGCCAGACGCCGATGATCGTGCCGTCGATGCAGCCGATGAACCAGGCGTCGCGGAAATCCTGGGTGGTGCCGGTCTTGCCCGCGACCTCCCGGCCGGCCACGCCCGCGGGGCGGCCGGTGCCGCCGGTCACCACGGCCGTCAGCATGCGCGCCATCATCGCGGCTTGCTCCGGGTCGACCACCGGCACCGGTGGATGGGCGGCGGCATAGGCTTCCACACCATAGGGTGTGACGCGGTTGCCGTGGTTGAAGAACGGCGCGTAGGCCGCCGACAGTTCCAGCAAGCCCACCTCGCCGGTGCCCAGCGCCAAGGACGCGTCGTCCGGCAGCTTGTCGGCGATCCCCAGCCGCGCCGCCGTCGCTGCCACCGCCCGTGGCCCGCCGGCCTGCAACAGCAGGCGCACCGCGACCGTGTTGATCGACTGCGCCAGGGCCTGGGTCAGGGTGACCTCGCCCTCGTAGCGGTGCTCGAAGTTCTCCGGGCTCCAGCGGCCGATATGGATGGGCGCGTCCAGCACGGTGGAGTCCGGCGTCAGCCCCTTCTGCAACGCGCTGAGCCAGGTGAACGGCTTGAACGCCGAGCCGGGCTGGCGGCGCGCCTCCACCGCCCGGTTGAACGAGCCGGAGCGGTAGTCCCGGCCGCCGACCATGGCGCGCACCGCCCCGGTCGCGGCGTCGAGGATCACCACGGCGCCCTGCGTGGCGCCGGCAGGCACGCCCGGCCCATCCAACAGCGCCGCCAGCCTGGACTCCGCCACGGATTGCAGCCGCGCATCCAGCGTCGTGCGCAGCGTCGCGTCGGCGTTCGGCGACAGATCGGGGGCCGCCTGCGCGGCTGCCCAGTCGGCGAACCAGCCGGCGGCGATGGCCGGGGCGGGCGGGAAGGCGATCGCTGCCGCGGCGGCCTGGGCCTGCGCCTGGGTGATCGCGCCGGTCTCCACCATCGCCGCCAGCACGTCTTTCGCGCGGGCGGCGGCGGCGCCCGGATTGATCCGCGGGTTGAAGCGCGACGGCGCGCGCGGCAGCCCGGCCAGCACCGCCGCCTGCCACAGCGTCACGTGGCGGGCGGAGACGCCGAAATACATGCGCGCCGCCGCGTCCATCCCCCAGGCGCCGGCGCCGAGATAGACCCGATCCAGGTAGATCTCCAGAATCTCCTGCTTGGTGAAATGCTGCTCCAGCCACAGCGTCAGCAGCAGTTCCTGCACCTTGCGGCGTAGCGTCCGCGCGTTGGAGAGAAACAGGTTCTTCGCCACCTGCTGGGTGAGGGTTGAGCCGCCCTGCACCACCCGGCGGGCGACCAGGTCGGTCCAGGCGGCACGCGCCACGCCAACCAGGTCGATGCCCGCGTGGTGCCAGAACCGGCGGTCCTCCACCGCCACCACGGCTTGCGGCAGGTAGGGGGGAAATTCGGTCAGGCGGAGCGGTTCGCCGACCACGTCGCCGAAACTGGCGAAGACGTGGCCGGTGCGGTCCTCCAGGGTCAGGCTGGGGCGGCGGGTGGCGTCGAGCGCCGATTCCGGGCGCGGCAGGTCGCGCGCGAACCACAACAGGAGGAGCGCCAGGGCAAGCGCCCCCCAGATCGTCGCAATGATCGCCCAGCGGAGCAGTCGGAAGCGGCGGCGGGCTGGGGTCGCGCGGGCGGGCGGGGCAACGGGGGCGGCCGGGGCAGGGGACGCTCGGCGCGGCGGCGCGACGGTGGATGAGACGAGGGACGCGCGGCGCAAGGGCGCGGCGCCGTGGGCGCGCGGGTCGATGCGGGTGGGTGGGGCGGAACGTG
>JBEKNT010000039.1:0-25891 GCA_049522565.1 Acetobacteraceae bacterium
AGCCGGCTTCCTGCGCGCGATTCAACCCCCATACGCCCGACGGGACGATGGTAATGCCCGGCACCACGTTGGCTGTCCATTCCTTTGCCGCATCGCCCGCGCTCACGCCGGCGTTGCTGGCGAGCTTCTTGCTCAGGCCCGTCAGCGCGACATTGCATGCGCCGAATATCGTGCCTTTCTCGAGCAATCGGTCAACCGCCATATCGTCCACCATCAGAACGCCGGGCTTCGGGTGGAGGAATGGATTTTTCACGGCAGGCGCGTTGGTTTCCGGATCGACGATCTTGAGCGACTCACCGATCTTGTACTTTCTCCACATCTCGCTGTTCAGCGCGATCGGGAACGCTGCGTGGCGCAGAATGACGACCGATGTCGCCGAGCCTGGCGGTGCACTCGTAGCCACGAACGTGTATGCAAATCCCAGCGGGAATCCGCCACTGATGTCATAGGCGTCGACCACCTGGCGATGGCGCCCCTTTAACTTCCCCGGCCAGCGCGAGCCGTCGGAGCCCGGTGTCGCCGTCTCCGCGCTCGACGGCGTGGGAAGCAGCCCCGCGAGCCCGAGTGCCGCCGCACCGGCAAGGCGACCGAAGAGACTTCGGCGTGGCGCCGCATGAGCCGTGTCTGGACTGAGATTGATCATCCTCTCCTCCATCGTGCTGATCCTTCGTTGTGGTGACTTACGGCTTGGTACTCTACCGGTTTGCCACGGCGCATACTGTTGGCGCTTGTCGCATCCCCCTGACATTCCGGCGGGAGGATAGACCCGCCGCACTTTGTCGGCGATATGGTTCGAGATAAAAACGAATCACTGTACCTGCCCGCCTCGCTTGGTGCAACGCGGAACAAGCCGCCTGCGGCCGATCAAAGCGATGCTCGGCGGCTTCTTCCGATCCGCCTCGTCGGTCGGAACCACCACCGGGCACCATCCTCGCCATTACGTCAGGCTTCGATACAGCATGTAGGCCGAGACCACGATCAACATGCACCCCAGCACGCGCGACAGCGTTTGGCGCTGCGTCGAGAGACGTTTCGCGAGACGCGCGCCGATCCATCCGCCGGCCATCCCGCCGGCGATAAACAGCAGCGCGATCGGCCAGTCCACGAGACCGGAGACGGCATAGTTCGCCGCCGTCATCATCCCGAATGCCCCGACCGCAACCAGCGACGATCCAATGGCAGCGATCGTCGGCATGCCGGTGCCAAGGATCAGTCCGGGCACCACAAGGAACCCACCGCCGATCCCGTAGAACCCGGCAAGCGTGCCGGCGCCGAGGCCAATCGCCTTGAGTCGCCAGGAATTCGCCTGCCTGTCCGCGCCAGGCACCCCGGTGTCGGCCTTGCGCCCGCGCAGCATCAGTAGCGCGATGACCAGCATCAGCAGCGCGAACAGGATCAGCAGCCGGCGACCGTCCACCACCTTGCCGATCGACGATCCGACGAATGCGCCCACCAGCCCGGCGGCGGCGAAGTTCAGCGCCGGCCGCCAGCGGACATGGTGCGCGCGCGCATGCGGCACGAGATTGCCGAACGCATTGACCGCGACCGCGAGCGCGCTGGTGCCGATCGCCTGATGCGGGTCCGGCATTCCCACCACATAGAGCAGCAACGGTACAGCAAGAATCGACCCGCCGCCGCCGACCAAACCAAGCGTGAAGCCAACGATGACGCCGCTGGCGATCGCCCCAGACGTCTGCAACGGGTCCACCTGCCGCCACTTAACCGTGCGACGCCGAAGCCGCGCTTCCTAAGCTGCGCGCGTTGCCTTCATCCATTGCTGGATCGGTTGCCACGGCCCGGTCAGATGTTGCGACGGCGGGAACGGGCCGAGGAAGGGCGGATAGGTCGCGTCCACCGGCTTAAGCGCGCGATCCGGAAAGTCCTGCTCGTTCCCCGGCCGATGCGGCCGAGGCTGGCTTGCGATGAATACCGCGACGTCGAACGCATCCTGCGCGCTCATTACGGGATGGGCATAATCGGTGCCGAATGGCATGTTGGCGCGGATGAAGTTGGCTGCGGTGATCGGCCGCGCCATGCCGGCACCGTCGTTGAAGCTGTCCGGCCCCCACAATGGCGGAAATTGGTAGCGGTGCCGTTGCGCCGCATCCCCTGGCCCCCAGCGCTGCCCTTGCCCGTCGGCCTGGTGGCACACTGCACAGGTTGCCGCGAACACCTGCGCGCCGTGTTGCGGATTGCTGGCCGCGGTCGGCAACGGGAGCGGCGGCGCCCCCCGGCCATCGGCGCTGCGCCCGGTCGGCACGCCGGCGCTGACGAACCGGATATACGTGAGCATCGCCTTCATCTGCGGGCTGCCGACCGGCATTGCGCGGCCGTTCATGCTGCGCTCCAGACAGCCGTTGATCCGCTCCTCCAGCGACCGCACCTCATTCTCGCGGCCGATACACAGCGGAAAGACGCCCCAGACGCCGGCGAGCGGCAACGCAAACTGCCTGGTACCCGCATCCAGATGGCAGTTCTGGCACTCCAGCCCATTGCCGGAGAAGCGCATCGCCGGATCCGGGGCATCCGGTCCGATCGTCGCCGCAGTGTGCACGATCAGGTCGCGGCCGGTGCGCACCGTCTGGCCGAACGCGTCCATCGGCAGAGCGTCGACATTGGGAACGGCCCACTCAGCGGCGGACGCACCCGACAGGAGGCCGCCGCAGATCAGCGCGATTATCGGCAGGAGTTTCGGTGCGATGCCCGACACAGCGAAGCCATCCCCGTTATCGTGGCGATCTCGCCATGATCTTGCTTTGGCGTCAATCAAATAGCCAAACCTCGAGGGTGCGGATCGGCAGGCCAGCAACCAGCGATGTGCAATCGTCGGCAGCCCTTCATCCCAGCCTTGTGGTTGGACCCGCGCGCTGCCACCGTAACCGTTTGTTATCCATTACGCTGCTATAAGCGCGGCGGCTTGGCGACGGGCGACATGACCCTCCCCTGTCCAGCGTAAGCCAGACCGGCGGGCCGGGTTGACCCAGGTCAATGAAACGGCTGGCTGGGAGCGCCATCAATAGTGTATGAAACATACCTTCGCAGGACTGGAACCGATCGAGATGGATGGCGGCGCAGCCGTTGGCCGTGAGAAATATCAGCGCCTGTTGGCGATGGCGCGCCGCCTGCCGCCGGTCGTCACCGCCGTGGTGCATCCGTGCGACGCGGTGTCGCTCGCTGGCGCGGTGGAGGCATACCGGCTCGGCCTGATCGCACCGATCCTGGTCGCCCCGCCCGCACGGCTCGCAGAACTCGCCCGGCAAAACAACATCGACATCTCGGATCTTCCGCTCGTCGCCTCGGAACACAGCCACGATTCAGCGGAAAAGGCCGTCGCCCTGGTGCGCGAAGCGAAGGCCGAGGCCCTGATGAAGGGCAGCCTGCACACCGACGAACTGATGGCCGCGGTGGTCGCCCACGGCAGCGGCATGCGCACGGCACGCCGCATCAGCCATTGCTTCATCATGGACGTGCCCGGTCACGCCGCGCCGCTGATCATCACCGACGCCGCGGTGAACATCGCGCCCACGCTGGAGGACAAGGTCGACATCGTACAGAACGCGATCGACCTCGCCCATGCACTTGGCATCGAGCAACCTCTGGTGGCAATCCTGTCGGCAATGGAGACGGTGAACCCGAAAGTGCCCTCCACCATCGAGGCCGCCGCCCTGTGCAAGATGGCGGATCGCGGCCAGATCACCGGCGGGGTGCTCGATGGGCCGCTGGCGCTGGACAACGCGATCAGCCGGGACGCTGCGGCGATCAAGCACATCGTCTCGCCGGTGGCAGGGCGCGCCAACATCCTGGTCGTGCCGGACCTCGAGGCCGGCAACATGCTGGCGAAGAGCCTGTCGTTCCTGGCGGGGGCGGAAAGCGCCGGCATTGTGCTGGGCGCGCGCGTGCCGATCATCCTGACCAGCCGGGCGGACACGCTGATCTCGCGCATCGGTTCCTGCGCGGTGGCCTCGCTGGTGGCAGCACGACGACGGCAAATCGCCGAGGGCGTGATCCGGTAGTTCAACTTCTCCCAAGCACCGGCTGAAGCTGCGAAGCGGACCGACTCGGTCGGATGGCGACGCGAACCGGCCATGGGCGGCGCGGCTAAAGGTGCCGCGGGGCGACCTGATAACCCTCGGTGCTTCGCACCATCGACCTCTCCTGCGCTTGCGGGTGAGGTTATCAGGGGCCGAGGCGGCGGCGCGCCTTGCGCGATTCCAGCTCCTTTCGGGCGCGTTCGATCATCAGCGCAGTGCCGCGGCGCGGCGCGTTGAACCGTACGCGAGCCCTGGCGTGCATGCTTTCGATGACGCCAAGCAGGTCCTCGGCGGACGCCAGGTCGCCGCGTTGCAAGGCGGCGCGGAACACATCCTCGACCGCATCCTCCAGCCGGCGCCGCAACCAATTCTGCACCTGGTATGGCGGGGCAGAAGGCGCCGCCTGATTCTTCTCTCCGAGCGGGGTCAGTTTGACGCCCCCGCCAAGGCCAAAGGACATCCGCCGCATAAGCGCCTCCGCCATCAGCGTTTGGCTAACCGGCGGGCGGTACGCAACAGGAGTTGGCGGTCTTCCGGCGCACATTCGCGATACAGCCGCAGCAGGGCCAGTTCGTCCCCGGTGCCGGCCTGCATGTTCGCGCGCTTTTCGCGCCCGTGGGTAAGGTGTTCGATCCCGACGGAGAGCACCTCGGCTATGCGCGAGAGGTTGCCGGTGAGCTGACCGGCACGTCCGGTCTCCCACTGCGCCACCGCACTGCGCGAAACGCCAACGGCCTCCGCCAATTGCTCCTGGGTCCAGCCGCGCTCCTGCCGCGCGGCACGTATCCGTTCGCCGATCTGTACCGGGTCGCTCATGCCGCCCTTGTAAGTCAGTTCCGCTAACCAGGGAAGCAGAATTGCACGTTGCCAGGGCGGCTCGGCGGGCCCGTGCTCGCCACGCACCGGATGGCACTCCGCCACCTGCGGCCAGAATTCACCTCGCAGCATGTTATTTCTGTTGACGTATAATGTCATTTCAACTAACTTACCGGCTTCCCTGCACCCCCTGGAGCACCCTGTCCCCATGTCACGCAAAATCGCCTGGACCGATGCCCAGGATGCCCAAATCCGCCGGCGGCGCAGCGAAGGCGCAAACTGGGAGGCGATCGCCGCTGACCTGGCGCTGACGCTATGGGCGGTGACCGAGCGCGGCCGCCGCATCGGCGCCGGCCGCCTGCCAGTCGAGTTCGTCCCCGCACCCGACGACCCGCAGCGCGAGCCGTTGCCGGCCGGCCATCCAACGAGCTGGGACGCCATCAACGCAGGCACCGTGCTGGAGGGCGAGCCTTGCCCGTTGCGGTTCTTCCGCCGCTGACCCTCGCCCTCCGCATCTCGCCTCACCGCATCCAGCGAGGAGCCTCGCGCCATGGTCGCTGCCACCAAAGACGCCGCCGCCCAGCCCACCTATCGTCCGGCGCACGTAGACACGCCGGACGGGCAGCCGGTTGACGCGGACTTCGTGATCTACCGGCTGGAAGAGGCCGGCGCGACGCTGCTGGCACTGCCCGGCACCGGCTGGACCACCAAGCTGCGCACCTCCAACATCGAGATCGTCCGCACCGCGCTGGAGAGCTACGGCTGGACCGAGGCGCGCATCCGCCCGCCGGTCCCGTCGGCGGAGAAGATCACCCGCATGGACGAGGCGATGGGCTGGATCGGGGTGATCCCGCTGGACCGCTACGTGCTGCGCCGCATCGTCGGCGCGCGTAGCCTGGTGCATCCGATCACTGATCGCCGCCTATTTCCCTGGCGACGGCTCGCCGCAGCGCTCGGTGCGGACCACAAGGCGGTGCAGCGCTGGCATGCGCAAGGCATCGACATGATCGTCGCTGCGCTGAACCGGGCGTGACCGACAGACGGCGGAGGAAATGCCATGACGGGAAGCCGGCCTCTGGCGCTGCTGCTGGGAATGATCGCGCTGTCTGCGTGTTCTCCGTACGCCTACAACCAGGAGATCGCCAGCTTCAGCACCGGTGTCGACGCCGTCGTTGCGAGCTATCGGACCGGCCAACAGGCGGTCGGTGCCATCGTTCTGCACCAACAGCAGGCCGCCGATGCCGCGGCTCGAACGCGATTGCTCCTGTTGCCGGGGTGCGACCAAACCGACCCGAGCGGCTCTCCCCCCCAGTTGCCCGACTGCGCCGTTGTGGCGTTCAAAGGGCAAGCCGTTCCGGCGCCAACTGCGGTGCAACAGAACCTGGCGGATGCGGCGCCGGCGTTCAACGCGCTCCAGGAGTACGCCACGGCATTGGCGGCGGTGACCGCCTCCAACGACGTAACAGCGCTGAATCAGGCCGCGCAGGGTCTGGCCACAGCGGCCGGCGGAATGGCCCGAACGGCCGCGAAACTGACGCCAAAAGCGGCGCCAGCCAGTTCCCTGGTCGCGCCGGCGGGCAGCCTGATCCTGCAGGCAGTTGCCATCGCTCTCGATCAGCGCCGCCTGGCGGCGCTACGCAAGGCGGTCCCGGCAATGGACCCCACTGTGCAAGTGCTCGGGCGGACGCTCCAGGGCGCGTTGGCCGACATCCGGGCGCAGCAATTGCTGTTACTGGGGCATGAACTGCGCAGCGCTGCCGAGCCGCTGGAGGTCCCCGCCGTCGGCAAGCTGAGTGTCGCCGACTACCAGAGCAAGCTCGCGGCCGTGCAGGCCGGGATCGCGGCGTTCAACCAGGCTCGCGCCGCCGATCCGGCCGCAACCGTCACAGCGATGGTGAATGCCCATCACCAACTGACGCTGGCGCTGCAAGCCAATGCCGGACAGGGGATGGCGGTGCTGACCGGCGTGCAGACCTTCGCCACCGCGGCCGAGACGTTGAAAACCGCGATCGGGGCCGCTGCCGGCGTCATGGCCAAGGCGCCGGACGCCGCCAGGAAGTGACGACAAGCCAGCCGGACTCTGACAACAACCGCTAGCCCGGGAGGGTATCATGGCACAGGTGAATCCGAACGAGGTTGCCACGGCCGGCATCCAGGTCCTGCAAGCTGCCATCGCCGAACTGGACGCGTTGAAGCAGCAGCCGGACCCCGATCTTGGGCGGATCGATGCGTGGATCGACGCGTTGCAGGCCCGGCAGGCCACCTTGCGCGATCAGGTGTTGCGCACGATCGAGGCCTCCCCTGACAACCGGCAGGCAATCGCGGCGATGACGACGACCGCCGCCAGCCTGAAAGCCGAGGCCGCGGCCATGCAAGCCACGGCCGCGGACCTCACCAGCGTGGCGAAGGTCGTGACGGCCGCGACAGCGCTGGTTGCCGCGCTCGCGCCCTTCATCTGAACGGCACTGCGTGCGGATGATCGATCGTGTGTGGCGCGGGGCAAGTCAGGCGAAGACCGCAACACGGGGCGGCAAAGCAAGCTTCCAACATGGAGAAGGCCGAGAGCCGCGCAGAGCCACGGAGTTAGCCAGCGGCCGCGGCCGCACCCCTATGGCTGGAAATGGCACGCATTGGAATCACCGGTACGGGCGCTCAGGGCTATTTCCATGGTAGGACGCCCTTGTTGCGCGCCGCACACCGGCGGTCGGCACGTGGCCAAAATAGCCACGACTATGCGATCCGTGGTTCTCCGCGTCTCTCGGACCTCTACCGGTTGCAAGCTTGCTTGCCGTCTGCCGCCATCCCGCTACGACGCCTTGTGGATCGGGTCCACCCAGAGGACCGCCTCCGGCTTCTCCACCGGCTCGATGTCCAGGTTCACCACCACCGCTTCGTTGTCACTGCGCACGAGCACGCATTCCAGTGTCTCGTCGGAGCTCGCGTTGATCTCCTGGTGCGGCACGTAGGGCGGCACGAAGATGAAGTCCCCCGGTTCGGCCTCGGCGACGAATTCCAGCTTCTCGCCCCAGCGCATCCGAGCCTTGCCGCGGATCACGTAGATCACGCTCTCCAGCGCGCCGTGATGATGCGCACCGGTCTTGGCGTTGGCATGGATGTGCACGGTGCCGGCCCAGATCTTCTGCGCCCCGACCCGCGCGGCATTGATCGCCGCCGCACGGTTCATGCCCGGCGTCTGCGGCGTGTTGGTGTCGAGCTGGTTGCCCTTGATCACCCGCACGCCGTTATGCCGCCAATCCACCGTGCCAGGCGCCGGTGCCGCATGGTCATGCTCATGGCCGAGGCTCATTGCCCTGCTCCTTCGCTTGCATATCGGTGCCGTTGTCGCGCCTTGCGCCGCAGATGGGAACCCCGGCCGCACAGGATTCCCCCGGCAATCGCCTTTCGCCCCAATGCCCTCGTCATGCCGGCGACGGCCGATCGGCGTAAAGATCTGTCGAAGGCGGCAATTCTGCGCCATTCGAGCCGCGACCGACAAGGGCCGGCCATGGCACAAGAAGGCGCGCAGTGTCCGTCGCCGGTTGCTTGAGCCTCATGGGGCGACGGCCCGCGCCGATGACCGGGCGGTTGCAACGGGGCGCGGCACATGGGAACCTTCGGGCCAGCCCGCCGCGCACCCACACCGCCGCGCAAAGAAAAGCGCCGCACCTGTGACCCAGTTCACAGGTGCTGCGGCAGCGGCACCTTTACGCTGCCCCAAAATGGGGGACCGGCGATGGACACCATCCTTGCCGAACAGGGGCTGCGACTGACCTACCTGCGCGATCCGTCGAAGAGCGACGCATTCGACCCGTGCCGCATCCTTGACGACCTATGCAACGATGGCATGGGGGGAGCCATGCTGCCGTGGCAAAATGGCCTGCGCATGGCCGGGAGCGACCACCTCGTTGTCGCCACGGGTGCCAATGATGGGCGATGTTTCGGCGTCATCGGCGCGAGCGACCTGGCGACGGACCGCGAACCGTTCCTGTTCCTCGATGCGGCGTATATGGCGCCCACGGTCCACACCTCCCCCCTGCTGCAACGCATGCTGGCCTTCGCAATGCTGCGGATCGCCGGCTTTGCCACGGTGCCGTACGTGCTCGCAGCCTGCGTCCAGACACCGTGCTACGCGCGCAGCCTGCAGGAATTCGGCCAGCGCTTTTCCGCGGCCTCGCTGTTTCCCGCCGCGCCGGACGCTGTCGTGATCGACCTCGGCATGGCGTCACTGGCACGACGCATCGTGCGCGTCGTCCGGCCCGCATCGCGGCACCAGATGGCCGGCAGCTTCCGCTCCACCGTCGCTGCCGGCGCCGGACGCCATCCGGGCGGCATCGCCGGCGGCAGCACCAATGGCAGCCATCGCATGGAGGAGACGCTCGTCGTCATCGACCTGAGCATGGCGGACGACGCGACCATTCTCGATGACGCGCGCAGGCTATACCGTGCGCGACCGAAGAACGGCGCGCAGCGCGGCTTCGTCGGTGCGGATGCCCATGATGCGCTGCCCCCGCGGCAACCGTTGCCCGACGCCACCGCGCTCTGATCAGGCGCGCTGCCGCGGCACGAAGCGCCCGGTGCCCGGCGTCGACAGCAGCCGCGCGCCATCCCAGATCAACCGGCCGCGCAGGAAGGTTGCGGCAACGCGCGCACGCATCGGCCGTCCGTGGTACGGCGACCAACACATCTCCGCCCGATCCAGGATCGCCGCCTGGTCGAACGCGAAATCGCCAGGCTTTAGCACCAGCAGGTCGGCATCCGAGCCGACACGGATCGCTCCCTTGCGTGGCCACAGCCCGTGCAGCTTCGCGCTGCGCTCAGCGCAATAGGTCGCCATCAGCGTGGGCGGCAGGCCGCGTTCGGCGAGCAGGGAAAACATCAGCGGCGCGAAACTCTGCAACCCGGTGAGCCCGGCACCGCAAGCGAAGATATCCGGCAGCGTCTTGCGTTCGATCGGCCATGGCGCGTGGTCGGTGGAGACATAGGCGATCTTGTCTGCTTGCAGACACGCCCACATCCGCTCGACCTCCGCGGCGGTGCGCAGCGGTGGATTGCATTTGGCGAGGCCGGCAAGCCGGACAATGTCATCCTCGGTCAGGCACAGATACTGGATGCAGGCTTCGCCAGTGGTCTGCGCGCCCATGTTACGAAACGTTTCAGCGATCTCGAAACCGCGCGACAGCGACGAGTGCGCGATGTGCACGTGCGCGCCAGTCTCCAGCGCCATCTCGAAGATTTCCAGGTCGGCCATGGTTTCCGCCAGCGGCGGGCGGGTACGGCAGTGCATGATCGGCTCGCAGCGTCCCGCCGCGCGTGCTTCGGCGGTGAGCGACTCGACCAGTTCCTGGTCCTCGTTGTGGATCGCCACCGGCAGACCGGTCTTCGCGATCTCGTGGAACGCCGCGAGCATGGTCGGATGGTCGATGCGCGGGAAACGCACCGCGTCGTACTCATATGTAGAGAGCTTGAACGCGGAGATGCCCGCGGCGGCCAGTCCGGGGATCGCATCGATGCCGCCGGTCTTCAGGATCGTGCCGTACAGCGCCATGTCGACATGAGCGGTGCGCTCCACCCAGCCGATCTTGTCGGCGAGGATCGCCGCATCGGTGACCGGCGCCGGCACGTCGTACGGCATGTCGCAGCAGGTCGTAACGCCACCCGCCGCGGCGCAGCGCGTCGCGCTTTCGATGCCTGGCCAGCCGGTGGACGACGACGTGTGCATGTGGCCATCGACCAGGCCGGGCAGGATGAAGTTTCCCCCGAAGTCGATGGTTTCCGCCGCCGGCGGCAGCGCACCTTCGCCGATCGCGGCGATCGTCTCGCCGCGCACTGCAACGTAGCCGTGGTCGATGATGGCGTCGGCGGTGACCACCGTGCCGACGATCACCCGGTCGAATGGTGTTGACACTTATATATGTATCCTCTGCTGCGCGCGGCGCTGGCTGACCACTGCGATACCGCGCCTGGTCGCATGCTGCACCAGTACCCGGACAGGTTGAAGGGCAAACCCCCCGGTCCTTGCAGTTCCATTGCAAGGAGCGCCGCGACGAAGCAATCCCCAGCATGACGAGCAGGCGCTGCTCATCAGGCGGGGGATTGCTTCGTCGCTGCGCTCCTCGCAATGACAGAGGGGCCGGGAAGGCGGCGACCCGCGCTTCGGCGATCGCGGACACCAATGCCAACCGCCCCGACCATCGGCTCTCGCCTGTCAGTCTTTCAGGCGGTCGGGATAATGCCCCATCGCGCTGGTTCGCTCGCTGCGCGGTTTCCCTCGTTGCACAGGTTGTCTCGCTGCGCTGGCTCGCTCGCAGCGCACGTCCCAGCGCTTTCCCTGCGCTTCCTCTCCGGGTGCGCTTGCCGTGATGTCGGCGCGATCCTACGAAGGCACGTGTGAAGGCCAGACCGTGCGCGAGAGGCAGCCAATCCTCTGCGCCCACCGGAGGAACAAATGATCCTGCACGACGTGAGGGTGCATCCCTCAAAGGACAGCCTTAAGCGCGAGGACCAGCTTGCCTGGAAGTTCGCCATGCTCGCCGCCGACAAGGTGCCGGTGGAGAAGGACGTGGCGGAAATGATCGTCAACCGCGTCATCGACAACGCCGCGGTGGCGGTCGCCTCGGTCAATCGCCACGCACCGATGTCGGCGCGCGACATGGCGCTGGGTCATCCGCGCCCGCGCGGCGCGGCCGGCGCGACGGTGTTCGGCGTGCCGTCGGGGAAAACCGTCAGTCCGGAATATGCCGCCTGGGCGAACGGCACCGCGGTGCGCGAGCTCGACATGCACGACACCTTCCTCGCCGCGGACTACTCGCATCCCGCCGACAACATCCCGCCGATCCTGGCGGTGGCGCAGACGATGGGCAAATCCGGCCGCGACCTGGTGCGCGGCATCGCCACCGGATACGAGATCCACATCAACCTTGTGCGGGCGATCTCGCTGCACAAGCACCGGATCGACCACATCACCCATCTCTGCCCCGGACAGGCGGCCGGCATCGGCACGCTGCTGAACCTGAAGCCGGAGGTGATCTACCAGGCGGTGCAGCAGGCGGTGCATGTCAGCGTCACCACGCGGCAGTCTCGCAAGGGCGAGATCAGCTCGTGGAAGGCCTACGCGCCCGCGCATGCCGGCAAGCTGGCGGTCGAGGCGGTGGATCGCGTGATGCGTGGCGAAGGCGCGCCCAGCCCGATCTATGAAGGCGAGGACAGTCTGATTGCCTGGGTGCTGGATGGGCCGCAGGCGCACTACCAGGTGCCGCTGCCGGCGCCGGGCGAACCGAAGCGGGCGATCCTGGACAGCTTCACCAAGGAGCACAGCGCCGAATACCAGTCGCAGGCATTGATCGACCTGGCGTTTCGCATGCGCGAGAAGATCCCCGACCTGGAGGCAGTGGAAAAGATCATCATCCACACCAGCCACCACACCCATGCGGTGATCGGCACCGGCGCCAACGATCCGCAGAAGCTGGACCCGAAGGCGAGTCGCGAGACGCTCGACCACTCGATCATGTATATCTTCGCCGTCGCGCTGCAGGACGGAAGCTGGCATCACGTGGACAGCTACGCGCCGAAACGTGCCGCGCGGGAGGATACGGTTCGGCTGTGGCACAAGATCGAAACCCGTGAAGATCCGGAATGGGAGCGGCGATACCTGTCCACCGACCCGAACGAGATTGCATTTGGCGGCCGCGCCGAGATTTTCCTGCGCGACGGCACCGGGCTGGTGGACGAACTGGCGGTCGCGAATGCGCACCCGCTCGGGGCGAAGCCGTTCAAGCGGGAGGACTACATCCGCAAGTTCCAGACCATGACCGACGGCATCATCACCGCCCGCGAGGCGAATCGCTTCCTCGAGTTGGTGCAGGACCTGCCGCGGCTGAAGGCGGAGGACCTGCATGCACTGAACGTCGTGCTGCCGGCCGGGACGCTGTCGGTCGGCAAGCCGGGAATCTTCTGACGCCAACCCTCCGCTGCCCGCGTCATGCCGATGAAGGTCGGCATCCAAGACTTTCCTTCGCATCAGCAAGCAAAGTCGTGGATGCCGACCTTCGTCGGCATGACGCGGGGAAGCGGCGGCGGTAACCATCGACGACTGAAAGGAACCCAATCATGAGCGACACCGCTGCCATTCCCAACCGGGCGAAGAAGGGCGTCGGCCTGTCCGGCGTGACCGCCGGCAACACCGCGCTGTGCACCGTCGGCCGCACCGGCAACGACCTGCACTATCGTGGCTACGATATCCTCGACGTCGCGGAGCAATGCGAGTTCGAGGAGATCGCCTACCTGCTGGTGCATGGCAAACTGCCGACGCGCGCCGAGTTGGCCGGCTACAAGGCCAAGCTGATCGCGCTGCGCGGACTGCCCATCGCGGTGAAGCAGTCGCTGGAAGCGCTGCCCGCCGCCTCGCATCCGATGGACGTGATGCGCACCGCGGTGTCGGCGCTAGGCTGCGTGCTGCCGGAGAAGGACAACCAGAACCAGCCCGGCGCGCGCGACATCATTGACCGGCTGATGGCCTGCCTCGGTCCCGCACTGCTGTACTGGTTCCACTACGCGCATAACGGCAGGCGGATCGAGGTGGAGACCGACGACGACTCGATCGGCGGCAATTTCCTGCACCTGCTGCACGGCAAGCCGCCGAGCGAGATGTTTGTCCGCGCCATGCACACCTCGCTGATCCTCTACGCCGAGCATGAGTTCAACGCATCGACGTTCACCTGCCGGGTGGTGGCGGGCACCGGGGCGGACATGCACTCGGCGATTACCGCCGGCATCGGCGCGCTGCGCGGGCCGAAGCATGGCGGCGCCAACGAAGTGTCGTTCGAGATCCAGAGCCGCTACGCCACGCCGGACGAGGCGGAGGCCGACATCCGCAAGCGCGTTGCCAACCGCGAGGTGGTGATCGGCTTCGGCCACGCCGTCTATACGATCGCCGATCCGCGCAACAAGGTGATCAAGGACGTCGCGCGGCGGCTGTCGCAGGCGGCGGGGTCGATGAAGCTGTTCGACATCGCCGACCGGATCGAGGCGACGATGGCTGACGCCAAGCAGATGTTTGCCAACCTCGACTGGTTCAGCGCGATCTCCTACCACATGCTCGGCGTGCCGACGGCGATGTTCACGCCGCTGTTCGTGATCGCGCGGACCTCCGGCTGGGGCGCCCACGTGATCGAGCAGCGCATCGATAACAAGCTGATCCGGCCGACGGCGAACTATACCGGACCGGAGAACGTGCCCTTCGTGCCGATCGACCAGCGGCACTGAGTCGAGTCGGATTGCTGCAACAGCCGCCGCGGCAGCGATGCCGTGGCGGCTTTTTCATGTGCGATGGCCTGGAAGAATGACTTGTCCGCCGCATCGCAGCGCCGGCCGATGGGCCGCGTTGCGGCTCGGCTGCCGGCGATGCAGCGCCCGGGGTGAAGACGAAGGTAGGGAGTGACGGCGTCAAGGACGCATTGCGCAGCGCTTCCCCATCCGTCACGCCGGCGCAGGCCGGCATCCACGACTTTCTTCGAGCACGAAAACGAGTCGTGGATGCCGGGCTGCGCCGGCATGACGGATGGGGAAGCGACAGCCCAGCATGGTCGCAGTGACTACCCGTAACGGGTCGCAGAGGCTGCGCGTGACAGGCCACAGCGACTGCCCGTGACGGTTCATACCGACTGCCCATGGCAGGTGACCCCACAACCGAGCGCACGGCTTTCGCTGCCACACAGCACCCTCGCTTGCGTTGCTTCACGTTATGCGCCGATCCACTGCACTGCGCGACGCCGCTGCAACGGCGGGGTTCTAGTCGGCGTGCACGACTCGAATCTGTGGCATGAATGCATCGCATCGGACGACACGTGAAAAATTTTGCATCGACACCGCAATACGACGTTGCTTTTTGTTGACATGCGCATGCGAGACGATGAATAGCGGATTCGGCATGCGCGCTTCCGATTCGCATAACACGTCAAGTCTATCGGCGCACGCATCCAGAAACGGAAGGACGGTCCATGGACCGCAGCCTCGTCCAGGCGAAGCAGAAGCGATCAGGTGCCGGCGCATCAGGCAAGGTCGCGCAAGGAACGGTGAAGACCGCGGTGCACGCACGGTGCACTGGGCTGGTTTGCCACGCGTCGGGACGTGTACGGCCATGGCGTGCGTCGGAACAAGCGCAGTTCCGCGCCGGAAATGTCGGACGGCAACCATGCTCGATTGACGCGCTCGCGCTGGCATGGCGCGGCAATGCCGATCCGATCGCTGCCCTGACGTTGCCGGTCTGTCCGCGCGAAAGCGGTGCGACGGCAGACAGAGTGCGGAACCGGCTGCACGGCCTGCCGTGAGTCAACCCGCGTCAACAACGAACGACACCAGAAGGAGCTTCAACAGGTGAGCAACGAAGAGACTGACGAAAAGCCGCGCGCACAGGCGATGGCGATACGGGCGGCCAAGAAGGCGGCGAAGAAGGGCCGCAAGGCTGCCCCGAAGAAGGCCGGACGCAAGGCTGCCCCGAAGAAGGCCGGACGCAAGGCCGCCGCGAAGGGCGCGCGCAAGGCCGTCGGGCGCAAGGCCGGCGCGAAGAAGAAGGCTGGCGCGAAGAAGAAGGCCGCCGCCCCGAAGAAGGCCGGCGCGAAGAAGAAGGCCGGTGCGAAAAAGGCCGCAGGCAAGAAGGCCGCGCGCAAGACCGGTGGGCGTAAGAAGAAGGCCGCTGCGGCGCCTGCCGCAGAGCCATCGGAAGGCAGCTCGGGCGAATCGATGAGCTGAGCTGACAAAGGGTGAGGGTGCTGCGGGGCGACCCGATCACCCTCACCCTCACCCTCGCCGCTTTGCGTCTTGACCTCTCCCGCCACAGGCGGGAGAGGTTTTCCTCATTGCTACAGGAGTTCTTCCACTTGCGGCGGCGTCAGCAGCCGCGGCGTGTCGTGGCGAAGCATGCGATAGAGCTTCGCCGCCTCCTCCAACTCCTCCGCAGCATCGACTGCATCGGGCAGCGTTTTGCCGGATACCATGGGCCCGTGATTGGCCAGCAGTACCGCGCGCGCATCCTGCGCCGCTGCATGGATCGCCGGCTCCATCGCCGGATCGCCCGGACGGTAGTACTCGACGATCGGTATCCGCCGGCCGACACGCATGACGAAATATGGCGTCAGCGACGGGATCGGATTGTCACGGTCAACGTCCGGCAGGCACGCCACCGCCGTCGCCTGAGTGGAATGCAGGTGCACCACCGCCCCGACATCGGCGCTCGCGCGATACAAGGCGCGATGCATGAACACCTCTTTCGATGGCTTGTCACCGCCGGTATGGTGGAACTCCGAGCCGCGACAACCGCGTCGCGTCGAGCCGCCCGGGACTCGAATTGGCCGGCGTCATCAGGTAGCCGTCGTCAAGCTTCACGCTGATATTGCCGGCACTGCCGACCGAGAAGCCGCGCGCCAACAGACTGGCGGCCAGCGCGACCGGCAGATGCCTGGTGTCCGGTTCCTCCATGTCATGCCTCCAGCATCTCGAACGCCTTCAGGAAGAAGTCGGGCGCGCCGAAATTGCCCGACTTCAGGGCCATCAGCAGCGGCTCGCCACGACCCTGCGCATAGGTCCAGGGCACGCCGGGATCGATTTCCGCGCCGATCCGCAAGCTGCTGACGCCCAGACGCTGCACGACCGAGCCCGCCGTCTCCCCGCCCGCTACGACGATGCGTCGCGCGCCGAGCGCCACGATGCCTTCGGCGATTTGCGCCAGTGCGGCTTCGATCAGTGCGCCGGCGGCGTCGCGCCCCAGCTTTGCCTGCACCGCAGCAACCTTGTCCGGCGCCGCGGACGCAGCGATGACGATCGGCTTGTCGCCGAGCCGGCTGCACGCCCATTCAAGCGCCACTGCCGCGAGCTGCCCGGCATCCGGCGTGGCCAGCGGATCGAGTTGCCATACCGGCACATGCGACCGCGCGATGCCAAGCTGCGTCAGCGTCGCGCGCGAGCACGAACCGGCAAGCACGGCGGCGTGGCCGGTGACCCGGGGCAGAGCGCCGGCGTCGCTCTCGGCCGGCAGCAGTCCCGTGCGGCGGAAGTTCTCAGGCAGACGCATGGCCACGCCGGAACCGCCGGTGATCAGCGCATGCTCTGCCGCTGCTTCGCCGATCGCCAGCAGATGCGCGTCGTTCACCGCATCGACGATCGCATACCGTTTTCCCGCCTCTTTCAACGCCGTCATGGCGTCACGGATCGCCGCGCTGCCTTGCTCGACCGTGGCGTACGGTACCAGCCCGACTATGCCGTCGGTCTGGTGGCCGAGCACGCGCACCAGGTTGGCATCGGTCATCGGCGTCAGCGGATGGTGCTCCATGCCGCTCTCGTTCAGCAGCGTGCCACCGACGAACAGGTGGCCCTGGTAGACGGTGCGCGCGTTGGTGGGAAACGCCGGGCAGGCGAGGGCGAAGCCGCAGCCGAGGTCGCGGACCAGCGCGTCGGCAACCGGACCGATATTGCCTTGTTCGGTGCTGTCGAAGGTGGAGCAATATTTGAAGAAGAACTGGCGGCAGCCGGCGCGGCGCAGCCAGGCCAGCGCGGCGAGGCTTTGCTGCACCGCGTCGCGCACCGGCGCGGTGCGCGACTTCAACGCGACGACGACGGCGTCGGCATCGGGCGGTGCGTCGATTTCGCGCGGCACACCGATGAGCTGCACGGTGCGCATGCCGCCGCGCACCAGCATGGAGCAAAGATCGGTGGCGCCGGTGAAGTCGTCGGCGATCGCGCCCAGCAACATGGTCGGTTCCTCCTGCGGTTCATGGACCTCTCCCGCCTGCGGCGGGAGAAGTCGGCGCGTAGCGTCGGGTGAGGGTACTGCGGGGCGACCCGAAGCAAAAACTGCGTGCCGACCCGATCACCCTCACCCTCGTCGCTTCGCGTCTCGACCTCTCCCGCTTAGCGGGAGAGGTTTTTCGAAAACTCCTGCGCTTGCGTATCCCAGTGTGGCAGCTTCTGGCCGACCTGCCACGCGACCTCGCCCATCTCGGCGCGCAGCGACGGACTGAAGATCAGCCGGCGCAGCGCCTTCGACAGTTGTACCTGATCGCCCGGCTCGCACACCACGCCGGCTTCCGGTTCCACCAGAGTCGCGGCGGCGCCGCCCGCGCACACCGCAACGGGCAGGCCGCGCTTCAGCGCCTCGGCAACGGCCATGCCGTAGCCTTCGAACCACGTGGCGAGCGCGAACAGGTCCGCGCCGCGCCACAACGCCTGCAGCGCGTCGCCGGTCACCTCGCCGGCGAAGCGCACGCGTTGCGCGATATCGAGTTCCTCGGTCAGCGCCACCAGTGCCTCCGCATGCGCGTGATCGCGGCGTGGCGAACCGGCGATCGTCAGATGCCAATCCAGATCGAACAGTCGCGCGAGCGCGCGCAGCAGCACGTCGTGGCCCTTGCGCGGCACCAATGTGCCGATCGACAGGATCTCGCAACCCGGCCCGCCCGAGCCGGTGCAGCGCGGAGCGTCGTCGGTGCCAGGCACCACCACCGCAATGCGCGCGCGATCGACACCGAAGTCGCCGGCGAGGCGTTCGGCGGTGAGGTCGCTGGTGACGATCAGCCGATGCAGGCGGCCGTACAGCCGCCATTCGATCCCACGCAGCGCGTCGCGATCCGCCTCGGCGAAACCGGTTTCCAATGCGGTGGGGTGGTGGATCAGACCGATGGCACCGCGCGCGGCCAACGCATCCTCCATGCCCGCGAAGGCCGGCAGCGCCAGTCCGTCGATCACCGGACGCGTCGCTTCGGCGAGCCGATCCCACGACGCGCAGGCGGCCTCGCGCGCGGCATCATCGGCGAGCGGAAATACCCCCGCGAGTTCGACCACGTTCACCGCA
Organism: Acetobacteraceae bacterium; assembly: GCA_049522565.1. Lineage (GTDB taxonomy): Bacteria > Pseudomonadota > Alphaproteobacteria > Acetobacterales > Acetobacteraceae > JASHVB01. The sequence goes on from JBEKNT010000039.1 coordinate 18,688, forward strand.
TCGCCGTGCGCGCGTAGCTCCGCCACCATGCGGCGATCGTAGGCATAACCGCCGGAGACCTGGTCGAACGGCGCCGGCAGGAAGAGGGTGATGGGCATCATGCGATCGCGCCAGCAAATTCGGCCCGCGCGTTCAGGGTTTCACACACGCGCCGCTTGCGGTTGGCAGTGCGGCACGCGGCCTCGCCTGGTTTGCCGTCGCGCCACGCGACTGAGTGTCGGACACGGGCGAACATAATGGGGTCATAGATGGTGTGGTTGGACACGTGCCGAACCTCTCCCACGGGGCGGGCACATTAAGCGGAAGCCGCGGGAGAAGCTCAAGCCGCTGACGAGCCTGACCGCTGCAGGCCAGCGTTGCGGCGCGTCAGAGAATCGGCGGACACAGAGAAGCGTTCTCCCCCATCATCGGCGGCTGCGGGCTTTTGCCCGGCCCGTATTACACCTCGTGTCGAAGTCCCGCCGCCAATCAGGAGGTTCCCGCGTTCGCCTGGTCGAGCAATGCGGGCGGCAGCCAGATGCGCGTGACCTGCCAACCGGCGTCCGTCAGGTTCATTTGCAGCTTGATCGGCTCGCGCTGGCCCGGCGCGTTGAGGCTGACGATGAAATCGGTGGGATCATGGAAGAACGCCCAGTTCACCCGCACTGCCGCGCCGCGCAGCGCCGTGCCGGTAGCGTGATGGTGCGTCATGTCGACCAGTCCCTCTGCGGTGACCTGTTGGTCCACCGCATTGGCCGCGATGCCCCGCACGAACGAGGCCCCGAACGCCGGAAGTTTGCCGCCGCTAACGGTCACCTCCGGGTCGTCGGCGATGTTGTCGCAGATATCTTCCTTGATGCCCTCCCGCACCGCGGACCAATCAACCAGCGTCCGCAATGTCGCGGCGTCGCCGGTGTGGATCGCGTGGCCGAGGCGATAGAGCGTCACGTAAGGATAGGCGGCGTAACCCACGCCGACGGCCAGGACTGCTGCCATAATAGACTTGGCGGCGAACATTGTCGCGCTCCGTGTCAATGTCGTGTCGCCGCAGATAACGCGCGGGCATCACGGCAATTTCCAGGCTCGGATCATCCAGTTAACCACAACTGGTTGAGAAACCCCTAACCATGCCGTGAGCTGACATGTGCAGCCGAAACGCCGGCGAGTTTCGCGTAAAGTTCCGGATCTGTTGCCCCTTCGGTGCTGAACAACAGCACGCGACTGGTTGCGTCGAGGCCAAGTGTCGCGCGGGCGGCCGGATCGGCGATGGCGAGCAAGCAACCCGCAAGGCCAGCGACACCTGATTCGCCGGCGACAATGCGCTGTGTTGCCAACAAGCGCAAGCACGCCACCGCGGCCTCGTCGGGGATTGCCATGAAGGCGGCAGCCGCGCGGTCCAGTTCCTGCCAACCGAGCAGACTGGGTTCGCCGCAGGCGAGGCCGGCCATGACAGTATCGAGGTCGCCCGGAATGGTGACGCGCTCGCCGAACTCCGCGCTGGCCAGCAGACAGGCGGCACGGTCAGGCTCGACGACAATCAGCGCGGGTGCCGGCGCAAAGCGGGAGCGGCATTGCACGGAGACCGAAGCGGCGGCGCCCCCTACCCCGCCCTGGATGAAGACATGCGTCGGTGGGGGGCCGGTCCATTGGTCGGCCGCCTCGTCGGCCATCAGCCGGTAGCCCTGCATGATGTCGCGTGGAATTTCGGTGTAGCCGGGCCAGGCGGTGTCGGAGACGACGTGCCAGTTGTGCGCTTCGGCCTGGCGCGCGCAGTCGCGAACCGCGTCGTCATAGGTGCCGGGGATGCGGCGGATGTCGGCGCCGTAACGGGCGATGGCATCGGCGCGGCCCTGGCTGACAGTGGCGTGAATGAAGATGACGCAGCGTGCGTGGAAGCGCTGCGCGCCCCAGGCGACGGCGCGGCCGTGGTTGCCGTCGGTCGCACACGTGACGGTGATGCGTTCGGTCGCTGCGCAATAGGTGCCGGCTTCCAGGTCGGCGGTGGTCGCAACAGTGCCGGTGCGGGCGAGTTCATTGAGCAGCAGGCTGGCGACGGCATAGGCGCCACCGAGCGCCTTGAAGGAGCCGAGGCCGAAGCGGCTCGCTTCGTCCTTCAGGCAGAGCATGCCGATCCCGGCCTGGCGAGCGAGGTCCGGCAGGTCGCGCAGAGGCGTGGGCGCGTAGCCGGGCCACGCGGTGATCTCTGCCTTGGCGCGGCGGAAGCCGGCGGCGGGGAGCACAGTGATGCCGGGCGTGCCAAGCCGCGGATTCGCGAACAGCCTGAACGGGTGGGGGCCAAGCATCGGCGGAGGGTAGCGCGGGATCGTGTGGGACGCGAGGCACACTGGTGCAGCCGATACTGGAAGCGTTTGGAACCACGAATGAATGCCGATACGGGTAGGTCTGACTGCCGCTGCATTGTTGCCCCTGACAAGAAAGTCGAAGGCCAGGTTCATGATGGGCAGGGACGCGGCGGTGGAACAATGGGCACGGCGACGTCCGCCGGCCGCCCGGTCTGATCGACACCTTCCATAGCGGCTCGATTGGCTTGCTCCTTGCGTGTTGGCCACCGTCCGAGATCGACAGCACCGCAACCTTTAACTGTCCACGACCATGGCGACTCGCGGCAGGTTGCCTGCGCCGGATGCGCAGGACGTTCTGCCAACCACCCATTACGGCGGTGGCCGGCATGGCCTCGCCGCGCCACTCCCTTTACGCTCCGTGGCAACCAACACAGGACCCCGCCCTATGCCGCATCCCACCCGCGTTCTCCTCTGGACCGACACCCCTGGCGCCTACCTGGAAGCCATCGACGCGGCCGGGCTCGCCGAGCGTGTCGCCGTCGAATCCCTCCCCCGCAAAGACACCCCCACGCAAGCGCAGCGCGCCGATACCGAGGCGATGCTCGCCTGGGGCGCCCCGCCCGGCCTGCTGCCTGACATGACGACCCTGCGTTGGGTGCAGGCGCTCACCGCCGGCGTCGAAAGCTGGATGGCGCTACCGGATCTGCCGCCGCACCTCACCCTCACCTGCGCGCGCGGCACCCATCGCGAGTCGATGCCGGAGAACATCCTGGGCGCGCTGTTCCACCTCACCAAGCCGTATGCGGCCATCGTCGAGGACCAGAAGCAGCACCGCTGGACCCGCCGCATGGCCACGCCGCTGAACGGCCAGACGCTGGGCATCCTGGGGCTTGGCGAGATCGGCCAGGAGGTGGCGCGGCTTGCCACCGCGCTGCGCATGCGCGTCATCGGCACCAAGCGGCGCGGCGCGTCGGTGCCCCACGTCGCGGAGTTATTCCCTCCCGAGCGTACCGACGAGGTGCTGGCGCAGTCCGACTTCGTGCTGCTGCTGCTGCCGGCGACGCCGGAGACCGAGAACTTCATCAACGCCGAGCGACTGGCGAAGATGAAGCCCACCGCCTGGCTGCTGAATTTCGGCCGCGGCCACCTGATCGCCGACGCGGACCTGATCGCCGCGGTTGAGGCGAAGCGGATTGCCGGCGCGGTGCTGGACGTCTTCCGCCAGGAACCGCTGCCCGCGGATCATCCGTTCTGGGGCACCGACGGGATCATCGTGCTGCCGCATATCGGCGGCGGCCACCCGACGCGCGACAAGATCGTCGCCCGGCTGTTCGTGGACAATCTGGCGCGGTTCCTCGATCGGCAACCGCTGAAGGAAGTGGTCGACCGCGCCGCCGGATACTGAACCGATCGGCGAGATCAACGCGACTTCCGGCTCGACCGCCGCGGCGGTTGCGGAGCAGCGCGTGTTCCGCACCGCTGACGCCTGATCACTGGCGGTTGGGTTGGGGGGCGGCGTGTGGCACCCTCACCCGGCCTCTTCCGCTGCCGCGGAAGAGGGTAGTGTGGAGAACACCCATGCAGATCACCATTCTCGGCGGCGGCGGCTTCCTCGGCCGCAAGCTCGCAGCACGCCTGGGCGCCGACGGCGCGCTCGGCGGCCAGACGGTCACCGGCCTGACCCTGTTCGACCTCGCCGAGCCGCCCCAACCCGCCGGCGCCACCTTCCCGGTCACCGCGCTGGCCGGCGACATCGTCGACCTCCCCTCCGAAGCCATCCCGCCCGGCACCGACGTGGTGTTCCACCTCGCCGCCGTGGTCAGCGCCCAGGCCGAGGCCGACTACGACCTCGGCCGCCGGGTCAACCTGCGCGGCACCGACGCGGTGGTGGACGCCTGCCGCCGTCTCGCCGACACGGGCGGGAAACCGCCGCGCGTGGTGTTCACCAGCTCGGTCGCCAGCTTCAGCGGCACCCAGGACTCCGTGCTGGCCGACGACGCCCGCCAGGTCCCCGGCAACAGCTACGGCGCCCAAAAAGCCGCCGCCGAGTTGATCCTGGCCGACGCCTCCCGCCGCGGCTTCCTCGACGCCGTCTCGCTGCGCCTGCCGACCATCATCGTCCGCCCGGGCCGCCCCAACCGCGCCGCCTCCTCCTTCCTCTCCGCCATCATCCGCGAGCCCTTGCTCGGACTGCCGGCGGATCTCCCGGTGCCGGACGCTTTCGCCGCCTGGGTGGCCAGCCCGCGCCGCGCCGTGGATTGGCTGCTGCACGCCGCCGTCCTGGACACCGCCCCCATGGGGCTGGACCGCAGCATCAATCCACCCGGCATCAGCACCACGATCGCACATCTGCTTCAGGCGCTGGAGGCGGTGCGGCCCGGTGCGGCCGCCCTGGTGCGCCGCATCGAGGACCAGGCCATCGCCGCCATCGTCGGGACCTGGCCGCCGGAATTCGAGCCGCTGCGCGCCCGCACCCTCGGTTTCAGCCCGCACGAGCCCATCGCCGAGGTGGTGCGCGCGTTCATCGAGGACGATCTGGCGGCGACCCGCGCCGAGCGCGGTCTCGCTTCCTGAAGCGGAACGGCAATTTTCCGATCGGCCAACGACTTTTTTATCACACGTCATACCAAATCGGCCACACGGCGGTTGAATGCTGCGGCGCGGCGTTCCAAAAGGGACCTCGCTCTTCTTCCTGCTCCCCCTGGACGTCGCTGATGTCGACTCTCCCTGGCGATTCAACCGTCGCGGGCCGCTCGGCCAGCCCGCTCGCAGGGAGAGATGCGTCCGCCGCCAGGACCGCCGCCCGCCCTGCTGTGCACCGCCATCGCCGCCCGCTGGGCGAAGCGGTGCTGCACGTGCCACAGACGCTGCGCGCCCTGGTGCGCGCCGACGAGATCTGGCTGGTCGCGCTGTCGGCCTTCGTCGGTTGCGGCGCCGGCGTCCTGGTCTGGCTGATGACCGAGACCACCCAGCTCGTCCATCAGGTGCTGTTCGGCATCGGCCATAACGAGCGGCTCAGCGCCATGGTCGAGCTGAACCCCTTCCGCACGGTCCTGGTGCCGGCGTTCGGCGGATTGGCACTGGGCCTGGTGGGCCTCGGCATCGCCATGTGGCGCCAGCGCCGCGCGGTGGACCCGATCGAGGCCAACGCCCTGTACGGTGGCCGCATGTCGCTGAGCGACAGCCTGGTCGTGGTGCTGCAAACCATCATGTCGAACGGCGTCGGCGCCTCCATCGGGCTGGAAGCCGGCTATACCCAGATCGGTTCGGCGGTCGCCTCGCGCCTCGGGAAGATGTTCCGCGTCCGGCGCAACGACCTGCGGGTGCTGGTGGGGTGCGGCGCGGCCGGCGCCATTTCCGGCGCGTTCAACGCCCCGCTGACCGGCGCGTTCTATGCCTTCGAGCTGGTGATCGGCACCTATACGCTCGGCACTTTCGCGCCGGTGGCGGTATCGGCCATCGTCGCGGTATCCGTCGTGCACGCCCTGGGCGGCGGCATCTTCGACCTGGACGTGCAGGTGCCGACCAGCCTCGACGCGCTGGATTACATCCCGATCCTGGCGCTGGGGATGGTTTGCGCCCTGGTCGGCGTGGCGATCATGCGCGGCGTCACGCTGACCGAGGAGCTGTTCCGCCGCAGCCGCGTGCCGACCTGGTTTCGCCCGGCTATCGGCGGGCTGGCGGTGGGCACGATGGCGCTGGTCACGCCCGCGGTGCTGTCCTCCGGCCATGGCGCGTTGGGCATCGTCATCGAGGCGCCCTACACGCTGAGCCATGTCGGCCTGCTGGTGGTGCTGAAATCCGCCGCCTCGGCCATCTCCATCGGCTCCGGGTTCCGTGGCGGGCTGTTCTTCGCCTCGCTGTTCCTCGGCGCGCTGGTCGGCAAGACCTTCGCCGGCGCGCTGGCGGTGGTGAGCACGGCGCACGCCGTGTCGCCGATCGTTTGCTCCCTGGTGGGCATGAGCGCGCTGGCGGTCGCCATCATCGGCGGCCCGCTGACCATGGGGTTCCTGGCGCTGGAGAGCACCGGCAGCCTGCCGCTGACCATCGCCGTGCTGGCCGCCTGCGTGGTGTCGTCGCTGACGGTGCGGCGCACCTTCGGCTACTCGTTCGCCACCTGGCGGTTCCATCTGCGCGGCGAGGCGATCCGCAGCGCGGTGGACATCGGCTGGATGCGCAACCTGACGGTCGGCCGCATGATGCGCCGCGAGGTCCGCACGGTGCGCGCCGGCACGCCGCTGGCCGCCTTCAAGCGCGACTTCCCGCTGGGCGCGACGCAGCGCGTGGTCGTGCTGGACGACGAGGACCGCTACACCGGCATTGTGCTCCCGCCGGAAGCACATGCCGACGCCGAGGACGACCACAAGGTGGCCGACATCCTGCACTATACCGACACGATGCTGCTGCCGCAGATGACCATCAAGGAAGCGGTGGCGATGTTCGAGAACGCCGAAAGCGACGCGCTGGCGGTGGTGGACGGACCGGAGACCAGGCACGTCATCGGCCTGCTGACCGAGCAATACGCGCTGCGGCGGTACAGCGAGGAACTCGACCGCCGCCGCAAGGAGCTGTCCGGGGAGTAAGAAACCTCTCCCGCTACGCGGGAGAGGTCGATGGCGCGAAGCGCCGAGGGTGAGGGTGATCGGGTCGCCCCGTAGCCCTTCGCTGCCGGCATCGCCGAACATAGCGTGTCGTCCCCGGGGACCGGGCCGCCGAGAGTCAGCAATTCGGGCGCCTGATATCAGGCTCGGCAAACGGAAATTTGCGGTCGGCACGAATCAGGACGGCGGGGCTGGCCGTGGTCCGGCCCCGTGGGTCAGGCGTAGCAGTATGGCGAGCCCCAAGCCTGGGGCGGGCCGGTCGGCGGACCGGTGGCGACACGCGCGATCGGCGAACGCCAGGATGCCGGCATCGGGGCGGGA
>JBEKNT010000040.1:0-24956 GCA_049522565.1 Acetobacteraceae bacterium
AGCCTACCACGGGGAAATCGGTAGGGAAGCCACGGCGGCAGCGCCGTGCCGTTCACATAAATGTCGAGCCTACCACGGGGAAATCGGTAGGGAAGCCACGGCGGATCCGGTCTTCGTCGCGAGGGGCACCGATTACGGTGCGAAATGGAACTTCACGGACGCCCCTCGCGACGAAGACCGGAGGGGCCACGGCCCCAGGCTTAACAAGCGGTGGCCTACCCCACCCCCACCATCTTCACCTTCGGCAGCTCATCCCCGCTCAGCGTCTCGTGCGCCAGCAGTGAGGCCGCCCCCTCGTCCAGCGCCTCCCGGTTGTCCCGCAGAATTCCCACCGCGCGCGCCCGCGCCGCTTCCACATGCGCGCGCACCGCCAGGTCGATCTCGTGCGCCGTCTGGTCGGAATACCGCCGCTGCTGCCAGAACACCCCAGGCTGGTCATGCAGAAACGACGCCTGGTCGGTATCCCAAGCCACCGGCCCCAGCTTGTCGTCCATGCCGAACCGCATGACGATGCCTCGCGCGATGTCGGTCGCCTTCGCCAGGTCGTCCGCCGCGCCGGTGGAAACGTCATCCCCCAAAATCATCTCCGCCGCCCGCCCGCCGAGCAGGACGGTCATCTTGTCCTCCAGCTCCTGGCGGCTCATCAGGAACCGGTCGTCCACCGGCCGCTGCATCGTGTAGCCCAGTGCGCCGATGCCGCGCGGAATGATCGAGACCTTCTGCACCGGGTCGCTGCCCGGAATCGCCAGCGCCACCAGCGCATGCCCCATCTCGTGATAGGCAACGATGCGCCGCTCCTTCGGGATCAGCACGCGGGATTTCTTCTCCAGCCCGGCCACGATGCGCTCGATTGCGCGGGTAAAATCGTCCATCGACAGCGAATCACCGCCGCGCCGCGTTGCCACCACCGCCGCCTCGTTCGCCAGGTTCGCCAGGTCCGCCCCGGTGAAGCCGGGTGTCAGCGCGGCGACGTCCTCGACCTTCACGTCGGGGGCCAGCCTCATCCGCTTCAGGTGGATGCGCAGGATATCCACCCGCCCCTTCTTGTCCGGCCGGTCCACCAGCACCTGGCGGTCGAACCGGCCCGCCCGCAGCAGCGCGGGGTCGAGGATCTCCGGCCGGTTGGTCGCCGCCAGCACGACGATCGCCACCGAGCGGTCGAACCCGTCCATCTCCGCCAACAACTGGTTCAGCGTCTGCTCTTTTTCGTCCTGCCCGGTCATCGGCGACATGCCGCGCGCCCGGCCCAGCGCGTCCAGTTCGTCGATGAAGATGATGCACGGCGCGGATTCGCGCGCCTTCTCGAACATGTCGCGCACCCGCGCCGCGCCGACGCCCACGAACATCTCCACGAACTCGGCGCCGTTGGTGGAAAAGAACGCCACGCCCGCCTCGCCCGCCACCGCGCGCGCCAGCAGGGTTTTGCCGGTGCCCGGCGGCCCGACCAGCAGGATGCCGCGCGGGATATGCGCGCCCAGCCGGCCGAACTCGTCCGGTCGCTTGAGGAAATCGACGATCTCGTGCAGCTCCGCCTTCGCCTCGTCCACCCCGGCCACGTCGTCGAACGTGGTCTGGATGCCGGTCTCGGCGGTGATCAGCTTGGCGCGGCTGCGGCCGATCGAGAACAGCCCGCCGCCCAGGCCGCCGCGCCCGCCGGCACCGCCGCCCATCATCGCACGCGAGGCCCACAGCCAGATGCCGACGAACAGCAGCGGCGGGACGATCCAGGACAGCAGCGCACTCAGCGCCGTGCTCGACGGCACGCTGCTATATTCCACGCCGTGCTTGGCCAGTTCGCCGGCGAGGTCCGAAGGCACCTGCACCGTGCTGAACTGCGTGTTGCCGTCAGGCAATTTCTCGCTGAGCGTGCCGTGCAGCAGGTCGCCGGAGACGGTGACCTGCTTCACCTTGCCGGCATCGAGGTACTGCTGGAACTGGCTGTACGGGATGACGTCCGTGCCACCGCCGCCGCCGCCACCGCCACCGCCGTAGCCGAACACGCCGAGCAGGGTTACCACCATCAGTCCGAGAAAGATCAGCCAGATGGCGGAGGGAAGTTGCGGCTTCGGCGGTGGCACGGTGTGTCTCCTCGGCAGGCGCCGCAACAATGCCGGCGGAGCGCGAGGGAAAGCAACAAACCGGCGGCCGGCGCGGGTCCCGGCGTGTCGGAAGCAACGGCGAACGGAGAGCGCGCGTCAGTTGGCAGGGCCATCGCATTGGGCCAGGCGCGTGGGTTCGCGCATGGCGCGGCATGTCGTCTCGGCGATAACCGTGACACGAGGCGCCGAAGCAAGCGTTTGGCACGGCGTTGGCCAGCGGTCCCCGCGTCGGCGATCAACCGAACCGGCTACGGATGCTGGCCTTCAGCGCGGGGGGAAAGTGCCGTGGAATCGACGCGGTCCTGCCGGAGAGGTCCACCGGCACGTAGCCGCCGCCCAGCTTGCGCATCACGAAAAAACCTTCATAGGCCGACACCGGCCCAAGTGCCTCCGCGACGGCGCGGGTGACACCGGGGTGGTAGCGAACCCCGGTCGCCGGATCCTGCCTGTAGTGGATCGCCGGATCCAGTGCGGCGCAGGCGCTCGCCGGTGCCTGATGCTCCAGATCGTCGCCGCACAACAGGCCACCGTCGGCCAGCAAGCGGTCAGCCTCGCGCAGTTCGTTCGCCACCGCCGCATAGCGGTGATCGCCGTCGATGAAGACAAGGTCGAACGCGCCGTCGGCGAAATAGGGCAGGACGTCCTCTGACCGGCCGCGCACGTGATCGATGCGGACACCTGGCGGCGCAAAGGTCAGGTTGTGCCGGAACAGGTTGTAGGACAGATCGGAACGCGCCATGAAATCCATCGTCGCCATGACCCCGCCCGCCTGTATCTCGGCTGGGCTCCAGTAGCTGGCCCAGGGATCGACGCACAGGATGCTGCCCTTGTGCGGCACGCGTTCGTCCAGGGCCTGCGCCCAGGTCAACGTGCTGAAGCCGATCCAGGAACCGATCTCCAGCACGCGCACCGCGCGGTCGAGATCCTGCAACGTGGCCACTGCCGCCGCCATGTAGAGATGACGCAACGGCTCGCCCATCACCCCCATCGTATTGCCGAGAAAATATGGCTCGTTCGGGAACAGCACCGCGAGTTCAGGCAGCGATGACATTGCGCGCCCCATGTTCCACGGCCCGTGCACGGCGCATGACCGTGCTGGATCCAGCCGATTGGTTGCCGTGCCGCCCGGTCTTGCACGGATGCCCACCTCCACCGGCGTTGCCCGCCGGCCGGGCGCAGCCGCTTCGTCTCCTTCCGTGCCGCCTTGCACGCCCGGCAGGCGCGTCCCACCCATCCGGCGACCTGCCAAACGGTGCGCGGCGCCAGCCTGGTATAGGCCGGCCAAAACGATAACGCACGGCACGCGCACCCCCGTCATGGACTGGCTCGATCCGGCCATCTAGGCGCCGCAGAGCCGCGACGGATGACCGGGTCAAGCCTGGCCACGACGGGAAGAGCGCCGGTGCGAACCAGCCGAGAGCCAATCGTTCAGGTCGATGGTGTTAGGGCAACCGGCTTACGATTCCCTTAACGGCCGCCGCGCAATGTCGCGCTGCGTCACCCGCGGACCGATCCACGGCAATCGGAGGTCGGCCGCCTCGGGCGTCCGCGCGATCGCCGGCGTTGACCCTTTCCTGCTGGCCAACGCACCGCCACAAATGCCCCGTCTTGAATTGGGCGGCGGGAGGCCGGCTGATGCACACCACCGGACTGATCGATCTGCAGGTGAACGGCTATGCCGGTGTCGACTTCAACGACCCCGCGCTCGACGCCGCCGCGCTCGACCACGCGCTGCACAGCATGCTGCGCGCCGGCGTCACCACCTGCCTGCCGACGCTGATCACCGCGCCGGAAGCCGCCTTGGCCGAGCGGTTCGCCGCACTGGACCGCGCCGTCGCCAACAGCCGGCTGGGGCCGCTGATGGTGCCTGGCTTCCACCTGGAGGGACCCTTCCTCAACCCCGCGCCCGGTTTCGCCGGCTGCCATCCGCCGACCGCCATGCTGCCGCCCGACCCCGGTTTGCTCATGCGCCTCGCCGCCCCCCTCGCCCGGCCGATCCTGTTGCTCACCCTCGCGCCGGAGCAGCCGGGGGGGATGGCGCTGATCGCCTGGGCGAGACAGCGGGCAATGCTGGTGGCGATCGGCCACAGCGCCGCCGATGACGCGACCGTGGCGGACGCCGCCCGGGCGGGCGCCGCGCTAAGCACCCATCTCGGCAACGCCCTGCCCCACACGTTGCCGAAGTTCCGCAACCCGCTGATCGCCCAGCTCGCCGAGGACCGCCTCGCCGCCAGCTTCATCGCCGACGGCATCCATATCCCGCTGCCCGCGCTGAAGGTGCTGCTGCGCGCCAAGGGCCTGTCGCGCGCGGTGCTGGTAACCGACGCCACGACGGCCGCGGCAGCGCCCCCTGGGCTTTATCGGTTTGCCGGCAGGTCGATAGAACATGCCGCCGATGGCTCCGTCCGCGAGCCGGGCAGCGACGTGCTGGCCGGCTCGGCGCTATGCCTCGACCAGGCGGTGCGCAACCTGGTTGCCTGGGGCCTTGCCGCGCCGGCCGAGGCGGTCCGGCTGGCCTCCGCCAATCCGGCCGCGCTGCTGGCGCCGGCACTGGCGGCACGCGGCATCGTTCTGCCGGCGGGCAGCGCGACGTGGTCGCCTGGGCTGGTGCCGCGGCAGGTGAAGGTCGGCGAGGTGGAGCACCGCGCCGGCTGACCCGGCCGGCCGAATCGCACGACGAAAAACCCCACCGCATTTCGCCTCCGGCCGACGAACGAAACCCGTCCGACCCCGCCGGCGCGAACGTTTTGTTTACCTATTCGGCGTAGGCAGGTGCGGCGCGAATATCGCGCAGACCACCAGGTGCAGGGGCAAAACGGCCAATTCCTGGTTTCCGTTCGCCCAGGAGTCGCCCCCGTGTCCGACACCGTTACCTTTGGCAATGCCAATGTCACCGAGACATTCAGCACCGTCGACACATTGATCGGCGGCACCGGCAACGACACCATAACCTTTACCGGCGTACTCTCGAATGCGAGCATCTCGCTCGGCGGCGGCACCGACATCCTGACCCTGGGAGACGAGGGCAACACCGTCACCGTCGGCGGAACGCAGACCGTTTACGGCGGCGCCGGCGACGACAACGTCACGCTCAGCACCTTGCTCACCACCTCCATGGCGGTGGATCTCCAAGGCGGCAACAACACTCTTACCTTGGACGCCGGCACCAATACCGGCACGGTCAGTAATATCGGCACGCTGATCGGCAGCACCGGCACCGACACGATTACGCTCGGCACTGCGATCGACAACGGCAGCGCCAGTCTTGGCACCGGGGCAGATACGCTGACGCTGGCCAACGGAACCAATAGCCTCACCGTTGCCAGTATCGCGACCGTCGACGGCGGCACCGGCGCCGATACCGTCACACTTGGGGCAGCCGCCGAGAACGACGACTTCGACCTCGGCTCGGGCGGCAGCACGCTGAATCTGGGAGATTTCAACAACACACTCACCGTCGCCAACGCCACAACCATCACCGGCGGCGCAGGCAACGACGACGTCACCTTGTCTACCGCTCTCACCACCGCCATGTCGGTCGATCTCGGCACCGGCGAAAGCACGCTCAACCTGGCCAACGGCGGCAACACCGCCACGATCGGCAACGTCGCGACGTTGAACGGCGGCACCGGCACCGACCTGATCACGCTGAGTGTCGCGCTGAGCAATGCCAGCATCAGCCTGGGCAGCGGCGCCGACGTGCTGACGTTCGAGGCCGCCGGAAACACGGCGACAGTGTCGAACGTCGAGTCGATCATCGGCACCGGCGGCAGCGATGCCATCACGTTGGGCACCGGACTGACCACCAGCATGAAGGTGGACCTCGGCACCGGCAACAATGCTCTTACCCTGGCCAGCGGCGCCAACACTGGCACGGTCTACAACGTCGACACGCTGATTGGCGGCATCGGCACGGATATCATCACTCTGGGCGGCGGGACGACCAACGCCAGCGTCGATCTGGGCACCGGCGCGGACAAGCTGACGCTGGCCAACGCCACGAACACCCTCACCATCTCCGACGTCGCGACCATCGTCGGCGGCACCGGCAATGACACCGTCACGCTTGGCGACGCGGCCAATAACGCGAGCGTCAGCCTCGGCAGCGGCTCCGACTCACTGACACTCGGCAACTTCACCAACACGCTCACGGTCGGCAACGTCACCAGCATCATCGGCGGTTCAGGCACCGACAACGTCACGCTGACCACCGCGATCAGCAACAGCACAGAGGAAGACCTCGGCTCCAGCGTCAGCACGCTGACCCTGGCCAACCTGGCCAATAGCGGCTCGGTCAGCAACATCGACACGCTGATCGGCGGCTCCGGCAACGACGTCATCACGCTCAACACCGCCGCCAGCAACGCCAGCATCAGCCTCGGCAGCGGCAGCGACAGTATCACCTTCGAAGACTTCAACAACACCGCCACGGTGGCGGACACCACGTCGGTTATCGGCACCAGCGGCAACGACAGCATCACTTTGGGCAGCGCGCTGACCACCAGCATGCACGTGGACCTGGGCGCCGGCAACAATACGCTGACGTTGGGCGATTATTCCAACGCCGGCACGGTCAACGACGTCGACACGCTGATCGGCGGCACCGGCGCCGACGTCATCACCCTGGGCGACGCCGGCACCACCAGCGCCGACCTCGGCGGCGGGGCGGACAAGCTGACCCTGGCGACCGCCGGCGACACCATCACCGTCGCCAACATCCAGACGCTGATCGGCAGCGCCGGCACCGATACCGTCACGCTGGCGACCGCACTGACCGACAGCATGTCGGTCGACCTGACCGGCAGCACCAGCACGCTGACATTGGATAACGGCACCAACATCGGCAGCGTCAGCGGTGTCGATACGCTGATCGGTGGCACCGGCAACGACACGGTCACGCTGGGGGCCGCGATCGCCAACGGCAGCATCAGTCTCGGGTCGGGCGCCGACACGCTGACCTTCGGCAACTTCACCAACACTGCCACCGTCACCAACGTCGATACCATCCTGGGCGGCACCGGCAACGATACCGTCACCCTGGGCGCCGCGGTGAACAATGCCAGCATCAGCCTCGGCAGCGGCACCGACAAGGTGACCTTCGCCGATGTTGCCAATACCGCGACCGTGTCGAACACCACCTCGATTATCGGCACCGGCGGCGGCGATACCATCACTTTGGGCAGCGCGCTGACCACGGGCATGACCGTTGACCTCGGTGCCGGCGCGAACACCCTTACGTTGAACAACAGCGCCAACACCGGCACGGTCACCAACGTCGACACGTTGCTCGGCGGCACCGGCACCGACACCGTGACGTTGGGCGGCGGCACCACCAACGCGAGCGTCAATCTCGGCGCCGGCGCCGATACGCTGACCCTGGCCAACGCCACCAACAGCCTCACCGTCGCCAACGTGAGGACCATCGTCGGCGGCACCGGTAACGACACCGTCACGCTTGGCACCGCCGTCAGCAACGCCAGCGTCAGTCTCGGCAGCGGCACCGACACGCTGACACTCGGCAACTATGCCAACACCCTCACGATCGGCAACGTTACCAGCATTGTTGGTCGTTCAGGCACCGATAACGTCGTCCTGTCCACCGCGCTGAGCGACAGCACGGGAGTCGATCTCGGCACCAGCACCAGCACGCTCACCCTCGCAAACCTCGCCAACACCGGCTCGGTCAGCAACGTCGACACACTGCTCGGCGGCACCGGCAGCGACGTCATCACGCTCAACACGGCCGCCAACAACACCAGTATCAGTCTGGGCAGCGGCACCGACAAAATCACCTTCGGCGACTTCACCAACACGGCGACAGTGTCGGACACCACGTCGATCATCGGCACCTCCGGCAACACCGACAGCATCACCTTGGGCAGCGCGCTGACCACCAGCATGCACGTGGACCTCATCGGTTCAGGCAACACGCTCACCCTGGCCAGCGGCGCCAACACAGGCACCGTCAACAACGTCAACACACTGATCGGCGGCACCGGGACCGATACCGTCACCCTGGGCAACGCGATCGTCAACGGCAGCGTCAGCCTGGGCGCCGGCACCGACACGCTGACCATGGAGACTACCGGCGACACGCTCACCGTCGCCAACGTCCAGTCGATTGTCAGCAGCGTCGGCGGCGATACCGTCACGCTGGGTAGCGCGCTGACCGACAGCATGTCGGTCAATCTCGACAACGCCTCCAGCATGCTCACGCTGAATAACGGCACCAACACCGGCACCGTCAGCGGCGTCGACACGCTGATCGGCGGCACCGGCACCGATACGATCACCCTGGGTGCCGGGACGACCAACGCCAGCATCGAACTTGGTTCCGGCAGCGACACGCTGAACTTCGGCAACTTCACCAACAGCGCGACGGTCACCAACGTCGATACGATCACCGGCAATGCCGGCACCGACACGGTCACCCTGGGCGCCGCGGTGAACAATGCCAGCATCAACCTGGGCACCGGCAGCGACAAACTGACCTTCGGCGACTTCACCAACACCGCGACGGTCGCAGACACCACGTCGATCATCGGCACTGGCGGTGGCGACACCATCACTCTGGGCAGCGCGCTGACCACCAGCATGCACGTGGACCTGGGGGGCGGCACCAACATTCTGACGCTGGCCAACGGCACCAACACCGGCACGGTCAGCAATGTCGGCACGCTAATCGGCGGCACCGGCACTGACACCGTCACATTTGGCTACGGAGTCACCAACGGCAGCGTCAGTCTCGGCAGCGGGGCCGACACGCTGGCCCTGGCGGCCGGCGACAACAGCAGCGTTACCGTCGCCAATGTCGAGACCATCACCGCCTCCGGCGGCGGCACCGATTCTGTCACCCTTGGCACCGCGGCCAACAATGTCAGCGTCAGTCTCGGCACCGGCGCCGACACGCTGACACTCGGCAACTTCACCAACACACTGACGGTCGGCAGCACCACCTCGATCATCGGCGGTTCGGGCACCGATAATGTTACCCTGTCCACCGCGCTGAGCGACAGCACGGGGGTGGACCTGGGCACCAGCGCCAGCACGCTCACGCTGGCCAACCTGGCCAATACCGGCTCGGTCAGCAACGTCGAAACGCTGATCGGCGGAACCGGCAACGACGTCATCACGCTCAACACCGCCGCCAACAACGCCAGCATCAATCTGGGGAGCGGCACCGACAAGATAACCTTCGGCGACTTCGCCAACACGGCGACGGTCGCGGACACCACGTCGATCATCGGCACCGGCGGCGGCGACACCATCACATTGGGCAGTGCGCTGACCACCAGCATGCACGTGGACCTGGGCGCCGGCGCCAACACCCTCACGCTGGCCAACGGCACCAACACCGGCACGGTCAGCAATGTCAGCACACTGATTGGCGGCGCCGGCACCGATACCGTCACGTTTGGCTACGGGGTTACCAACGGCAGCGTCAATCTCGGCAGCGACGCCGACACGCTGGCCCTGGCTTCTGGCGACAACAGCAGCCTGACCGTCGCCAATGTCGGGACCATCACCGGCTCCGGCGCCGGCACCGATGCCGTTACCCTTGGCACCGCTGCCAGCAACGTCAGCGTCAGTCTGGGATCTGGCACAGATACCCTGTCGCTTGGCAACTTCGCCAACACGCTCACAGTCGGCAACGTCACCAGCCTACTGGGCGGTTCAGGCGCCGATAACGTGACGCTGTCCAGCTTGCTGAGCGACAGCGTGTCTCTGGACCTGGGCGGCGGGGCAAACACATTGACCCTCGCGGCCGGCGCGAACACCGGCACCGTCAGCAACGTTGACACTCTCAACGGCAGCACCGGCACCGACACGATCACGCTTGGCACCGCTGCGAACAACGCCAGCATCAATCTGGGCAGCGGCAGCGACACGCTGACCTTCGGCAACTTCGCCAACACCGCCACGGTGTCGAACACCGTGAACATCGTCGGCGGCACCGGCAACGATACCATCATTCTCGGTACCGCGCTGACCACCAGCATGTCGGTGGACCTGGGCGCCGGATCGAACACATTGACACTCGCGGCCGGCACCAACACGGGCTCGGTCAGCAACGTCGATACATTGCTCGGCGGAACCGGCACCGACACCGTCACACTCGACACGATCGCCAGCAACGCCAGCATCAATATGGGTGCCGGCGCCGACACGTTGACCTTCGGCGATTTCGCCAACGTCGCGACAGTGTCGAACACGCAGTCGATCATCGGCACCGGCGGCGGCGACACCATTACTCTGGGCACCGCGCTGACCGACAGCAATGAGGTGGACCTCGGCGCCGGGGCCACCACCCTGACCCTGGCCAATGCCGCGAACACCGGCACGGTCAGCAACATCGACACATTGATCGGTGGCACCGGCACCGATACCATAACGCTGGGAACCGCGGCTGCCAGCGCCAGCGTCAACCTCGGCACCGGCAGCGACACATTGACGTTGGCCAGCGGCGTCAACTCACTGACGGAAAGCAATGTCAAGACGCTTATCGGCGGCACCGGCACCGACACGGTGACGCTCGGCGCCGCCGCAAGCAATGACAGCATCGACCTCGGTACCGGCGGGAGCACGCTGAATCTCGGCGACTTCTCCAATACCGCGACAGTGTCGAACACCGCGACAATCACCGGCACCGGCGGCAACAACGCCATCACGCTGGGCAGCGCGCTGACCGACAGCATCTCGATAGACCTGGGCGGCGGATCGAACACGTTGACGCTCGCGGCCGGCGCCAACACCGGCTCGGTCAGCAATGTCGACACGCTGATCGGCAGCACGGGCGCCGACGCCATCACCCTCGACACCATCGCGAGCAATGCCAGCATCAGCCTCGGCAGCGGTGACGACACGCTCACTCTCGGCGACTTCAACAACACCGCCACGGTGGCGAACACCACCTCAATCATCGGCACCGGCGGCAACAACACCATCACGTTGGGCAGCTCGCTGACCACCGGTTCGTCGGTGGACCTGGGCGCCGGCAACAACACACTGACCCTGGCCACCGGCATCAGCACCGGCACCGTCAGCAACGTGGACACGCTGATCGGCGGCACCGGCACCGACACCATCACTCTGGGCACGGTGGTCACGGACGGCAGCGTCAATCTGGGCGCCGGTGCAGATGCGCTGACGCTCTCCGGCAGCGGCAGCAACACGCTTACCGTATCCAACGTCGCATCGATCCTCGGTGGCGGTGCCGACGACAGCGTCACGCTCGGGGCCGCCGCGGTGAATGCCACCATCAACCTGGTTGACGGTGTCAGCACACTTACCCTTGGCAATTTCACCAACACCGCCACGGTGTCGAACGCCGGGGTGATCACCGGCGGGACGGGCAACGACGCCATCACGCTCGGCACCGCGCTGACCACCAGCGTGTCGGTGGACCTGGGCGCCGGCAACAACAAGCTGACCCTGGCGAACGGCACCAATACAGGCTCCGTCAGCAACGTCGGCACGCTGATCGGCGGTACCGGCACCGACACCATCACGCTGAACACCACCGTCACCAACGCCAGCGTCAACCTCGGCTCCGGCGCCGATACTCTGACCCTGGCTGCCGGCGGCAGCATCCTTACCGTCGCCAACGTCCAGACCATCCAAGGCACGACCGGCAACAACAGCGTCACGCTGGGAGCAGCGGCAAACAACGACAGCATCGATCTCGGGGCAGGATCCGATACGCTGAATCTCGGCAGGTTCTCGAGCACGATTACCGTCGCCGACACCCAGACCATCCTCGGCGGGGGAGGCAACGACACCGTCACCATGTCCACCGCACTGAACGACAGCATGCAGGTGGATCTGGGCAGCGGCAAAAGCACGCTGACCCTGGACAACAGCGCCGACACCGGCACCGTGAGCAACGTCTCCACCCTGATCGGCGGCACCGGAACCGACCTCATCACTCTGGGCACCGCCGCCAACAATGCCAGCATCAACCTGGGTGAAACCACCGACTCGCTGACCCTCGGCAATTTCAACAACACGGCCACGGTGGGGACTGTCGAGAGCATCATCGGCGGGTCCGGCAACAACAGCATCACCCTGACCGCCGCACTGACCACCGGCATGTCGGTGGACCTCGGCGCCGGCGCCAACAAGCTGACCCTGGCCAACGCCACCAACGCGGGCTCGGTCGGCAACATCGACACGCTGATCGGCGGCACCGGCGCCGACACGATCACCCTCGATACCGCCGCCAACAATGCGAGCTTCAACCTCGGCGGCGGCGGCGACACGCTGACCTTCGGCAACTTCACCAATACCGCAACGGTCGCCAATACCCAGAACATCACCGGCGGATCGGCCAACGACACGATCACGCTGACAACCGCGCTTACCGACTCCATGTCGGTCGATCTCGGCGCCGGGCTCAACAAGCTCACGCTGTCCGCTTCCAGCAACGTCGGGACGGTGACAAACATCAACACGCTGGTCGCCGGCGCCGGCACCGACACCATCACGCTGGCCACCCAGGTAACCAACGGCAGCGTGCAGTTTGGCTCCGGGGCAGACACGCTGACCCTCGCCGCCGGCGGCAACACGCTGACGGCCGCCAGCGTGCAATCGATCATGGGCGGCGGCGGCGGCGATACCGTCACGCTCGGGGCCGCGGCGCTGAATGCCAACATTAACCTGGACGGCGGGGCGAGCACGCTCGTCCTCGGCAACTTCAGCAGCACCGCCACGGTTTCCAACACCGAGACGATCACCGGTGGGACGGGCACCGACAACATCACGCTCGGCACCACGCTGAATGGCATGAGCGTCGATCTCGGCGGCGGCAAGAGCAAGCTGACCCTGGCAAACGTCGCCAACACCGGGAACGTTACCAACGTCGATACGCTGGTCGGCGGCACCGGCACGGATGTGATCACGATGCTGTCGGCCATGAGCAACGGCAGCGTCAACCTCGGCACCGGCGCAGACACGCTGACGCTCACCAACACCGCCAACTCCGGCACGATCTCCAACGTCAAGACGATCTACGGTGGCAGCGGCAGCGACACGATTACCCTTGGCGCCGCGGCAAGCAATGCCAGCATCGATCTGGGCACCGGGACGGATACCCTGAGCCTCGGCAGCTACAGCAACACCGCAACCGTCGCCAATGTGACGACCCTGACCGGGAGTGGCGGCAGCAACAACATCACGCTCAGCACCACGCTGACAGACAGCGTCTCGGTGGATCTTGGTGGTGGGAAAAACACCCTTACGCTGGACAACAGCGCCGATACCGGCACGGTGAAGAACATCGAGACGCTGGTGGGCGGCACGGGTAACGACACGATCACCCTCGGCACGGTGGCGAAAAATGCCAGCATCAGCCTTGGTTCAGGCAGCGACTCGCTGACCTTTATCGATGGCGCGAACGTCGCCACGGTGGGCAACATCGACTCAATCATCGGCACCGGCGGCGGCGACTCCGTTACGCTCTCGACGGCACTATCCGACAGCGTGTCGATCAATCTCGGCGCGGGCAACAACAAGCTGACCCTTGGCAACCTCACCAACACCGGTTCCGTCAGCAACATCGACACGCTGATCGGCGGCACCGGCGCGGATACCGTCACCTTGAACACTGTCGTCAGCAACGGCAGCATCAACCTCGGCTCCGGCGCGGACACGCTGACTCTGGCCAACGGCACCAACTCCGCCACCATCTCCGACGTCAAGACCATCATCGGCGGCACGGGCAACGACACGATCACCCTGGGCAGCGTGCTCACCAACAGCATGTCGGTCGATCTTAAAGCCGGCACCAACAAGCTGACCCTGGCCAATGGCGCCAACACCGGCACGGTCAGCAACGTCGGCACGCTGATCGGCGGCACCGGAACCGACGTTGTCACGCTTGGCACCGGCATGACCAACGGCAGCGTCGAGTTCGGCAGCGGCGCGGACTCGCTGACGCTCGCCGCCGGCGGCAACACGCTGACCGTGAGCGACTCGGAATCGATCATCGGCGGTGGCGGCGGCGACATCGTCACCCTTGGGGCCGCCGCGGTGAATGCCAGCGTCAACCTGGATGGCGGCGCCAGCGAGCTGGCTCTCGGGAACTTCTCCAACACCGTCACGGTGTCCAACACCGAGAGCATCACCGGCGGGACCGGCATCGACAGCATAACGCTCGGGACCGGGCTCACCACCAGCATGTCGGTCGATCTCGGCGGCGGCAAAAGCACGCTGACGCTGGCCAATACCACCAACACCGGCACCGTCAACAACGTCGACACGCTGATCGGAGGCACCGGCGCGGATACGATCACGCTTGGGACCGCCATGGCCAACGGCAGCGTCAACCTCGGCTCCGGCGTCGACACGCTGACACTCGGCAACTTCAGCAACACCGGCACCATCTCCAACGTCAAGACCATCATCGGCGGAACCGGCGTCGATACGATTACCCTCGGGGCCGTCGCCCTCAGCAACGGCAGCATCAGTCTCGGCAGCGCCGCCGACACGCTGATCCTGGGCAAGTCCGGCACCACGGCCACGGTCGGCAATGTGATGACGCTGACCGGCAGTGGCGGCATCGACAGCATCACACTGGCCACCGCACTGACCACCGGGATGTCGGTCGATCTGGGCAGCGGGACGAACACCCTCGCGCTGAACAACGGCACCGACACCGGCACGGTGAAGAACGTCGGCACGCTGCTGGGCGGCACCGGCACCGACACGATCACTCTCGGTACGGTGGCGAAAAATGCCAGCATCAATCTTGGTGCCGGCAGTGACACCCTGACTTTCACCAATGGTGCCAACACCGCCACGGTCGGGAACGTCAACACGATTGTCGACACCGGCACGACCACCGGCACTGCCGGCGGCGACACGATCACTCTGTCCACCGCGCTGTCCGACAGCATGAACGTCGATCTGGGCGCGGGCGACAACAAGCTGACGCTCAACAACCTGGCCAACACCGGCACCGTCGGCAACATCGACACGCTGATCGGCGGCACCGGCATGGATACCATCACCCTGGCCACCGCCATGAGCAATGCCAGCGTCAACCTCGGCTCCGGTGCGGACACGCTGACGCTGGCCAACGGCACCAACACCGGCACCGTTTCCAACGTCAAGACCATCATCGGCGGGACCGGCGCGGACACCATCGTTCTGGGTACCGCGGCAGTCGCTGCCAGCATCGATCTTGGTTCCGGGTCGGATACGCTGACCCTGGGCAACTTCACCAACTCCGCCACCGTCGGCAACGTCGAAAGCATCATGGGTGGCACCGGCGCAGATAACATCACGCTTTCCACCGGGCTCACCGGCAGCATGACGGTCGATCTTGGCGGCGGGCTGAATACGCTGACCTTGGACAACGGCGCCAACGCCGGCACGGTGAAAAACATCAACACGTTGATCGGCGGCGCCGGGACCGATACGATCACCTACGGCAACGCGGCGAACAATGCCAGCATCAACCTCGGTGCCGGCAGCGACACACTGACCTTCGGCATCTACACGAACACCGCGACGGTGGCCAACGTCGACACGATCCTTGGCACCGGCGGCACCGACACCATCACCCTGGCAACCAACCTCACCGACTCGGTGCATATCGATCTCGGCGGTGGCTCGAACAAGCTGACATTGTCCAGTACCGGCGCCAATGAAGGTACGATCAGCAACGTCAACACGCTGATCGGCGGCACCGGCACCGACAACATCACCCTCGGCACAAGCCTGCTGAACGGCTCGATCAGTCTCGGAGCAAGCACGGACACGCTGACACTGGCCAACGGCGCCAACCACGTGTCGGTGTCGAGCACCGGGACCGTAGTAGGAGGCAGCGGCGCCGACACCATCGTGCTGACCGGATCGATGTCCAGCATGGTGATCGGCGGCGGCGGGCTGAACTTCATCACCGGCAATGCGGCGGCCGACACCTACGTGTTCGATCAGGACAGCACCGGAAACAACACCACGGTCGAGAACTTCAACTCGGCAAAGGGCGACAAGATCGCGCTCGACACCACCGGCAGTTCGATCCTGACCGGCAACACGTACAACCTCGGCGGCGCCGCGCTGACCGTGGGGGTCGACCTGGCCGACGTGGCCAATGCCACGGCACGCCTGGCCACCACGCTCTCCAACGGCGGAAATGGCGCGTTTGTTTACGAACAGGATACCGGTGGCCTGTACTATAGCGCCAACGGGTCGTTCGCCGGCGGCGGCACGCTGATCGGGACAGTCACCACCAACGGCGCCACCGCCTGGACTTTCAACGCCAGCAGCTTCACCCAGGTCTGATCGGAGACGCATGAACACCCGGGCCACGACAGCACGCACCTCGAACGTGGCCCGGGCCAATGCCATGGCGGCACTCGCCGCCTGGCAGCGGGGCGAGGCGACGCCCGCTGAAGCGTTGAAGATCCTGTGGCCGGTGGTGCGCGACGCCGCCGACCATTCCAATCTCGGCGCCTTGCTGCGCGCCCTGGGCAAGCCCGCGGAAGCGGCGGCGGCGTACCGCCGGGCCATCGCCCTCGATCCGCAGTTCGCCGCCGCACCCTACAATCTCGGCAACCTGTTGTGCGACGCAGGCGCCCTCCCCGACGCCGAGGCCGCCTATCGCGCCGCCCTGGCGGCACGGCCCGCCTACCCGGAGGCGTTCAACGCGCTCGGTACCGTGTTGCAGCGGCGTGGCAGACTCGCAGACGCCGTGGAGGCGTTTCGCGCCGCCGCCCAGTACGCGCCGCGCTGGGTCGAACCCCAGACCAATCTCGGCGTCGCCTTGCTCGGCCTGGAACGCTACGACGCGGCACAGCGGGCGTTGCAGGCGGCGATCGCCATTGACCCCTCGCACGCCTCCGCCCACGGCAATCTCGGCGCGGTGTATTTGCGCGCCGGCTGCCCCATCGCGGCGGAACACGCGACCTGCGACGCCATCACCCTGGCCCCCAACGAGCATCGCTGGATCACCAACCTCGCCGTCGCCCTGGAGATGCAGGGCCGCCACGTGGAAACCGAAGTCTGCCACCGCCGCGCCCTGGCGCTGCGGCCGGACTATGCCTCGGGCCACGGCAACCTGCTGTTCGCCTTGAACTACCGCGACGACCTCTCGGCCGAGGCGATCTTTGCCGAATATCGCAACTGGGATGCCTGCCACGCACGCCATCTGGCGCAGGACGCCCCTTTCGAGCTCGACCGCACCGAGGGCCGGCGCCTGCGCGTCGGCTTCGTCTCCCCCGACTTTCGCACCCACGCCGTCGCCCTGTTCGCCGAGCCGCTGCTGTCGGCCCTCGACCGCAGCGCCATGGAGCTGTTCTGCTACGCCCAGGTCCCGGTGGAAGACGCGACCACCGCCCGGTTCCGCGCCCTTGCCGATCACTGGCGACCCACGGTCGGCCTGGAAGACGAAGAACTGGCGGCGCTGATCCGCTACGACCGGATCGACGTGCTGGTGGACCTGGCCGGCCACTCGGCCGGCAACCGGCTGCTGGTGTTCGCCCGCCGCCCCGCCCCGGTGCAAATCACCTATCTGCTCGGCCACGGCTACACGTCCGGCCTGTCGGCCATGGACGCCTTCCTGGCAGACGACGCGCTGGCACCCCCGGGCGCCGAGGCGCTGTTCAGCGAGCACCTGATCCGCCTGCCGCGCCTGCCCTTCGCCTATCGGCCACCCGCCGAGATGCCACCGGTGGCGCCGCTTCCCGCCGCCGGCAGCGGCAGCCCCACTTTCGGCTATTTCGGCCGGCTGGAGCGGCTGAATGCCGGTGTCGTCGCCACCTGGTCGCGCATCCTGCACGCGCTGCCCCGCGCCCGCCTGGTGCTCAACAACCGCTCCTTCCAGGAACGCGACTTCCGCCGCGTGTTCCTGGATCGCTTCACGGCGCACGACATTGGCCGCGACCGGGTGGACCTGACCTACACCGCCCCGCAGCCGCGCACCTGGGAAGCCTACGGCACCATCGACATCGCGCTGGACCCGTTCCCGCACAACGCCGGCACCACGACGATCGAGGCGCTGTGGCAGGGCGTGCCGGTCGTCACGTTGGCGGGGCGCCCGTCGGTCGGACGCTTCGGCGCGGCGATCCTGCATGCCGCCGGCCTGGACGATTGGGTGACCGAAACCCAGGACGCCTACGTCGCCCGGGCCGTCGCCGCGGCAACCGACCTCGACGCGCTGGCCGCGCTGCGCAGCGGCTTGCGCCCACGCTTGGCAGCCTCGGCCTTGCTCGACGCGGATGGGCTGGCGCGCTGCTTCGAGCAAGCGGTCCGGCGGTTGTGGGAGGCATGGCGCGACGGCGAGACGGCGCGGGCGAAGACCGTGGCCGCCGGCGAGGCGGAGGCCGCACCCGCATCGCCAACGCCGGACGTGACCCCGCCATCAAGCCCCGACCAATCGGACCTCCCGCAGGATGCGCGTCCCGATCGTGCTTGCGAAGATGCGCCGGCCGAGCCCGGCCATGACGATGAAGATACCGCCCCGGCCGAGCCTGCGGTGGTTGATGCAGCCCGCGCCAACCCGGAAGATCCCGAGCTCCGCCGCCGGTTCGCCTCCGGCGACCTCGCCGCCGCGAAACAACTGGCCGAACAGATCCTGGAGCGCGATCCCGCCGCCGCGACCGCGGCACATGTCGCCGGCCTGATCGCCCACCGCGAATCCCGCTTCGACGACGCCGACCGCTACCTGAGCGCCGCGATCGCCGCCGCCCCCAACGACCCGGAGCAATACGCCAACCACGCCGCGGTGCTGCGCACGCTCGGGCGCCTGGGCGACGCCGAGGCAGCCGCGCGCGCCGCGCTGGCGCTGGCGCCCGACCGGGTGGAGACGCACAACAACCTGGGCAACATCCTGCGCGACTCCGGCCGGCACGACGAAAGCATCGCCTGCTACCAGGCGGCACTGCGCCTCGCGCCGGACTTCGCCGATGCCTGGTCCAACCTCGCCTGGGTGCTGTCGCTGAACGGCCGCGCGCGGGAGGCCGAGCAAGCGGCCAATCGGGCGATCGCCGCCGACCCGCACAACAGCAACGCCTACAACAACCTCGGCGGCGCCCTGATGCGCCAGAGCCGCCTGCGCGAAGCCGAGACGGCGCTGCGCGAGGCGTTGCGGCTACGGCCGGATTTCGCGCTGCCGCACAGCAACATCCTGTTCTGCCTGAATTACCGCGACGAGCTGCCGCCCGAGACGATCTTCGCCGAATACCAGCAATGGGATGCGCGGCATGCGCGCCCGCTGATGCCGGCGGAACCGCAGTTCACGTTGGACCGCACGCCGGGGCGGCGGCTGCGCGTCGGCTACTTCTCGCCGGATTTCCGCACCCACGCGGTCGCCTTGTTCGCCGAACCGCTGCTGGCGGCGCACGACCGCAGCCAGGTCGAACTGTTCTGCTATGCCGAGGTGCCGGTCGAGGACGCCACCACGCAGCGCTTCCGCGCCATGGCGGATCACTGGCGGTCGACCGTCGGCCGTGGCGACGCCGAGTTGGCCGAGACGGTGCGGCAGGATGGCATCGACGTGCTGGTGGACCTCGCCGGCCATACCGCCGGCAACCGCCTGCTGGTCTTCGCGCGCAAGCCGGCGCCGGTGCAAATCGAGTACATGATCGGCCACGGCTGCACCTCCGGCCTGTCCGCCATCGATGCGTTCCTGGCCGACGACATGCTGGCGCCCCCCGGCGCGGAGGCGGTGTTCACCGAGCAATTGGTGCGGTTGCCAAGGATTCCGCTGGCCTATCGGCCGCCGGAGGGGATGCCGCCGGTCGCGCCGCTCCCCGCGCGCGCCGCGGGTCACGTCACCTTCGGCTATTTCGGCCGCACGGTGCGGCTGAACGACGATGTCGTCGCCGCCTGGTCGCGCATCCTGCGGGCGGTCCCCCGATCGCGGCTGGTGCTGAACAGCGCGCCATACGCGGAACCCGCCGGGCGCGACGACTGGGCGGGGCGGTTCGCGGCGCACGGCATCGGCCTCGACCGGCTGGACCTGATCTGCACCACGCCGCAGCCGCGCACCTGGGAAGCCTACGGCGGGATCGACATCGCCCTGGACCCGTTTCCGCACAACGCCGGCACAACGACGATCGAGGCGCTGTGGCAGGGCGTTCCCGTGCTGACCCTGGCTGGCCGGCCGACCGTCGGCCGGTTCGGCGCGGCGATCCTGCACGCGGTCGGGCTGGACCACTGGGTCACCAACGACGTCGATGCCTATGTCGTGCGCGCGGTCACTGCCGCGGGCGACCTCGACGCGCTGACGAAGCTGCGCGCGGAACTGCGTCAGCGGATGGAAGCCTCGCCGCTGCTGGACGCCACCGGCCTCGCCCGGGCGATCGAACGCGCCTATCGCGACCTGTGGGATGAATGGCGCGAAGGCGCGGTGCCGCGCCTGCATCGGCTGTATGCCGGCGGCGACCAGGAAGCGGCACGTGCCCTGGCCAACCGATTGCTCGAACGAGACCCGGCGCAGGCTGACGCGCTGCACGTGCTCGGCGCCCTCGCCTACGCCGCCGGCGATGTGGCAACCGCCGCCGCGCTGCTGTCGCGCGCGCCGGAGCGCGCAGACATCCTGTGCGACCTCGGCGTGATGCAGCGAACGCAGGGTAACCCGGCCGCGGCGGAGCAAACGCTGCGACGGGCGCTGGCGCTCGATCCGGAGTTGGTGCCGGCGCTGGGCAATCTTGCCAACGCCCTGATGGACCAGGGCCGTGCCGGGGAGGCCGAGGCGGTTTTGCTCCAGGCGATCGAACACGCGCCGGACCGGCCCTGGCTGCGCCGCAGCCTGGCGCTCGCCCTGCTCGCCCGACAGGATGTCGCCGGCGCCGAGACGCAGTTGCGGCAGGCGCTGATCAACGCCCCGGATGACGCCGAGGTGCACGAGACGCTTGGCGCCCTGCTGTCGCAGAGCGGCCGCCCGGTCGAGGCGGAGCAACATCACCGCGCTGCGCTGCCCCGGATGAAGGACAAGGCCCGCTGCCTGTCCAACCTCGCGGTTGCACTACAGATGCAGGCCCGGCACGCGGAAACCGAACGCTGCTATCGCGAGGCGCTGGCGCTGCGGCCGGATTATCCATCCGGCCACGGCAACCTGCTGTTCGCGCTGAACTACCGCGACGACCTGGCGCCCGAGGCGATCTTCGCCGAATACCGCCGCTGGGACGCGCAACACGCGCGACGCCTGGCACCGGCCGAGCCGCAATTCGCCGTGGATCGCACACCAGGGCGCCGGTTGCGGCTGGGCTACGTCTCCCCCGATTTCCGCCAGCACGCGGCGGCGCTGTTCGCGGAGCCGCTGCTGGCGGCGCACGACCCGAGCCAGGTGGAGCTGTTCTGCTACGCCGAGGTCCCGATCGAAGATGCCACCACCGCGCGCTTCCGCTTGCTCGCCGACCACTGGCGCCCCACGTCTGGCCGCAGCGACGCCGACATCGCGGCGATGATCCGCCATGACCGCATCGACGTGCTGATCGACCTTGCCGGCCATACCGCGGCCAACCGGCTGCTGGTGTTCGCGCGCAAGCCGGCGCCGGTGCAGATCGAGTACATCCTCGGGCATGGCTACACCTCGGGCATGGCGGCGATGGACGGCTTCCTCGCCGATGACGCGCTGGCGCCGCCGGGCGCGGACGCCTTGTTCAGCGAGCGGCTGATCCGCCTGTCGCGCATTCCGCTGGCCTACCGGCCGCCCGACGGCATGCCGCCGGTCGTGCCGTTGCCGGCCACCACGAACGGCCATGTCACTTTTGGCTATTTCGGCCGGCCGGAGCGGCTGAACGACTGCGTGGTTGCCGCCTGGGCCCGCATCCTGACCGCTCTGCCGGATGCGCGGCTGGTGCTGAACAACCGCAACTTCGCCGAGGCCGCGTTCCGCGCGTTGTTCGCCGAACGCTTCGCCGCGCAGGGCGTCGCCGCCGAGCGGCTGGCGATGATCGCGACCGCGCCGCAGCCGCGCACGTGGGAGGCGTATGGCGCGATCGACATCGCACTCGACCCGTTCCCGCACAACGCCGGCACCACGACGATCGAAGCGCTATGGCAGGGCGTTCCGGTGGTGACCCTGGCGGGCCGGCCGACGGTCGGACGCTTCGGCGCGTCGATCCTGCATGCCGCCGGGCTGGACGACTGGATCACCAGCGACCCGGACGCCTACGTCGCGCGCGCCGTTGCCGCCGCATCCGGCCGAGCCGCGCTGGGGGCGTTGCGTCCGACCCTACGGGCGCGCCTGGCTGCATCGCCTTTGCTCGACGCCGCCGGCCTGGCGCGCGAGGTGGAACAGGCCTGCCGGATGTTGTGGGATGCCTGGCGCACCGCGCCGCCGCTGGAACTGGCGGCGGACTAGCATGCTGTGCATTGCCGCCAGCGCCCGCGTCTCGCACCTCGCGGACATCGAGGATTCGCAGCGCGGCAGCCGCATCGTCATCGAGGACGACGTGGTGATCGACGCCTTCGTCAAGATCAAGCCGGCTGGCGGCAGCGGCGACGTGGTGATCGGGCGCGGCAGCGTCATCAACGCCGGTTGCGTGCTGTATACCGGCCATGGCATCCGCATCGGCCGCAACGTTCTGGTGGCGGCGAATTGCACCTTCGCGCCGACCAACCACGCATTCGCCGACCCGGAGCGGCCGATCCGGGAACAAGGGTTCCAGCCAAGCCGCGGCGGTATCTGCATCGACGACGACGTATGGATCGGCGCCAACACCGTGCTGGTGGATGGCGCACGGATTGGCGGCGGCAGCGTGATCGGCGCGGCCTCCCTGGTGCGAGGCCAACTGCCAGGGTTCTGCATCGCCTTCGGCGTACCGGCGGAGGTGCGGGGTTGGCGGGGTCAGGAACCGTCCACGCTCGCCCGCGCGGCAGCCTGGGTCGAGCCCGGATGACGCCCAACCCTTCGGCCCGAGGCCGCGTGCCGTTGTCATGGCGAGCAGCGAAGCGACGCAGCGGTGCTGGGCCTTGGGGGGATGTTGCTGCGCGCCATGCGGGGGAATGCCTGGTCGGGTCAAGCCCAGCCACCGCTGCGTTTCTAACAAGAAGGAAGGATTTGCTGCGATAGTCGAGTCAGACGAAATTGTTTCATTCGGGGAGGATCGGGACCGCCAGCCGGTGGTCACCTGGCTATGACCGGAACTCGGATGCCGCTCACCCGGACGACAAGCACCCGGATGCCGCTGCTCGGGCGACACGTGCTCGGATGACGGCTATTCGGATGACACGCACCCGCCCGCCGCCATCGCAAGGCTGACAATGGTTCCTCACGCCCCCGCCGCCTTCACCGTTCTCGGCGCCTCCGGCTTCGTTGGGGGCGCCCTGGTCGCCGCGCTGGAGCGCGCCGGACACCGCGTCCGCCCGGTCACCCGCGGCGCGCTTCCCGTCCTGCTGGAGACCCGCCGCAACGCCGACCACGTCATCGATTGCATTGGCCTCACCGGCGATTTTCGCGACCGCCCGAACGACACGGCGGAGGCGCATGTAGGCATCACCGCGCGCTGCCTCGCCGGGCTGCGCTTCGATTCCTTCCTGTTCCTGTCCTCCACCCGGGTCTATGCGCGCGCCACCGCGACGCACGAGGACGCGCACCTTGCCTGTGCGCCCGCCGACCCGTCCGACCTCTACAACCTCACCAAGCTCGCCGGCGAGGCGCTGTGCCTGGCCGATCCGCGCCCGACGGTCCGCGTCGTGCGGCTGTCCAACGTGTACGGCGGCGACATGCCGACCGACACGTTTCTCGGCCAGTTGCTGCGTGAAGGCAGCGCCACCGGCGCGGTGCGCTTCCGCCAGTCGGCGAACTCCAGCAAGGACTATGTCAGCCTCGCCGCGGTGACCCGGCTGCTGCCGGCGATCGCCACCGGCGGACGCCACCGGCTCTACAACCTCGCCGCCGGCCGCAACACCAGCCACGCCGCGATCGCCGTCGTGCTGCGCCGCCGCTTCGGTTGGCACATCGATTTCGCCCCCGGCGCGTCCACCGTGCGCTTCCCGCCGATCGACACGACACGCCTGACTGGCGAATTCGGCGGGGCGTTAAGCAATCTTTCAGCAGACCTCGCGACACTGGTGGCAGATGGACAGGAGGTCCAATGCTCACCATCGATGAGCGAGGCGGCCGGGTAATTCTGCACGGCACCGACGGCATGCGGACAGAGCATGCGCTGGACACGCCCGAAGCGTTCGAGGCGGTGTCGGCGGCGTGGCTGCGCTGCGGCTGGGACGTGAAATACGTCTATGGCTTCAGTTGGATGGGCCGACCGGTCATCCAACTCCCCGAAGACATGATCCGCATCCAGGAGATCATCTGGCGCCTTCGCCCCGACGTGATCGTCGAGACCGGGGTGGCGCATGGTGGCTCGCTGGTGTTCTACGCCAGCCTGTTCGCAGCGATGGGCCATGGCCGCGTGATCGGCATCGATGTCGAGGTCCGGCCGCACAACCGCGCGGCGATCGAGGCGCATCCGCTGGCGTCGTATATTGCGCTGATCGAGGGCAGCTCCACCGATCCCGCCACCGTTGCCGCAGTGCACGCCGCCCTGGCACCGGGCGAGCAGGCGCTGGTGATTCTCGACGCCAACCACAGCCGCGCCCACGTCGAAGCCGAACTCGACCTGTACGCACCGCTGGTTCCTGTCGGCGGCTACATCGTGGCCTGCGACGGGATCATGGCGAACCTCGCCGGCGCACCCCGCTCGGCGCCGGATTGGGGGTGGAACAATCCGCTCGGCGCGGTAGACGCGTTCCTGGCGCGGCATCCGGAGTTCGTGCTGGAGGAGCCGGCTTTCCCGTTCAACGAAGGCAAGGTGCGCCAGCGCGTCACCTACTGGCCGAAAGCGTTCCTGCGGCGGGTGTCATGAGACGCAGCGCAACCGCGGGGCGGATGTCGGATGGCGGGGCCAC
>JBEKNT010000041.1:0-24885 GCA_049522565.1 Acetobacteraceae bacterium
CGTCGGCGCGATTCCGGCGCTGTTCCTGCCGCCGTTGTCCGAAAGCCTGCGCATCCTGGTGACCGACTGGCCGGCCTACGCATCGGCGTTATGGGTCACCCTGCGCGAGGTGTGCGTCGCCCTGCTGCTGGTGTGCTGCGGGGGCATTCTCGGCGGCGCGGTGCTGGGCAGCGTCCCGGCGCTGCGCGCGCTGCTGCTGCCCGTGGCATCCAGCCTCTTCGCGGTGCCGATCGTGATCGTCTATCCGATCCTGACGGTATGGTTCGGCATCGGACCGGCATCGAAAATCGCCTTTGCCACGCTTGGCGGTTTCTTTCCCACGTTGCTGGCGACGGCGGCCGGCATCCGGACGATCGACCCGAACCTGTTGTTGGCAGCGCGCAGCATGGGCGCCAGCTTGCCGCAACTCGTGGTGCGGGTGATTATTCCCGCCGCGATACCGACTGTGTTGGCGGGGCTGCGGCTCGGCGGCGTGCTGGCGATCGTCGGTGTCGTGGTGTCGGAGATGCTGATCTCGGATGCCGGCATCGGCTATCTGGTGACGAGCTATCGCACGGTGCTGGACAGTCCGCACGTCTTTGCCGCGGTGCTGCTGATCGTGCTGGTGACGCTGTTATTCGACACGCTGGCGCGTTGGCTGGAGTACCGCGCCGCCGCCTGGCAGCCGCAATCGCGCCGCGGCTGGCGGCGGGCGCCGCGTGGCGCGGCGGACGACGTAACGGCGGTGACCTGACAAGTCGCATAGGAGACGAAGCGCATGGCCTATCCCACGCATCTGCTGCCGACCACCGTCGTCGGCAGTTATCCGCAGCCGGACTGGCTGGTTGATCGCGCAACGCTGCACGCGCATGGCGTGCCGCGCACCCATGCGCATGACATGTGGCGCATTGCCGAGCCCTGGCTGGAACAGGCACAGGACGACGCAACGATCCTGGCGATTCGCGCGATGGAGCAGGCGGGCATCGATATCATAACCGATGGGGAAGAACGGCGAGAGAGCTACTCGAACCGGTTTGCCCTGGCGCTGGAAGGGATCGACGCGGAGCACCCGGGCTCGGTGCCGGCGCGTGGTGGGCGGATGACGCCGGTACCGCGCGTGGTGGGCAAGATCCGCCGCCGTGGGCCGGTGGAAGTGCGCGATGTCGAATTCCTGCTGCGCAATACCGATCGCGCAACGAAGATCACGCTGCCCGGACCGTTCACCTTGTCGCAACAGGCGCAGAACGCGTTCTATGCGGACGACGAGGAGATGGCGATGGACTACGCCGTCGCCGTCAACGAAGAACTGCGCGCGCTGAAGGCGACCGGCGTGGACGTGGTGCAACTCGATGAGCCTTGGGTGCGCACCTCGCCGGACAAGGCGACGCGCTACGGCCTGCGTGCGATCAACCGCGCGCTGGAGGGCATCGAAGGCCCGACCGTCGTGCATCTGTGCTTCGGCTATGCCGCGGTGGTGTCGGACGCCAAGCCGAGCGGCTACAGCTTTCTGCCGCAGCTTGCCGATACGGTGGCGCAGCAGATTTCCATCGAGGCGGCGCAACCGAAGCTCGATCTCGGCGTGCTGCGGGACCTGGCGGGCAAGCAGATCATGCTGGGCGTGCTGGACCTCGGTGATCCGGCGGTGGAGACGGCAGAACAGGTCGCCGGACGCATTCGCGCCGGGCTGCGGTATGTCGCGCCGGAGCGCCTGATCCCGGCGCCGGATTGCGGCATGAAATACCTGCCGCGCGAGACCGCGTTCGGCAAGCTGCGGGCACTGGCGGAGGGGGCCGCGATCGTGCGGCGCGAGTTGGCGGGGTAACTAAACGGTTAATCCACGACGCGGTTAACTAAACGGTTAGTCCGCACGGGAGCCGCCGCCCAGCCGCCATACCCATCTGTCGTTGCGAGGAGCAGCGCGACGAAGCAATCCCCGGCCTGAGGGGCCGCGGCCTGAGCGGTCGAGGATCGCTCATCATGCGGGGATTGCCGCGTTGCTGCGCGCCTCGCAATGACAGGAGACGGCCAACGGAAGGCAAATATTCGAGACAACGCCGGTCGTCAGACGCCCTCCAGCGGCGCCTTCGCGTCTTCGATCACCAGCCGGTGCTTGAACACCCACCCGCCGTCCAACCGCACGAGCTGACAGTCATATCGCCCGGGCGGTCGCAGCACGCTGGTCCCGTCGCGCGTCATGATGGTCACCAGGTAGCAGGTCGCATGCGCCCGATCGCCGTCCAATCGCACCGCCAGGTTGGACAGCACATGGCGCAGTTGCGTGCCGTTCTCGCGCAATCGGGCGAATCGCGTGGCAAACGCCCGAATACCGTCGTGGCCGAGATAGACGCCGACGACCGGGCTTTCCAACGAGCCGTCCTCGGCGAAGCAGCCGACGATGGTTTCGACATCGCCGGCGTCCAGCGCCGTGACATAGCGCACGAACAGATCGTTGATTGCCAGTCGGTCTTCCAGCGCTTGCAGGTCCACCGCGGCTACTCGGCCGCGGCGCGACGCGCCTTCCGGCGATCGATCTCCGCCTGCACCGCCGCGGCGGACTGGCCGGTGAACTCCGCATGGTGTGCCTTGGCATAGTCGTAACTCTCGCGCCGCCATTCGCGCGAGCGTTGGAAGTGCGGGTGCACGTAACGCGCCATCAGCTCGTAGTGCCGCTTCGTCGCTTCCCAGTCCGCCCAGTTCTGTGCCAGCTCCATGATGACGCCGAAGCCGCCGGTGCCTTGCAGCAACCGCTCGATAAAGGCGATCGCGTCGTCCGGCGTGCCGATGCAGGCGGTACCGCTATCGACGAACCAGTGATGCGGATCCTCGATGCCCGCCGGCACGATCGGGAAGGTCGCGACATCGTCGAAATAGTCGCGAAAGTTCGTCAGGCCGAATTTGACATTCTCCTGCGCCTTCTCGCGGGTTTCCGCCACATGCAGCAGCGTCACCAGCCGCCAGTTGCGGCGATCCGCCACATGCCCATTCAGCCGCGCTTGCTCTTCGTACAGCGCCCAGTTCTCCACGTGATGGGTCATCGCATCGGTGCTGGTGCCGCCGATCGACAGCATGCCGATGCCGTGCCGTCCGGCCGCCAGCGCACCGGACGGCGAGCGCGCCGCCGCCACCGCCAGCTCCATCATCGGCTGCGAGTAGCAGGGCAGTTGCAGCCGCGCGTCCTGCAGGTCGAACCAGTCGCTCTTGCGCGTCACGCTTTCGCCGCGCATCAGCGCGATCTGGATGTCCAGCGATTCGTTCATCCGCCGCCGCTGGTCCGCCGGGTCGATACCGATCTTCTTCGCGTCATGCACCAGAGAACCAGGTCCGACGCCGAACATCGCCCGTCCGCGCGTCATGTGATCGAGCTGCACCATCCGGTCGGCCAGCATGAACGGATTATGGTACGGCAGTGACACGACGCCGGTACCAAGCCGGATGTGCCGCGTGCGCTCGGCCGCGGCGGCGATGAACAGCTCGGGCGAGGCGATGATCTCGAAGCCACCGGAATGGTGCTCGCCGATCCACGCCTCGTGGTAGTTCAGCCGGTCGAGATGCTCCAGCAGCTCCATGTCGCGCTGCATCGCGAGCGTGGGGTTTTCCTCCAGGCTGTGGAACGGCGCGAGGAAGATGCCGCTGCGCAGATAATCGCCCATGTCTGTCGGTCCTGTGTCCGGTTCAGGGTGCAGCCTAGCGCCGCGCGCGTCACACCGCCAACCGGTAGCTGTCGCCGTCGCGCACGATCCGCCCCGCGGTGGCGCCGGCGAAATGCGTGCCGATCACCAGCACCGGCGTGCCGGCGAGGCGTTCGAACATTGCTTCCCGTGTGCGGATACCCTGTGCCGGATCGCTGTCCGCCGTGGTGTCCCACTCCGGATGTGCGATCTGGCACGGGTGGTGCATGAAGTCGCCGGTGATCAGCGCTTCTTCCCCGCGCGAAACGATGCGCAGGCTGACATGGCCCGGCGTATGGCCGACGGTGGGGATCAGGCTGAGTTCGTCGCAGATGCGATGATCGGTCTCCACCAGTTGTGCGAGCCCGGCTTCGAGGATCGGCGTCACCGAATCGGCCAGGATAGGCTGCATGTCGGCGCGGGCGGTGTTGGTGCTCCAGTGCTCGTATTCGGCGCGGCCAACCAGATAGCGCGCCTGCGGGAAGGTCGGCACCCATTTGCCGTCGCGCTTCATCGTATTCCAGCCGACGTGATCGACGTGCAGATGGGTGCACAGCACGGTGTCGATCGACTCGGGCGGGAAACCGGCGTCGGCGAGATCGGCGAGGAACGGGCCTTGCCGGTCGTTCCAATGCGGGATGCGGCGGTTCTGCTTGTCGTTGCCGAGGCAGGTATCGACGATGATACGCCTTGTCGGGGTTTCCACGATGAAGCTGTGAATGCTCATACGGAGGCGGCCGTTCTCGTCGGCGAAGTGCGGCTGCAACCAGGCGATCGGCTTGATAAGATCTGGCGTCGCCTGGGGCAGCAGGAAACGGCTGCCGCCGGTCACTTCGAGTTCGACGACCTTGGTCACGGTCACGTCGCCGATGCGCCATTTGGACATAGGGACCTCCGGTTGGAAACGGGCAGGATATCGCGGGTCGGCGTCATGCCGGCCCGCTGGCCCCGGCTTCGCCGTGAGGCCGACTTTCACGTAATCGGTTGCGGAATCCAAGTACCCCGACGCAATCACATCGCAAACCGGTAGCTGTCACCATCGCGCATGATGCGCCCCGCGGTGGCGCCGGCGAAATGCGTAATAAGCACCAGCACGGGCCTGTCGGCGAGGCGCTCGAACATCTGCCACCGCGTGCGGCTGCCCTGCGCCGGATCGCTGTCCGAGGTGAGGTCCCAATCCGGATGGGCGATCTGACACGGATGGTGCATGAAGTCACCGGTGATCAGCGCCTCTTCCCCGCGCGAGACGATGCGCACGCTGATATGGCCTGGCGTATGGCCGACGGTGGGGATCAGGTTGACCTCGTCACAGAGCTGGTGATCGGTTTCCACCAGATCGGCAAGGCCGGCATCGACGATCGGCGTCACCGAATCCGCCAACGCCTGCCGCGTGTCCGCGTGCGTGGTGTTGTCGCGCCAGTACTGGTACTCGCCGCGGCCAATCAGATAGCGCGCCTGCGGAAAGGTCGGCACCCACGTACCATCACGCAGCACGGTATTCCAGCCGACATGATCGGCATGCAGATGGGTACACACGACGGTGTCGATGGACTCGGGCGGAAAACCGGCGTCGGCGAGATCGGCGAGGAACGGACCTTGCCGGTCGTTCCAGTTCGGGACGAGGCGGTTCTGCTTGTCATTGCCGAGGCAGGTATCGACGATGATGCGACGGCCGGGCGCCTCGACGACGAAGCTGTGAATGCTCAGGCGCAGGCATCCGTTCCCCGCGGTGAGGTGCGGTTGCAGCCAGTCGGGCGTGGCCTGCGGCAGCAGCAAACGGCTGCCGCCGGTCACCTCCTGTTCGACAATCTTGGTCACCGTCACGTCGCCAATGCGCCATTTGGACATGAAGGGGCGGACTCCGTTTGGTGGTGGTGGTGGTGGTGGGGAGGAGGATAGACTCCGAAAAAACCGGCGGCTACGGCACTCCCTCGCCCAGCGACGGTCTTAGAGTCTTGCAAATCTCCAGGACGCAGGCGCAGGCGACCATCAGCCGTGACCTGCCCGTGGAGGTGTTCGCCGCCGCCTTCCGCGACAACCTGACGCTTAACTAC
This sequence comes from Acetobacteraceae bacterium, assembly GCA_049522565.1. Taxonomy (GTDB): domain Bacteria; phylum Pseudomonadota; class Alphaproteobacteria; order Acetobacterales; family Acetobacteraceae; genus JASHVB01. Next base: position 5,702 of record JBEKNT010000041.1, read on the forward strand.
CAGGGCATCCCCGGCGACCGCCTCATCCCAAAACCAGCAGTCCCTGCTGCGCGATCTGATCAACGTCTATGTCGGACGCACCCGCCCCGGCCATGCCAATATCCGCCTCGACGAAGTGACGGCGCATCTGCACGAGACCTGGTTCGCCTGGATGGGAAACTGCGATGCGGCCAGCCCGTTCTATTACCGCATCCACAGCCCGGTGATCCTGATCGAGTTCGACCACCAGCGCGGCGTCGCGATCGACAACGATCAGCCGTCGCGCAACCACATCCATACCCTGGTGCGAACGCCACACGGCGACGACGACGGCAAGGACCTGCTGCGTCAACATTACGAACAGCACGACCACGTGCACCCGTCCTCGCCGCACCGCCAGGGTCTGGAATAACCCGCCCGGCCTGCGCCGCATCACTGCTCCCCGCGCAGCCACCTTGCCCCGATCCCCCGGCTCCCCCAGGATTGCACCCGTAAGCCCGGGGAAGGGAACGCCGCATGGCCCTGCACATCGACTACTACGCCTCGCTGAACTCGCCGTGGACGCATCTGGGCGCGGCGCGCATCGAGGCGATGGCCATGGCGAACAACGCCAGCCTGCGCATTTTCCCGGTGGATTTCGGCACGATCTTCCCCGCGTCCGGCGGCCTGCCGTTGCCGAAGCGCGCACCGCAGCGCCAGGCCTACCGCCTGATGGAATTGCGCCGCTGGCGCGACTATCTCGGTATTCCGATCAACCTCCAGCCGAAGCATTTCCCATCGAGCGAGCAATTGTCGGCGTCTTGCGTGATTGCGTTGCGCGAGACGATGGGCGACCAGCCGGCCATCAAACTGGCGCATCGTGTGCTGAAAGCGGTGTGGCAGGATGAGCTGAACCCCGGCGACCCCGTCACGCTGGCAACGCTGATCAAAGACGTCGGCCTCGATCCCGCTGCGGTCATGCAACGCGGCGCGGAGCCTCGCTGGGTGGAAATGCGCACGGCCGACACCCAGGCCGCGCTGGACCGCGGCGTGTTCGGCGCGCCCAGCTACGTGATTGGCGACGAAATTTTCTGGGGCCAGGACCGACTGCCGTTCGTCGAACGCCGGCTGGCGCGCGGCTGACGTCATGCGCGTCTTCGCGTTATTGCCGCAAAGCGATTGGCGACAGGCCGGCCCCGCCGCGCGTGCCGCCGAGGATGCCGGTTTCGATGGCGTGATGACGGTGGAGTTGGGACACGATTGGTATGCCCCGCTCGCCTTCGCCGCAGTGACGACGCAACGCGTCGAGCTGACTCCATCGGTCGCCGTGGCGTTTCCGCGCAGTCCGACCGTGCTCGCGAGCCAGGCGTGGGACCTGCACGCGAATTCCGCTGGCCGCTGCGTGCTGGGACTGGGCAGCCAGGTGAAGGGCCACAACGAGCGCCGCTTCGGCATCGTGTGGACTCCGCCGGCGCCGCGCCTGCGCGACTATGTGCGCGCGTTGCGTGCCGTCTGGCGCTGCTGGGAAACCCGCGGGAAGCTGAACTTCGACAGCCCCAGCTACAAACTTTCGCTGATGACACCGGATTTTTCACCCGAACCCAGCGGCCTGCCGATGGTGCCTGTCACCATCGCCGCGGTGGGCGAGGCAATGCTGCGCGTCGCCGGTCAGGTGGCGGATGGCGTGCGGCTGCATCCATTGTGCTCGCGGCGCTATCTCGAAGAAGTGTGCCTGCCGAACCTGCTGGTCGGCATGCGCCGCTCCGATCGCAGTCGCGCCCATTTCGACGTGCACGGCGGTGGCTTCGTCGTCACCGGCCCCGACGAAGCAACGGTGGCGGCGGGCATGCAGCGCGCGCGACGGCGCATCGGGTTCTACGGTTCGACGCGCACCTATATGCCGATCCTGGCGCTGCATGGGCTTCAGGACCTCGGCCTGAAGCTGCATCGCATGTCGGTGGAAGGTCGCTGGGACGCGATGGCCGCCGAAGTGCCCGACGACGTGGTGCGCATTTTCGCCGCCTGCGGAACGTTTGGTGAAATCGCCGCCGCGATTACGGACCGCTTCGGCGGCGTCGCAGACTCCATCGACTTGCAATTTTCGCCCGGTACGCCGGCCGGGCTGCAACGCGAACTGCTGACCGACATCCGCCGTATCCCACACAGCTTCGCGGGATTCGACACGAACTGGCAGGAGTAATGCCATGGCCGTCCCGACCTTCCGCTTCGATCCCGTCGAGCTGCCGCCAGAGGCGGTCGCGCTGCGCCACGAGGTACGCGCATTCATCAAGCAATACCAACACCTGATGGGTTTCACCCGCGGCGAGTTCAATCGCGACTTCAGTCGTGCAATGGGCAAGCGCGGCTGGATCGGCATGACCTGGCCAAAGCAATATGGCGGCCACGAACGCAGTTCGTTCGAACGCTACGTGGTGATCGAGGAAATGCTGGTCGCGGGCGCGCCGCTATCCGCGCACTACACCGGCGATCGGCAAAGCGGCCCAAACCTGCTGCGCTTCGGCACCGAGGAACAGAAGCAATTCTTCCTGCCCAAGATTGCCGCCGGCGAGTTGACCTTCTGCATCGGCATGAGCGAGCCGAACTCCGGCTCCGACCTCGCCGGAACCCGCACCCGAGCCGTGAAGGTTGATGGCGGCTACAAGATCAACGGCAGCAAGCTATGGACCTCCAACGCGCATCGTGCCGACTATGCCATCCTGTTCTGCAAGATGGCACAGGAGGGTCAGCAGGAACTGGACCGGCACGCCGGCGCAACGCAATTTCTACTCCCCCTCAAATCGCCCGGCATAGACATCCGGCCGGTGCGTAATCTTTTGGGTGAACACCACTTCAACGAAATCTTTCTCACCGACGTCTTCGTGCCCGACTGGCTATTGCTTGGCAAGGAAGGCAATGGCTGGAACCAGGTCACCAGCGAGCTGTCGTTCGAACGCAGCGCGCCGGATCGCTTCCTGGTGTTCTTCCAGGTATTGCGTGAGATGCTGCGCATGGCGGGCCCACACCCGGATCGCGCCACGGCGGCCGCGCTCGGCAGGCTGGTGGCGCAGCTCGCCACGTTGCGTAGCATGTCGCTGTCGATTGCCGGGATGCTGCACGAAGGCCTGCAGCCGAACAGCGAGTCGGCGGTGGTGAAGGATCTCGGCACGCGGTACGAGCAGGATATTCCGGTGGTGGCGAGGCAGTTGTTTCCGACGGAGCCGGAACTGGAAGCGGTGGAAACCTATGTGTCGATGATCGCCCGGGCGACGATGAACGCGCCGCGGCTGTCGATCCAGGGCGGCACACGCGAAATCCTGCGCGGGATCATCGCCCGCGGCCTCGGCCTGCGATGAGGAGTTCATAGCCATGGCGATGCGCGACGAGACCCGCATGCTGCTGGAAAGCATGGGGCGGCTGTTCGAGGACAAGTGCACCAAACAGGTGGTGGACCTCGCCGAGCAAGGCCGCTTCCCGGACGATCTCTGGCGCGCGGTCAGCGAAACCGGCGTACCGCTGGCAGCGCTGCCGGAATCCGCCGGCGGCGCCGACGCCGAATGGTCCGATCTCTACGCGGTGCTGCGCGTCGCCGGCCGCTATGCGGCGCCGATCCCATTGGCGGAGACGATGCTGGCCGGCTGGATCGCCGCCGCGGCGGGGCTGGAACTGACCGATCAGCCGATGGCGGTCGGCCCGGTGCGCGCCGGCGACAGGTTGACATTGGAACGCGACGGCAATGGGTGGCGGCTGTCGGGCCGCGCCAGCCGGCTGCCCTACGCGCGCGCGGCCCGGCGTATTGTTCTGATTGCAGACGGTCCGGATGGCGAGATGGCGGTGGCGCTGGACGGCACCGAGGGTGCCGAGACAACCGACGGCCGCAACATGGCCGGAGAACCGAGGGATACCCTGAACTTTTCTGGCGTGCGGCTTGCGGCGGATGCCGCCGCGCCGGTGCGTGGCGGCACGACGCGCGCGGCATTGTATCGCCGCGGTGCGCTGGCGCGCGCGACGATGATGTCGGGCGCCCTGGAGCGTGCCATGGACCTGGCGGTGACCTATGCGCAGGAACGCCAGCAGTTCGGCCGGCCGATAGCGAAATTCCAGGCGGTGCAGCAGAACCTCGCGGTGCTCGCCGGCCAGACGGCCGCGGCGGTGGCGGCGGCGAATCTCGGCATCGAGTCGTTGTCGCGCAACGACCCCGAAGTCGAGGAATTCCGCGTGGCGATTGCCAAGACACGGGTTGGCGATGCCGCGACCCTGGCCTGTGAAATCGCCCACCAGGTGCACGGCGCGATCGGTTTCACCCAGGAATATGCGCTGCAGCTTGCCACCCGCCGTCTGTGGTCATGGCGCGAGGAGTTCGGCGCGGATGTGGAATGGGCAGCCCGGCTCGGCGGGTTTGTCTGCGCGCGTGGGGCGGACGAACTCTGGCCGACACTCACGGCCCAATAGCGATCGACTGCTCGATCGGCATGCAACCCTGTATCGGCTACGAAATCAATTGATTGTGAGTGAATTCGGCTGCGTTCAGTAACAACGTTGTGACTTCGCGCCATGCATCGAATGGTGCGTCACCGGTGCGCCGGTCGTTGGCTGGTTTTCACAGGTTTCCGCGCCGCGCACCGGGCAGGTGCGGAAAAGCCGCGGCTGACTCACGCATTCGTGAGTTCCGGACGGCAACATAACGAACCGAGAGTACACTGGAATTCGATAATGGTTCCGGGTATTTGGGCGATGCTGCCGAGGTTGGACCTTGCTTCGGCCGCAGGGAGCCGTCTTACGAACCCTCACTCAGGAGCAAGACGATGGAGCTGAGCCACGCTGGCGCCGAGATGCCGTCCGCCGACCTGCCGACGCCGCATCTTTCAGACCGCAATGGCAATGGTTTCGTTCCTTCGCTGACCGCCGAGACGCCCGATGGCGAGGGTCTCAACGACCTGGACGGCCACTCGGCCCTCGCATTGCACGAACTGCTGCACGTGTTACAGGCAATGCGTACCGGCAATTTCTCGGTTCGCCTGCCGACCGACCGCACCGGCCTTGAAGGCAAGATCGCCGACACGTTCAACGAGATCGTCGCTGCCAACGAACGCATGGCGCAGGAGCTGGAGCATGTCGGCCAGGTCGTGGGGCGCGAAGGCAAGACGCGCACGCGCGTCCGGTTCGGTTTATCCGGCGGCGCCTGGGGCGGCATGGAATCTTCGGTCAACCAACTGATCGACGACCTGCTGTGGCCAACCACGGCGGTGACCCATGCGATTACCGCGGTGGCGCAGGGCGACCTGCTGCAGACCGTGCGGCTCGACGTGGACGGGCGGCCGCTGCAAGGCGAATTCCTGCGCCTGGCGACGATCGTCAATACGATGATCAAGCAGTTGTCCGTGTTCACTTCGGAAGTGACGCGCGTGGCACGCGAGGTCGGCACCGACGGCAAGCTGGGCGGCCAGGCGCAGGTGCGCGAGGTGACCGGCGTTTGGAAAGACCTGACCGAATCAGTGAACTCCATGGCGTCGAATCTCACGGCGCAGGTGCGCAACATCGCCGATGTGACGATCGCCGTCGCGAACGGCGACCTGTCGAAGAAGATCACCGTTGACGTGCGTGGCGAAATTCTTCAGCTCAAGGAAGCCATCAACACGATGGTGGACCAGTTGCGTTCGTTCGCCTCGGAAGTGACGCGCGTGGCCCGCGAGGTGGGCACCGAGGGCAAGCTGGGCGGCCAGGCGGTGGTGCCTGGCGTGGCCGGCACCTGGAAGGACCTGACCGACAGCGTCAACGCCATGTGCGGCAACCTGACGGACCAGGTGCGCAACATCGCGCAGGTGACGACGGCCGTGGCGCGTGGCGACCTGTCGCGCAAGATCACCGTGGATGTGCGCGGCGAAATCCTGGAGCTGAAGGACACCATCAACACGATGGTGGACCAGTTGAATTCGTTCGCGTCGGAAGTGACGCGCGTGGCACGCGAAGTCGGCACCGAAGGGCGGCTCGGTGGCCAGGCACAGGTGCCAGGCGTTGCGGGGACATGGAAAGACCTGACCGACAGTGTGAATTCCATGGCCGGCAACCTGACAGCGCAGGTGCGCAACATCGCCGAGGTGGCGACCGCCATCGCCAGGGGCGATCTTTCCAAGAAGATCACCGTGAACGTGTCGGGCGAGATCCTGCAGTTGAAGGAAACCATCAACACGATGGTCGATCAGCTCAACGCGTTCGCCGGCGAGGTAACCCGCGTGGCGCGTGAGGTCGGCACCGAGGGCCGGTTGGGTGGGCAGGCGAACGTTTTGGGCGTCGCCGGCACATGGAAGGACCTGACGGAATCGGTGAACTCCATGGCATCCAACCTGACGGCGCAGGTTCGCAACATTGCCGAGGTGACGATCGCGGTGGCGAACGGCGATCTGTCGAAGAAGATCACCGTGAACGTCTCGGGCGAGATCCTGCAATTGAAGGAGACCATCAACACGATGGTCGATCAGCTCAACCGTTTCGCTGGCGAGGTAACGCGAGTGGCGCGCGAAGTGGGCACGGAAGGTCGGTTGGGCGGCCAGGCGCAGGTGTCGGGCGTGGCCGGCACCTGGAAGGACCTGACCGACAACGTGAACTTCATGGCGTCCAACCTCACAGCGCAGGTACGCAATATTGCCGAGGTGGCGACCGCGGTGGCACAGGGCGACCTGTCGAAAAAGATCACCGTGAACGTGTCGGGCGAGATTTTGCAATTGAAGGAGACCATCAACACGATGGTCGATCAGCTCAACGCTTTTGCCGGCGAGGTGACGCGCGTCGCCCGCGAGGTCGGCACGGAAGGGCGGTTGGGTGGCCAGGCGAACGTTCCTGGCGTGGCAGGAACGTGGAAGGACCTGACCGACAGCGTGAACTCGATGGCGTCGAACCTGACCAGCCAGGTGCGTAACATCGCCGAGGTGGCAACCGCCATCGCCAACGGCGATCTGTCGCGCAAGATCGCGGTGGACGTGCGTGGCGAGATCCTTCAGTTGAAGGAAACGCTCAATACGATGGTGGACCAGCTCAACCGTTTCGCCGGCGAGGTGACGCGCGTGGCGCGCGAGGTTGGCACCGAGGGCAAGCTGGGAGGTCAGGCGCAGGTTCCGGGTGTGGCGGGTACGTGGAAGGACCTGACCGACAGCGTGAATTCGATGGCCGGCAACCTGACGGCGCAGGTTCGCAATATCGCCGAGGTCACCACCGCGGTTGCGCGCGGCGACCTGTCGCGCAAGATTACCGTGGACGTGAAGGGCGAGATTCTTGAATTGAAGAACACCATCAACACGATGGTGGATCAGTTGAACGCGTTCGCCTCGGAAGTGACCCGCGTGGCACGCGAGGTCGGCACCGAAGGCAAGCTAGGCGGTCAGGCGCTGGTACCGGGCGTAGGCGGCACGTGGAAGGACCTGACCGACAACGTGAACTTCATGGCGTCGAACCTGACTGGGCAGGTGCGCAACATCGCCGAGGTGGCGACCGCCATCGCCAGCGGGGACCTGTCGAAAAAGATTACCGTAGACGTGCGCGGCGAAATTCTGCTGTTGAAGGAAACGCTGAACACCATGGTGGATCAGTTGCGTTCCTTCGCCGCGGAAGTGACGCGCGTGGCCCGCGAGGTCGGCACCGAAGGGCGGCTCGGCGGTCAGGCCGTGGTGCCGGGTGTTGCGGGCACCTGGAAGGACCTGACCGACAACGTCAATCTTCTGGCGGCGAACCTGACAACCCAGGTGCGCAACATTGCCGAGGTCACTACGGCCGTGGCGCGCGGCGACCTGTCGCGCAAGATCACCGTGGACGTTAAGGGTGAGATTCTTGAACTGAAGAACACCATCAATACGATGGTCGATCAGTTGAATGCTTTCGCCTCGGAAGTGACCCGCGTGGCGCGCGAGGTGGGGACCGAAGGCAAGCTCGGCGGGCAGGCGGCGGTGCCCGGCGTAGCCGGCACATGGAAGGACCTGACGGACACGGTGAACGTCATGGCGGCCAACCTGACGGAACAGGTGCGGGGCATCGTCAAGGTGGTGACCGCGGTCGCCAACGGGGCACTGAACCAGAAGCTGACGATGAATTCGAAAGGCGAGGTGGCCGCGCTTGCCGAAACGATCAACAACATGACCGATACGCTGGCCACCTTCGCCGATCAGGTGACCACGGTGGCGCGCGAAGTTGGTGTCGAGGGTCGTCTTGGTGGCCAGGCCAACGTGCCAGGTGCGTCCGGCACATGGAAGGACCTGACCGGTAACGTGAACCTGTTGGCAGCGAACCTGACGACCCAGGTGCGCGCGATCGCGGAAGTGGCGACGGCGGTGACCAAGGGCGACCTGACGCGATCGATCCAGGTGGAAGCGCGTGGCGAGGTTGCCGAGCTGAAGGACAACATCAACACGATGATCGACAACCTCCGTCTGACGACGGAGAGGAATACAGAGCAGGACTGGCTGAAAACGAACTTGGCGCGGTTTACCAACATGCTGCAGGGACAGCGCGACCTGGCCACGGTGGGGCGCATGCTGCTGTCCGAACTGGCACCGCTGATCAACGCGCAGAACGGCGTCATCTATCTGGTGGACGCCGAAGTGAACCCCGGCCTGCGATTGCTCGCGGCTTATGCCGACGCCGGGGATCTGGGACACCCCGACACATTGCATGTTGGCGAAGGGCTGATCGGCCAGTGCGCCGCCGACGGAAAGCGCATGCTGCTGACACATATCCCCGATAATGCCGTGCCGATCCGATCCGGCCTGTTCAGGGCGCTGCCAACCAACGTCGTGGTATTGCCGGTGTTGTTCGAAGGCCAGGTGAAGGCGGTAATCGAACTGGCTTCGGCTGGTTCGTTTGGCGACCTGCAAATGTCGTTCCTGGAACAACTTACCGCCAGCATCGGCATCGTGCTGAACTCAATCGAAGCGACGATGCAGACGGAAGGGTTGCTGAAGCAGTCGCAACAGCTTGCCACCGAGCTGCAGATGCAGCAGCGCGAGCTGCAGCAGACCAACGAGCAATTGGAACAGAAGGCGCAGCAGCTTGCTGAGCGCAACGTCGAGGTGGAGCGCAAGAACCAGGAGATCGAGCAAGCCCGGCGCGCCGTCGAAGACAAGGCGGCGGAGCTGGCGCTAACGTCCAAGTACAAGTCCGAGTTCCTGGCCAACATGTCGCACGAGCTGCGCACGCCGTTGAACTCGATCCTGATTCTGGGCCAGCAGTTGGGTGATAATCCGGAGGGCAACCTGACGTCGCGCCAGGTCGAATTCGCCCGTACCATTCACGCCGCGGGCACCGACCTGTTGAACCTGATCAGCGATATTCTCGACCTGTCGAAGATCGAATCCGGCACCGTGTCTGTGGAGGCCGAGGAAATCTCGTTCTTGAATCTCACCGAAACCGTCACCCGGCCATTCCGGCACGAGGCGGAGAGCCGCGGCCTGTTCTTCGACGTGCAGGTCGATCCCAGCCTGCGGACCATCACGACCGACAGCAAGCGCTTGCAGCAGGTGTTGAAAAATCTGCTGTCGAACGCCTTCAAGTTTACCGAACATGGCGGCGTGCGACTGGGTATTTCCACGGTGCCTGGCGGCTGGACAGGCGGACATCCGGTGCTGAGGAACGCGCCGACGGTTGTGGCGTTCGAGGTGACGGACACCGGCATCGGTATCCCTCCCGAAAAGCAGCGCATTATTTTCGAGGCGTTCCAGCAGGCCGACGCCAGTACCAGCCGTAAGTACGGCGGCACCGGCCTGGGTCTGGCAATCAGCCGTGAACTGTCGAACCTGCTGGGCGGCGAAATCCAATTGCGCAGCCAACCAGGCGCCGGGAGTAGTTTCACGCTGTATCTGCCGCTGAACTATGTCGGCCCGTCGGCTACGCGCGCGCCTGCGATTGATCCCACCCCAGTCAGCACCATTCAGACTCCTGCGCATCCAACCATGCGACTGGTCGAGCGACCGATCGAACCGGTGCCGGATGATCGCAACACTCTGGAGCCGCACGACACGGTGCTGCTGATCGTGGAAGACGATCCGCATTACGCTCGGGTGCTGGTGGATCTGGTGCACGACCACGGCATGAAGGTACTGGTGGCCGGACGCGGCGCCGATGCGTTGGCTCTGGCGCGCGAATACCAACCCACCGCCGTATCACTGGATGTTTTCCTGCCGGACATGCTGGGTTGGACGGTGCTGAGCCAACTCAAGCAGAATCCTGCGACCCGCCACATCCCGGTGCAGATCGTAACCTTGGACGAGGACCGGCAGCACGGCCTGGCTCGCGGCGCATTCAGCTTCATGACGAAGCCGACGACGACGGAGGGTCTTGAACTCGCGCTGTCCAAGCTCACCGACTATGCCAAACCTCGCCGCAAGCGGTTGCTGGTGGTGGAGGACAACCCGCTGGAGCAAATCTCGATAACCGAGTTGCTCGGGCACGACGATATCGATATAGAAACGGTAGAGACAGGCAAGCACGCCATTGAGCGGCTACATGAGGAGCCGGCCGATTGCGTGGTGTTGGACTTGCGGCTGCCCGACATGTCCGGCTTCGAAGTGCTGGAGAAGATTCGCGACAACGTCAGCCTGTCCAACGTGCCAGTCGTGGTGTTCACCGGCCGCGAGTTGTCGCCGGAGGAAGATGCACGGCTGCACACGATGGCTCGCAGCGTTGTGGTGAAAGGCGTCGAGTCGCCCGAGCGGTTGCTCGATGAAACCGCGCTGTTCCTGCATCGCGTGGTATCCGACCTGCCGGCAGAGAAGCAGCGCATGCTGGAGCGGCTGCACAGTTCGGACGAAAACCTGGTTGGCCAGAAAGTGCTGCTGGTAGATGACGACGCCCGCAACATCTTTGCCTTGTCCAGCGTGCTGGAGCGGCGTGGCATGGAAGTACTGACGGCCACAACCGGACGCGAGGCGATCAACCTGCTTGCGTCGGAATCCGAGGTGGCCATCGTGCTGATGGACATCATGATGCCGGAAATGGACGGCTATCAGACCATGGAGGTGATCCGCGCCAACCCCGCCTTCCGTCGGTTGCCGATCATTGCGTTGACGGCAAAGGCCATGAAAGGCGACCGCGAGAAATGCCTGGAGGCCGGCGCGTCTGACTATCTGGCCAAGCCGGTGAACACTGAACAATTGCTGTCTGCGCTGCGGATATGGCTGCATCGCTGAGGAAGGACTCCGCCGTGAACGCGATCGGGCCAAATCCGGCAGAGAAGGTGAATATCCTTCTCGTCGACGACCAGCCGGCAAAGCTGCTGAGCTATGAGGTGATCCTCGCCGAACTGGGTGAAACGCTGCTAAAGGCGAACTCGGCGAACGAAGCGCTGCAGCACCTGCTGAAGAACGAGATCGCCGTCGTGCTGATCGATGTCTGCATGCCGGATCTCGACGGGTTCGAACTGGCCGGAATGATTCGCGAGCATCCGCGGTTCCAGCGCACCGCGATCATCTTTGTCTCCGCCGTTATGATGTCCGATCTTGACCGACTGCGCGGTTATGAACTCGGCGCGGTGGACTACGTTCCGGTACCGTTTGCACCGGAACTGCTGCGCGCCAAGGTACGCGTGTTCGCCGACCTGTTTCGCAAGACGCGCCAGTTGGAGCTGCTGAACAGCGAGTTGGAACGCCGCGTCGAGGAGCGTACGGCAGAACTGGCGCGGGCGAATACCGAGCTGGAGCAACGCGTCGAGGAGCGCACGCGCGAACGAGAGGAGGCGCTGGCACAAGTCCACGAGATGCAGAAGATGGAGAGTCTGGGTCAGCTCACCGGCGGCGTGGCGCACGACTTCAACAATCTGCTGATGGTCATCCTGGGAAACCTTCAGCTTCTGCGCAAGCGCGTGCCGGACGAGGTGCGCTTCGCCCGGCTGATCGACGGCGCGATCAAAGGTGCCGAACGCGGCGCGACCCTGACCAAACGCATGTTGGCCTTTGCGCGCCGACAGGAGTTGAAGCCGGAGACCGTAGAAGTGATGCGTCTCATCGGCGGTATGGAAGAAATGCTGCGCCGCACGCTGGGTACCACGATCCAGATCAATATCGAGCTGCAAAGCGACCTGCCGGCGATACGGGTCGATCCCAACCAGCTCGAACTTGCCCTGTTGAATCTGACACTGAATGCGCGTGATGCGATGCCGCTGGGCGGGCGACTTGAAATTGCCGCGCGCCGCATGTCGGCCAACCATGGCCCGCAGGGTCTCGTGCCGGGCGATTACGTGTGCCTGGCGGTGGCGGACTCCGGCACCGGCATGGACGAGGCGACGGTGAAGCGCGCGACGGAGCCGTTCTTCACCACCAAGGGCGCCGGCAAGGGTACTGGGCTCGGCCTGTCGATGGTACACGGACTGGCCGCACAATCGGGCGGCGCCATGCGTATTTTCAGCCACGTTGGCGCCGGCACCTCGGTGGAACTGTGGCTGCCGACGGCGGAACGTGTTGCGATCGAACCGGTCGGCCCATTGGCGCTCCGTAGCGGTGCAGGACGTTGCTATCGCATCCTGGTTGTGGATGACGATCCGCTGATCGGCTCGGCGACAGTGGCGATGCTTGAGGATCTCGGACACGTGGTGATCGAAACGACATCAGGCACGCGTGCGCTGGAGATATTGCGGAGCGGGCCGATGGTCGATCTGCTGATCACCGACCAGGCCATGCCGGGCATGACGGGTACCCAGCTGTCCCGCCTGATCCGGCGGGAGTGGCCCGACCTGCCGATCATTCTGGCGACTGGCTACGCGGATCTGCCAAACGGCGAGGACCCCGGATTGCCACGATTGTCCAAGCCCTATCAGCAAGAAGAGCTGGCGGGGATGATTGCCCAGGTGCTGGGCCCGTTTGGCGCCACGGCCGACAACGTGATCTCGATCGAGGCGGCGCGCCGCGCCTAGGCGGCGCACAGCCCGCCCTGCTGTTCGACGAAGGCGGCGATTTCCGCCACGCCCTGTCCCGCGCGGATGTTTGCGAATACGAACGGCCGGACGCCGCGCATGCGTTTGGCGTCGCGGTCCATGACGTCGAGATTGGCGCCGACGAATGGTGCCAGGTCGATCTTGTTGATCACCAGCAGGTCGCTGCGCGTGATCCCCGGGCCGCCTTTGCGCGGTATCTTGTCGCCGGCGGATACGTCGATCACATAGATCGTCAGATCCGCGAGTTCCGGACTAAACGTCGCCGCCAGGTTGTCACCGCCGCTTTCGATCAGGATCAGGTCGAGCGTGGGAAAACGCCGCTGCAAATCGGCGACGCCGGCCAGGTTGATCGATGCGTCCTCGCGGATCGCGGTGTGCGGACAGCCGCCGGTTTCGATGCCCAGGATGCGCTCGGGCGGCAACGAGCCGGCACGCGTGAGGAATTCGGCGTCTTCCTTGGTATAGATGTCGTTGGTGATCGCCGCGATATCATATCTGTCGCGCAAGCGTTTGCATAGCGCATCCATCAGTGCGGTCTTGCCGGTGCCAACCGGGCCGCCGACACCAACCCGCAAAGGGCCGTTAGGGGAGATCGTCATGAGCGGAACAGCCTCGTGTATTGCGTTTCGTGCCGCATCGCGGCGAGGTCGGCGCGGCAGGTGCAGCCGCCGATATCATCCAACGTTGCGGTGCCGGTGTCGCCGGCGACCTGCCGGATGATCGGTTCGAGCGCGGCAAGCGCCTGCAAGCCGGTGGTCTGGCCGAGCGGCACCAGGCGTATCGCGGCGGAGATCAGGTTGGTCGCGAAGGCCTGCAAATACGCCGCGGCGGTGAGGCCTTCGTCGATGCCATGCCAGCCGGCGAGTGCACCGACCGCGACGGGATAAGCCACGGCCTGCGGCAGGGTTGGGCAGTCCCAGGCCCGGGCGGCGCGCAAAAACGCCGTGCCCTGGTCGATCGTTTCGGCATGGCGCTCGCGACTGGGGACGGCGGCGGCGGCCAGTTCGGCGAGTTCCGCGAGCGCCGCCGGATCGCGCGCGGCGCGATGCGCGTGGCGCAGCAGGATGGCGTCGTTGCGGCCGGAGCCATATGCGCACACATCCGCCAACCAGGCGCGCAAGGTCTCACCGTCATGGATGTCGCCAGCTTCCACCGCCCATTCCAGGCCGTGCGAGTAGGCGTACGCGCCGGTTGGGAAGCCCGGCGACAGCCATGCGAGCAATCGAAGCAGTGCGAGCGAGGCGTCAGTCATCGTCATGGCGATGGTGGTCGTGGCCGCCGGCATAGGCGCCGGCCTCTGGATCGAACGGTGCGTCGACTGCTTCCACGTGTCCGCCGAGATGCTCCACCATTTCCTGAATCACGTGATCTGCTCTTATACGAATTCGGTCATCCAGCAATTGCACCGGCAGATGGCGATTGCCGAGATGCCAGGCGATGCGCACCAGTCCGCCCGCCTCATGCGCGTGGATCTCCAGCAGCCGTTCCGGCCGGGCGCAGACCTGCACAACGCCACCGCCCTCCAGCGCCAGCCCGTCGCCGTGGCGCAACCGAGCCGCTTGCGCCAGATCGAGTAATAATTCCGCACCCGCTTCGGTATGCAGCAGGATGCGCCGGCGGTGGCGGTCGTCGTAGTCGATCAGCACGCGATCGATGGCGCTCGACAAGTCCCAGGTGCCGGCCGGCAGGACGCTGTGGCAGCGCATCAGAACAGGAAATAGCGTTGCGCCATCGGCAATACCGTGGCCGGTTCGCAGGTCAGCAACACGCCGTCGGCGCGAACTTCGTAGGTTTCGGGATCGACTTCGATGACCGGCGTTGCGTCATTGTGGATCATCGAGCGCTTGCCGATGCCGCCGCGCGTGTTCGCAACCGCCACCAGCCTGCGATGCAGCTTGACCGCATGCGCAACGCCGGCGTCCAGCGCGGCGGCAGAGACGAAGGTGATGCAGCTTTCCACCATGGCGCGGCCGATGGCGCCGAACATCGGTCGGTAATGCACCGGCTGTGGGGTGGGGATGGAGGCGTTGGGGTCGCCCATCGGTGCACAGGCAATCGAACCGCCCTTGATCACCAGGTCGGGCTTAACGCCGAAGAAGGCCGGAGACCACAGGACAAGATCGGCGAGTTTACCCGCCTCAATCGAGCCGATTTCGTTCGCCATACCCTGCGCGATCGCCGGGTTGATGGTGTACTTTGCGATATAGCGCTTGATCCGCGCATTGTCGTTGCCGTCCCCGTCGCCCGGCAAGGCGCCGCGCTGCATCTTCATCTTGTGCGCGGTCTGCCAGGTGCGGATGATGACCTCGCCGACCCGCCCCATCGCCTGGCTATCGGACGACATCATCGACAACGCGCCAAGGTCGTGCAGGATGTCCTCGGCGGCGATCGTCTCCTTGCGAATGCGGCTTTCGGCGAAGGCGACGTCTTCCGGAATGGCGCTGTCGAGGTGATGGCAGACCATCAGCATATCGAGATGTTCGTCGAGCGTGTTCGCGGTGTACGGACGCGTCGGATTGGTGGAACTCGGCAGAACGTTGGGCAGGCTGGCCACCTTGATGATGTCGGGGGCGTGGCCGCCGCCGGCCCCCTCGGTATGGAAGGCGTGGATGGTGCGGCCTTGAAAAGCGGCAATCGTGTCTTCGACGAAACCGGATTCGTTCAACGTATCGGTGTGGATCATCACCTGCACGTCGAACCGGTCGGCGACGGACAGCGCGCAGTCGATCGCGGCCGGCGTCGTGCCCCAATCCTCATGCAGCTTCAGGCAGGCGGCGCCGGCGCGGATCATCTCCTCCAGCGCGGCAGGGCGTGCGGCATTGCCCTTGGCGGCGAACGCGAGGTTCACCGGCAGGCCCTCGGCTGCCTGCAACATGCGTGCGATGTGCCAGGGGCCGGGCGTACAGGTGGTTGCCGCGGTGCCCGTGGCGGGACCGGTGCCGCCACCGATCAATGTGGTGATGCCGGCGGCGATGGCGTCGTCCACCTGTTGCGGACAGATGAAATGAATATGGCTGTCGATGCCGCCGGCGGTGAGGATTTTGCCTTCTCCCGCAATGATCTCGGTCCCGGGGCCGATGATGATATCGACCTTCGGCTGCACGTCCGGATTGCCCGCCTTGCCGATGCGCGCGATGCGCCCGTTGGTGATCGCGACATCGGCCTTCACAATGCCCCAATGGTCGATGATCAGCGCGTTGGTAATCACCGTGTCCACCGCGCCTTGCGCCTGGGATGCCTGCGACTGGCCCATGCCGTCGCGGATCACTTTCCCCCCGCCGAACTTGACCTCTTCGCCGTAGGTCGTCAGATCACGTTCCACCTCGATAATAAGGTTGGTATCGGCGAGACGCACGCGATCGCCGGTGGTGGGACCGAACATGTCGGCATAGGCACGGCGCGTGATGCGGGCCATCAGTCGAGATCTCCCATGACGGCGCCGCGGAAACCTTGCACGACGCGGCGGCCACGATATGGCACCAGCGTGACCTCCCGCGTCTGGCCTGGCTCGAAGCGCACCGCGGTGCCGGCGGCGATGTCCAGCCGCTGGCCGCGCGCGACGGCACGGTCGAACGACAGCGCCGGGTTGGTTTCGGCGAAATGGTAGTGGCTGCCGACCTGGATCGGCCGGTCGCCGGTATTGGCGACGGTCATCGCGGTGCGCGGCAGACCGGCATTGAGTTCGACATCGCCGGCTTGCGGAAAGACTTCTCCGGGGATCATGTGGCACCCTCACCCCAACCTCTGCCGCGAAGCGGCAGAGAAAGTGTCGTTGTTACCTGATCGGTTCGTGCACGGTCACCAATTTGGTCCCGTCCGGAAACGTCGCTTCCACCTGCACGTCGTGGATCATTTCGGCGACGCCTTCCATCACCTGCGCGCGGGTCAGCACCTTGGCGCCGGCCTGCATCAGGTCTGCGACGCTGCGGCCATCGCGGGCCCCCTCCACGACGAAGTCGGTGATCAGCGCGACTGCTTCGGGATGGTTCAACGTCACACCGCGCTCCAGCCGGCGACGCGCCACCATGGCCGCCATGCTGATGAGCAGTTTGTCCTTCTCACGCGGGGTCAGGTTCATGCGTTTCCTCTCAGCACAGCCACACACGCGGCAGTGGACGCGGCGCGCGCAGCATAGCCAACGCGGCAATGACTGCGCGGCGCAGCAGGGCGGCGTCGCCGGCAAGAATACGCGCCACCAACATGCCATTCCAGGCACTGACGCCGGCCTCGACGTCCGCGTCGGCCAGCGCGGCACGCACACCGTCCAGCGCCGCTTCGGCATTCGGTGCGACATGCACCAGCGTCGCCATGGCGCGTGCACCGCCGGCGATCGTTGCGCGTCGCAACGACGCATCGACCTCGCCCTCCAGCCGCACCGCATCGTGCAGCAGCCAGCGCCCGCCGCGACGCACGCGGAAGCCGTCGCGCAGCCAGGCCTGGCCAACGCGTTCACCCATCGCCGCGCGACCGAACACCAGCGACTCCACGCCAAGGAACCAGGCATCGTCTGCGAGATCGATGTCCAGCCGGCGGTCCAGCGCACACCGATCATACAGGATCGTCTCCTGCGGCAGCCATTCGAGGCACGCGCCCGCCGCCACGGTCAGCCGGTTTCGCACGAACGCCGCATCGCTGCCGGGCAGTGCGCGATAGAACCGTTCCGCTGCCTGCGCAGTAATCGTAGCGCGCGTGCCCTCGCGCAGGGCGAATCCACCGTCCAACCGATCACCGCCGGCGACGCCCCCGGCTGTGTTCAACATGACCGCCGAGGTCCATTCTTCCTGCTCGACACGCGGAAAGCGCAGCTTCAGGCAGCCGACCTGGCGCAGGTCGTCCAGCACTGTCAGGTCACCACGCCGCTTGAAAGCCACGCGCAGCTCACCGGCCGCACGTTGCAGGGAGGAAACGTCAGACCGAGAGGCGACGTCGAACATCCGCTTCGTCAAGCTCCTCCCGCCGCCCGGACAGTACGATGTCGCCGCGGTCCATCACCGCGATCGTCTGGGCCAGCTCCTGCGCGAAATCGTAGTATTGCTCGACCAGCAGGATGGCCATGTCGCCCTGCGAACGCAACAGCGCGATCACGCGGCCGATATCCTTGATGATGCTGGGCTGGATGCCCTCGGTCGGCTCGTCCAGCACCAGCAGCTTCGGCTTTGTCACCAGGGCGCGCGCGATGGCCAATTGCTGCTGCTGTCCGCCCGACAGATCGCCGCCCCGCCGGCGCAACATCGTCTGCAACACCGGGAACAGTTCGAAGATGTGCGGCGGCACACGACGCTCCCCGCGTGGCAAAACCGCAAAGCCGGTCTCCAGGTTTTCCCGCACCGTCAGCAGGGGAAAGATGTCGCGGCCTTGCGGCACCCAGGCGATGCCACGGCGGGCGCGCTCATAGGTGGGCAGCGGCGTGATGTCCTCGCCATTCCAGCGAATGGCACCGGCGCTGATCGGATGCGCGCCGACAACCGCGCGCAGCAAGGAGGTCTTGCCGACCCCGTTGCGGCCCAGCAGGCAGGTGACCGCGCCGGTTTCCACGGTCAGCGACACCTGGCGCAGCGCGATGGCCGCGCCGTAATGCAGATCCACGCGTTCGACTTCGAGTTTCATCGCCCGAGATACACTTCTATGACGCGCGGGTCGGCGCTGACATGGTCGATCGAGCCCTCGGACAGCACGGACCCTTCGTGCAGCACCGTCACTTTCACGCCCAGCGCGCGGACGAAGGCCATGTCATGCTCTACCACCACCACGCTGCGCGTACGGTTGATCTCGCGCAACAACTCCGCCGTTTGCTCGGTTTCCGCATCGGTCATGCCGGCCACCGGTTCATCGACCAGCAGCAGTTGCGGTTCCTGCGCCAGCAGCATGCCGATCTCCAGCCACTGCTTCTGGCCGTGCGACAGGTCGGCGGCGCGGCGATGGTGATGCTCGGTCAGGCGGATGGTGCACAGAATAGAATCGATGCGCTCCCGTTCAGCCGGCGTTTCGCGCGCCCATAGCGTGAAGCGCGGCCTGCGGTCGCCCGCCAGCGCCAACAGCAGATTGTCCCAGACAGTGTGCGGTTCGAACACGGTCGGCTTCTGGAATTTCCTGCCGATGCCCAGCGCGGCGATGGCCGGCTCGTCCAGTCGAGTCAGATCGGTGTCGGGGCCGAATACCACCTTTCCGGTGTCGGGACGGGTCTTGCCGGTGATCACGTCCATCATCGTCGTCTTGCCGGCGCCGTTGGGGCCGATCACCGCGCGCATCTCGCCCGGTTCCAGCACCAGCGACAGCGCGTTCAACGCGCGGAATCCGTCGAAGCTGACCGTTACATCAT
>JBEKNT010000042.1:0-34113 GCA_049522565.1 Acetobacteraceae bacterium
CTTCGGAGCGGTGGGATGTGCCGCGCTTTTCCGCCCTATCGCTCGTCCCGCCCCTCGCGCATGAGCGCCTCGGCGGGCGGGTGTCGCCGGCCCGCGGTCAGGGTGCGCAATTCCGCTGCCAGCGCATCGAAGCCGGGCTCTGCCTCGGCTTCCAATGCCTGGCGCAGGATTTCGCGCACTTCCGCCTCGGCCGAGCGGCCATGGCGCGCGGCACGGCACTTCAGGCGGTCTATCAGCGTCGCGTCGAGGTTGCGGATGCTGAGGCTGGTGGGCATGTCACCCGCATCGCTGGCATTGCCTGCATCGTTAGGACGCCGATAGCACGCGGCGCAAACGACGAAGACGCCCAAACGAAAAGGGGCCGGAAACCCGGCCCCCTCGCTCCGTCGCAACCCGCAGCGGGTTACGCCGCCTTGGCAGCCTCCACCGCGTCGTTGGCGATCGCCGTCGGAGCGGCCATGCCGCCAATAGCGATCTTACGCGGCTTCAGCGCCTCCGGCACAACGCGCTTCAGGCCCACATACAGCAGGCCGTTCTCCAGGTTGGCGCCCTCGACCACGATGTGGTCGGCGAGCACGAACCGACGCTCGAAGGCACGGCCGGCGATGCCGCGATACAGCACTTCACCCGAACTGCCCTCGCCGCTGACACGGCCGGAGACCACCAGGGTGTTCTCCTTGACCGTGATGTCGAGGTCCTCGGGGCGGAAGCCGGCCACCGCCATGGTCATGCGGTAGGTGTCGTCGCCGGTCTTCTCGATGTTGTAGGGCGGATAGCTGGGCGCTTCAGCGCTGGACACAGCGGTGTCCATCAGGCGGGCCAACCGGTCGAAACCGATGGCAGTACGGAACAGTGGTGCGAAATCATACGTTGTCATGGCAAACCTCCTGCACTAGCAAGGTTCTCGTTTTGGGCCGCCCGGTTGGGCCGGCCCCTACGCAAGTCCCCGGAACCCCGACAGGGCATTCCGGACGCTCTCGACATGGGCAAAGTGCCCCACGGGTTCAAGGGCTTTTCGTGCCGCGAGAGGGCGAAGAAAGGCCGGCAAAGTCCGGTTGGCAGGAGCGCGGCGCCTGCCGCCGCGCGCCGCGGCTTCCCCGCGTCCCGGAATGACCCGGTCGACCTGGCTGACGCGTATGCGAAGCCGCGCACCCGGGCTGGTGAACAGTTCGGGTGTCGACTAAAATCCGGTATGACCGATTCGGCTCTCGATGCGCTTCCGCTGTTCGCGCAGGATTGCGCTGTCTTGGCCGCCGCAACCGATGGCAGGAGCCCGAGTTTCGCCGACCTGGTCGAGGATTTCTGTCAATTCGGCAAGCCGTCGGCCGAGGCCTGGGAAGGCTCCGTCCGTTATCTGATCAACGAATTCTGGACGTCGGGTCAGCGTCAGGCCCATTCACTCCACGAGGTCAGCTACCGGGCGTGCTTCAAGGCGCAGCTTCCGGCGTTCTTCATCGATCGTCTCACGGCTCCAGGCGACGCCGTCTACGACCCGTTCATGGGGCGCGGGACAACCCCCGTTCAGGCGGCCCTGATGGGCCGCCGGCCGATCGGCAACGACATCAACCCATTGAGCATCCTGTTGAGCCGCCCCCGATTGGCGCCGCCGGCGCTCCGCGACGTCGCGCGCCGGCTGGACCAGATCGGCTGGGACGACGGCAAGATCGACGACGCGGACTTGCTCGCCTTCTACAGCGAGCGGACATTGCGTCACATCTGTGCGCTGCGCGGCTGGCTGATCGAACGGGCGCCATTGGACCGTGCGCCGGACCCGGTGGACGACTGGATCAGGATGGTGGCGATCAACCGATTGACCGGTCATTCGCCGGGCTTTTTCTCCGTCTACACGCTGCCGCCCAATCAAGCGGTTTCCGCTGTTTCGCAGCGGAAGATCAATGCACGCCGGGGGCAGACGCCGCCGGACCGCGACGTGAAGACGCTGATTTTGAAAAAGAGCGCGTCCTTGTTGCGCGACGGACCGATGGCGCCCCACCCGCCGGCGCTGCTGACCACCGGCTGCGCGCAGGCCACGCCGGCGATCGGCAGCTTGTCGGTTCAGTTGGTCGTCACGTCCCCGCCCTTCCTCGACATCGTGCAATACGCGGAAGACAATTGGCTGCGGAGCTGGTTCGCCGGCATCGACGTGGCGAACGTTGCCATTGTGCAGCACCGCACCGAGGCGGGCTGGCAGACCATGGTGCGGGACACGCTGGGCGAGCTGGCACGGGTCGTTCGGCCGGGCGGGCACGTCGCTTTCGAGGTCGGCGAGGTGCGCAACGGCAAGGTCCTGCTTGAACGGCTGGTCTGGGAGGCCGCGGAAGGGCTGCCTTTTGACCGTCTTTTCGTGATGGTGAACCAGCAGGAATTCACCAAGACGGCAAACTGCTGGGGCGTCAGGAACAACGCCAAGGGAACCAACACCAATAGAATCGTTGTCCTGCGCCGACATTGAAATTGCTGGCCGTTCCGTGCGTGCGGCGAGCCTGCAAGATTCTAACACGGAGGAAGATCGAGAGCCGCAGAGCAGATTTGCCGCGCTTCGCGCGAAGCGAAATTCTATTCTGCTCCGTGGCCCTCCGTGGCTCTCGATCTTCCTCCGTGTTAAAATCTTGCTGGATTGCGGAAGACACGCATGTCCTTGGTCGCGCTCCGGCGCGCGACAGCAGCCGGCTCGGGCGCATGCCCTGGCTGGGGCCGCCATTCGCCGCGGCCGGGATCTATTGATTCGGTCGTGAAGCGTGCCGGATGCACCGCGGCGGCAGCAGATGGCTGACGCCGCCGGGCAACCAGACTTCGCCCCGGCCTTACCCTTTCAGGCCAAGCCCGGCGAACTTCTTGTTGAACTTGGCCACCTGACCGCCGGAATCGATGATCCGGTGCTGGCCGGTCCAGGCCGGGTGCGACTTCGGATCGATGTCCAGCCGCAGCGTGTCGCCGGCCTTGCCGTAGCAGGAGCGCGTCTTGAACTGCGTTCCGTCCGTCATGATGACGGTGATCTCGTGGTATTCGGGGTGGATGCCCGGCTTCATCAGCGTGGTCCCTTGCCTGGCGCTGCCGATCCCGACCGGCGGCGCAAGCGCCGGCATATAGCCGCGCCCGCCCGCCAACGCCAGAGGCCTCAACGCCCCGCGCCGGCCCGTGCCTGCCACGCCTCCACCAGCAGGCACAGGATCTCGAACAGCAACGATGCTCCGTTGAACGCCGTCAGTCCGCCCACGTCGAACGGCGGCGATACCTCCACCAGGTCGCCGCCGACGAAATCCACCCCGCGCAGCGCGCGCAGCAACCGCAGAGCCTCCAGGGCGGTGATGCCACCGGCTTCGGGGGTGCCCGTGCCGGGCGCCTGCGACGGGTCCAGGCTGTCGATGTCGAACGACAGGTAGGCCGGGCCGCGACCCACCACCCGCCGCGCCTCCTCTGCCGCGAAGCGCCAGCCGTGATCGGCGAACTCGTCCATCGGCAGCACCCGCATGCCGCTGCGCTTGCTGAACCCCCACATGTCCGGGTCGTTGGTGGTGCCGCGGATGCCGATCTGGATGACCCGCGCGGGGTCCAGCACCCCCTCCTCCACCGCGCGGCGGAACGGCGCGCCGTGGTGGAAGCGCGAGCCCATGTAGTCGTCGCCGGTGTCGCAATGCGCGTCGATATGCACCATACCGACCGGCCGGGCCGCGCCCACCGCGCGCAGGATCGGCAGGCTGATCGAGTGGTCGCCGCCCACCGACAGCGGCACCACGCCGGCCCCCACCACCGTCCTGTAGAATGCCGCGATCTCGTCCAGCGCACCCTCCAGCGCGTAGGGCTGCTCCAGCCAGCAGTCGCCCAGGTCGCGCACCCGCGCCGAGGCGAACGGCGTCACGCCGGTGGCGGCGTTGATCCGCCGCAGTAGCGCCGATTGCTCGCGCACCGCCCGCGGACCGTGCCGGGTGCCGGAGCGATTGGTCACCCCGCCATCGAACGGCACACCGATCAAACCGATATCGGTCTCCGCCAGCGCGGCCCCATGCGGGGCGCGGAAGAAGCTGGCAATGCCGGTATAGCGCGGCTGTGCCTGGGGATCGGCCAGGTCGTGGTAGCGGGCGGGCGGCTTGAGGTTTTCCATGGACCCTCCTCGACGCGACGGGCGCGCCTCTCCTATGGGGATGCGGCCCCCGGCTGCAACCGCGGACTGACTGCCGCGACTGAGATTGACGCCCCCGGGTCCCGCCCCTATAAGCCGCCGCCTGCGACGAACCGCCCGCCCAGGTGCGGTGGCGTGCGCATGTGAATTGCCCCGACCGGAGAACCGCCTCGTGAAGCGCACCTATCAACCGTCGAAGCTGGTTCGCAAGCGCCGGCACGGATTTCGCGCCCGCATGGCCACCGTCGGCGGCCGCAAGGTGCTGGCCAATCGCCGCGCCAAGGGCCGCAAGCGCCTGTCCGCCTGAGCACCGCGCGGTCTCTTGCCGGGCGGCCCCCGGGGAAACCCTCGGATCAAGCGTCCGGGGGAGGCCCCGGATCAACGCCGGGCCAGGAGGAGGCCGCGCCCATGCCGACCAGTCCTGTGCTCACCAGCCCGATGGCGACCAGCCCCGCACCGATGATCCCCGTGCCGGCCATCCCATTGCCGTGCGGCCCCGTGGCGACGAACCCCCAACCAGCCCGCCACGGCCGCCTGACCCGGCGGGCCGAATTCCTGCGTGTCGCCGCCAAAGGCCGCAAGGCGCCGATGCCGGGGCTGGTGCTGCAAGCCCTGAAGCGTGCCGACGACGCGCCGGCCCGGCTGGGCTTCACCGTCACCAAGAAGGTCGGCAACGCGGTGATTCGCAACCGCACCCGCCGCCGCCTGAAAGAGGCCGCCCGCCTGCTGCTGCGGGACCAGCCGGTCGCCGGCGCCGACCTGGTGGTGATCGGCCGCGCCGCGACCCGGTCCCGCGATTTTGCCGCCCTGCGGGATGACCTGCGACATGCCCTGGCCAAGGCCGGCGTGCTGTGACGCCGGCCGCCCATCTCGCGGTTGGCGCCGTCCGCGCCTATCAATGGACGATCCGGCCGGTGATCGGCGCCAACTGCCGCTTCTGGCCGAGTTGCAGCGACTACGCGATCGAGGCATTTCGGGCGCATGGCGCGGTGCGTGGCAGCAGCCTGGCGGCGCGGCGCATCCTGCGCTGCAACCCGTGGTGCGACGGCGGCTACGACCCGGTGCCCCCGGCCCGTCCCCGCCAAGGGCAATGACATCCGGCGATGACACGCGGCGATAACACGAGGGTTTGATGGACCAGAAGCGCCTCATGCTGGCAATCGCGGTGTCGATCGCGATCCTGCTCGGCTTCCAGTTCCTGGTCTCGCCGCATCTGCCGCACCCGCCGGCACCGGCGCCGACGAGCGTGGCCAGCAACCAGGCGGCGCCGGGGAAGAGCGCGGCCACCCCGGCCGAGGGCTCTCCCGGCGTCGGCGGCCAGACGGTCCAGCCGACCGTGCCGAAGAACGTGCCGCGCCTGAAGATCGCCGCGCCGCGGCTACAGGGGTCGATCAGCCTGGTGGGCGCCCGCATCGACGACCTGATCCTGACCGACTACCACGACACGCAGGATCCGAACTCGCCGAATGTGCGGCTGCTGGAGCCGCTGTCGGACGCGCAGCCCTACTACGTGCAGTACGGCTGGACGCCGGCCAACGGCGAACCGGTCAAAGTGCCGGGCAACGACACGCTGTGGGTCGCCTCGGCCGACACGCTCGGCGCGGCGCATCCGGTGACGCTGTCCTGGGACAACGGGCAGGGGCTGACCTTCCAACTGCTGCTCTCGGTCGATGACGACTACATGTTCAGCGTGCAGCAGTCGGTGAAGAACGCCACCGGCGCGCCGGTAAAGCTGTTCCCCTGGGCGCGCGTGCGCCGCGACTACACGCCGGAGGTCGCCGGCTACTACATCCTGTTCGAGGGCCTGCTGGGCGTGGTGGACGGCACGCTGCACGAGACCACTTATCCCAAGGCCAGGTCGGAAGGCGACAAGGCGAACGGCGTCGCCTACGACGCGACGTCGACCGGCGGCTGGGCGGGCATTACCGACAAATACTGGCTCGCCGCGGTGGTGCCGGACCAGTCGGTGGCGGAGAAGCTGAGCTTCCTGCACATCGCCGAGGACGGTGACCACTATCAGGTGGGCTACATCGCCCAGGACGCGACGACCGTCGCCCCGGATTCGACCGCCAGCCTGGCGTCGCACCTGTTCGCCGGCGCCAAGATCGTGCGGCTGCTGGACCGCTACGAGGCGGAATACCACATTCCGAATTTCGACAAGGCGGTGGATTTCGGCTGGTTCTATCTGATCACCAAGCCGATCTTCTATTGCCTGGACTGGCTGAACGGCATCCTGGGGAATTTCGGCCTGGCGATCCTGGCGTTCACCTTCGGGGTCAAGCTGCTGTTCTTCCCGCTGGCGAACTACTCGTACCGCTCGATGAGCAAGATGAAATTGCTCGGACCGAAAATGACTGCGATGCGGGAACGCCTGAAGGACGACCCGTCGAAGATGCAGGCGGAGATGATGGCGATGTACCGGGCCGAGAAGGTGAACCCGGCATCGGGTTGCCTGCCGATGGTGGTGCAGATTCCGGTGTTCTTCTCGCTCTACAAGGTCATCTTCACCACGATCGAGATGCGGCAGGCGCCGTTCTACGGCTGGATCCACGACCTGTCGCAGATCGATCCGACCAACGTGTTCAACCTGTTCGGGCTGATCCCGTTCGATCCGTCCACCATCTCGCCGTACCTGCATCTCGGTCTCTGGCCGCTGATCATGGGCTTGACGATGTTCCTGCAGCAGAAGCTGAACCCGCCGCCGCCCGATCCGGTGCAGGCGCGCATGTTCCAGTTCATGCCGATCATCTTCACCTTCATGCTGGCGCGGTTCCCGGCCGGGCTGGTGATCTACTGGGCGTGGAACAATACGCTGTCGGTCGCCCAGCAATGGCTGATCATGCGCCGTACCCGACTGGCGCGCCCCGGGCTGGCACGCACCTGAGCGCGTCTCCGCACGTTGGCGACGACAGGGATGCAGCCGATGTCGCGGCGGCGCTGGAAGCCGGCCGTGTGCTGTTCGCCGGCGAGTGCCGGTTCGTGCAGGCGGCACAAGGGCTCGATCATCTGCCGGCGCCGGGCGGGCCGGAGGTTGCCTTCGCCGGCCGCTCCAACGTGGGCAAATCGTCGCTGCTGAACGCGCTGACCGGACGGCACGCGCTGGCCCGCGTCTCCGCCGCGCCGGGCCGCACACGGCAGCTCAATTTCTTCGACCTCGCCGGGCGGCTGACGCTGGTGGACATGCCGGGCTACGGCTATGCGCGCGCACCGCAGGACGTGAAGGCGGATTGGCAGGGGCTGATGTTCGACTACCTGCGCGGCCGGCCGACGCTGCGCCGCGTGATGCTGCTGCTGGATGCGCGCATCGAGATCAAGCCGATCGATACGTCGGTCCTGGGGTTGCTCGACCGCGCCGCGGTGGCGTTCCAGATCGTGCTGACCAAGATCGACGCGGTGAAGCCGGCGGCGCTGGCACGCAAGGTCGAGGAAGCGGCGCGGCTGGCGCGGGCGCATCCCGCGGCGCATCCGGAGGTGCTGCCGACCAGCAGCGAGACCGGGGCGGGGATCGCTGACTTGCGTGCGGCGCTGGCGGGGTTGGCGATCGGCTGAACGAGGGTGTCGCCCATGGCAATCGCAGGTGACTGGGCACGCGGTCTTGGCTGCTGCCGCCTGGACCGTTGGGGGAAGCGGAAAGCAAGCAAGGAAGCAAGCAAGTTTTTAACACAGATTTTCACAGATTAAGGCACAGATTAAGGCACAGACAGGAATATTAATAATTGTTATTACGTAATGTCTAACCTTTGTGTGCACGCAGTCGTTAGCTCTAATCTGTGACTTAATCTGTGAAAATCTGTGTTAAAAGCTTGCTTGCTTGCTTGCTTCGTTGACCTGCCCCCACAGCACTGGCCAGTGGGTACCTGTCAGGCCAAACGGTGGACCAAAGCGACGGACCAGGTGTGTCACCGGCTTCCCTCTAGCTTCCTGTTAAGGACTCGTAGGGCCTTCGCCCGCCATTTCGAGGAGGGTCTGCCAGTGCCGCCGCGCCCTGAGTTAGCGTCCGCAGGACAAAGTCCCCTGGCGGTTTTCAGGACAGAGCCATGGCCTTTCGTCGTTCACGCGATTGCCCGCCATCGCCCCACGCCATAAGCTTGCGCCTGGACTGGGGGAAGGAAGCGCGCCGATGCTCAGCATGGCGGGAAAGGTCGCAATCGTCACCGGCGCGGGATCGGTGGGTCCCGGCTGGGGCAACGGCAAAGCGACCGCGACGTTGCTGGCGCGTCAGGGCGCAGCGGTGTTCCTGGTCGACATCAACCAGGCCGCGGCCGAGGAAACCCGCGGCATCATCGAATCCGCAGGCGGCATCTGCGCCGTGCACTGTTGCGACATGATGCGGTCGGCCGATGTCGCGGTGATGGTGCAGGCCTGCGTCGCGCGGTTCCAGCGGCTCGACGTGCTGGTCAACAATGTCGGCGGTTCCGCGCCGGGCGATCCGGTGTCGATGACCGAGGAAGTCTGGGACCGGCAGATCGACTTCAACCTCAAAACGGCGTTCCTCGGCTGCAAGTACGCCATTCCAGCGATGCTGAAGCAGGGCAAGGGGGCGATCGTCAATATTTCGTCCGTTGCCGGTATGCGCAACGATTTCGCCTCGGGCCGCACCCATGTCGGCTACAGCGCGTCGAAGGCCGGGGTGATCCAGCTTTCCCGCTCTACCGCCGGTGCGTACGCGAAGCAGGGCATCCGGGTGAACACCGTGGTGCCGGGACTGATGCACACGCCGCTGGTGGAGACCCGGCTGGCGAAGACCGTCGGCAACAACGACCTCGCGGCGCTGATCGAATCGCGCCACAAGGCGGTGCCGCTGGGCCGCATGGGCGATGCCTGGGACGTGGCGCATGCCGTGCTGTTCCTGGCGTCCGACGAGGCACACTACATCACCGGGACTGAAATCATCGTCGATGGCGGGCTGACCGCCGCGATGCCCTGATCACGCAACATGGGAGAGAGACCGATGGCCAATGAAGGACGCCTGCCGGCGATTCCGCCGGACCAACTGACGCCGGAACAGAAAACGGTGCTGGACGCGATCCAGTCGGGACCGCGCGGCGCCGGCGTGCGCGGGCCGTTCAATGCACTGCTGCGCAGCCCGGAGTTGTGCGACCTGGTGCAGCGCGTCGGCGCTTATGTGCGTTTCGGCACGTCGCTCCCCGCGAAGCTGAACGAGCTGGCGATTTGCATGGCCGGCCGCAAATGGACCGCGCAATACGAGTTCTATGCGCATCGCCGGCTCGCCATCCAGGCGGGGCTGAAACAGGAGATCGCCGACGCGGTCGCCAACGGCACGCGGCCGCCGGGCATGGATGCGGACGAGGCCGCGGTCTACGATTTCGCCACCGAATTGCTCGGCACCGGGCAGGGGTATCCGACGCGCACTACGAAGCCGTGAAGAGCAAGTTCGGCGAACGCGGCGTGATGGATCTGGTCGGCGCCGTCGGCTACTACAGCCTGGTGTCGATGGTGCTGAACGTCGCTCAGGTGCCGTTGCCGCCAGGCGAGGCGCCGCCGCTGAAGCCGCTGTAACCGGCTATGGCCGTCTCGCCAGGGACGGCCGCAGCACCCAGGCCAGCGGCAACGTCAGCAGGCAGACCGCGGCCACCACGAGGATGGCTCGGGTGGGGCCGAATGCGTCGCCGGCGAAACCGTACAGGAACGGGGCGATCGCGCCACCGCCGATGGTGCCGGTGTAGAACAGGCCGAACGCTTGCGCGTGCCGATCTGCCCGGACAAACTCGGGCACCGTGCCATACAGCACGGACGAGGTGCCGTTCAGGGCAATCCCGATCAGCGGCAGGCAGGCCAGCGCAAACGGCAGCGAGACCTGGCCCAGGACCACGATGCCGAGCGCGGTGCCAAGCTCGGTGAGCAGGACCGTGCGCAACACGCCCAATCGCGCGCCGAGCCAACCGCAAGCCAGCTTCCCCGCTGCTCCGCCAGCGAAGATCAACGTCAGGGCGATGCCGATCATCGGCGTGTCGGCACCCTTCGCCTTCAGCACGAACGGCAGGAAGGCGAGGAACCCCATGCGGGTGCCGCTGTCCAGCACGCCGATTGCCAGCAGCACGGGAAAGGCGCCGCGCTGCCGGGATTGCGTCGCCTGAACGGCGCGTTTTGCCTCCACTTGTGGCGGCGTCGGCTCGGCATTCGCGGCATCCGCGATGCGGGCACCGTGCGGCAGCAGCAGCAGGATCAGCACCGCCGCGACCAGGCCGAGCGTGCCGATCGATCCCAGCGCCGAGCGCCACGGCATCAGGCTCAGCAGCCACGCGGTCGCGGCGGGCAACGCCATCTTTCCCAGATCGCCGGCGAAATTGTAGGTGCCCAAGGGACCTCGGACGCCGGTATCGGCATAGGCCGCCGCCACCAGCGACGAGCCGATCGGATGCTGCGTGGCGGCTCCGGCGCCGCCCACCAACAGGGCCAGCACCAGAACGGTGAAGCTTGCGCCGGTGAGTCCGATCGCGAGATAGGCGCCGCCGGCTACCGCGGTGCCGATTGCCAGCAGCAGCGGTCCGCCCAGGCGTTTGGCGAGCAGGGATACCGGCACTTGCAGGCCGGCCATCGCGCCGGCGAACAGCATGCGCAGCACGCCGAGAGCGGCGTAGCTCAGGGCGAACTCGGTCTGCCAGACCGGCAACAGCACGTAGATCAGGTCGGTGAAGCCGTCGTGCAGCGCGTGTGCGCCGCAGGCGACGGCAAGAACCCGGCGTGAGGTGGCCCGCTGTGCCGACGTGACGCCGCCGATTTGTGCGGAGCTGGACATGGCCTGATCCTTCGAGCGCGGGTTGGAATCTGGGCAGTTGCGGCCGGATTGGGAACCTGGAGGAAGATCCGATTTGTCTAGATGTCTAAACCGTCGTCGGCCCGGGCGGCAACCGGCAGCGCAGTGGCGGCGACAATGCAAATTTCTCCCCCTCCCCTTGTGGGAGGGGGGTGGGGGGGAGGGGTGCGCGAATCCGCCGGCAGCGGATGTACGCACCCCTCCCCCCAACCCCCACCCTCAAGGGGAGGGGGAGAAATTTGCACGGCGGATTGGAATCAGACCGTCGCCGGCCAGGGGCCTGCCAGGGCGATAGCCTCGTCCTCGCCCGGCCAGGGCGGCATCGTCACGCCAACCGCTTGCAGCGGTTCGGCGGAATCGGAGCGGAATTGAAACGCCGTGCCGACCGGGACGGCAACCGACAGCCCCGCCGCAACGTCGATAATCGCTTCCCGATCGCCGGCGCGCAGCCACATGCGGCCGCTGCCCGCCAGGAAGTACCACAGTTCGTCCACGGTGCGATGCGCCACGGCGTGCGACACGGCGAACGGCGGCAGGCTGAACCGCGCCATGCTGCCGCTCGCCGTGCGCACCAGCACGCGCACCGCCGAGCCATCCGGTGCGACGACGTCCGGCGCATTGTCCACGTGCATGGCGGCGAAGGTCACGCGCGGTTCCGTCGGCGGTTCAGTCGTATGCCAGGTTGAGCGTCTCCGCCACCAAGGCGGGACGCGGGTGGCCCTCGATCTCCATGGTGCTTTCGAAAGTCATCCGCACGCCGCCTTCGATATCCTCGACGTTCTGCAGCGTCTGGTGCAGCCGGACGCGCGATCCGACCTGCACCGGCGCGGTGAAGCGCATCCGGTTGGAGCCGTAGTTGATGCCGCGCGAGCGCTTGCGGATCGCATAGACCTGGTGCGCCAGGCCGGCCAGCAGCGACAAGGTCAGGAAGCCGTGGGCGATGGTCTTGCCGCCCGGCATCTCGCGCTTCGCGCGCTCGACATCGACGTGGATCCACTGGTGATCGCCGGTCGCGTCGGCGAACTTGTCGATCATCGCCTGGTCCACCGTGACCCAGTCGCTGCTGCCGATCTGCTGACCGATATGCGCCTTCATATCCGCCGGCTTTTCCACTTCCAGCATCGCTGCTCCCCTCCGGTTATTCGCATGTCGCGGCGACTATGCCGGCCGCCGAGCCCCTTGTCGCCGTCTGGACTTTCGTCCTATCACTGGCGCGTTGGAGGATACCGCCATGGACCACGTCCGGATGTCCCAACGGCAAGCGGCATTCCGCGCCGACTTCCGCACCCGCATCGCCCCGGCCTATTCCGGCTGGGCGCATGTCGCGCTGATCTACGCCCTGGGCCTCGCCGCCATCTGGTATTGCGCGCGGCAGGTGGTCCGGCCCGCGTGGTACGAGTTCCTGGTGATCCCGGTGGCGTTCTGCATTTCCAACGTGTTCGAGTGGTGGATCCACCGCTACGTGATGCACCGGCCGGTCAAGGGCTTCATGGGCATCTACAAGCGCCACACGCTGGCGCATCACCAGTTCTTCACCAATATCGAGCCGACCTTCGACAACAGCCGCGACTTCCGCATCGTGTTCTTCCCGCCCTATGCGCTGGTGGCGTTCATGGCGCTGTCGCTGCCGCCGGCGGCGATCCTGGGCTTGCTGGGGCTGCCGAATGCCGGCTGGCTGCTGCTGATCACCAACGTGGCGCTGTACCTGAACTACGAGCTGTTCCACTATTGCTGCCATGTGAAGGACGACAGCATCGTGCGGCACATCCCGCTGGTGAACTCGATTCGCCGGCACCACATCGCGCACCACAACACCGCGCTGATGATGGAGCGCAATTTCAACCTGACCTATCCGGTCGCCGACTGGTTCTTCGGCACCTCCGATCTCGCCTGTGGCCTGCTGCAACACATCTTCAACGGCTATGACGCGCGCTTCGTGCGGCGCGACCTGAAGCGGGTGCGCAACACCTCCGACGATGTGCGCGCGGGTCACGTGCAGGCGGCGGCGGAATGAGCCAACGCGTCCGCATCAAGCCGGGCAAGGCGAGCCTGATCGGCGGGATTGCCGTCGGGGTTGCGGTGGTCGTGCTCTGGGCCGCGGTGGCGCATGAGTTGGGTGCAGACAACGTGCCGGTGCTGATTGCCGGCGTGCTGCTGGCCGCTGGGATTGCGACTTGGATCAGGGTGGCCGATCTTTGACGTCCTGAAGAACAAGGGGCGTCCATGACCACCGAGGAGGAAACCTACGACTTCATCGTCACCGGCGCGGGCAGCGCCGGCTGCGTGATCGCCGCGCGCCTGTCCGAATCCGGCCGCCATCGCGTGCTGCTGCTGGAAGCCGGGCCGCCCGACAGCAATCCCTGGATCCACATCCCGCTCGGCTTCGCCAAGACCTACGTCAACCCGCAGGTGAACTGGAAGTTCGAGAGTGCGCCGCAGCCGCAGCTCGCCAATCGGCGGCTGTACCTGCCGCGCGGCAAGACGCTGGGGGGCTCCAGCTCGATCAACGGCATGGTGTACATGCGCGGCAGCCACGCCGACTACGACGAATGGCGGCAGCGCGGCTGCGAAGGCTGGGACTGGGATTCCGTGCTGCCGTTCTTCAAGCAGGCGGAGAACCAGACGCGCGGCGCCGACGACTTCCACGGCGTCGGCGGCCCGCTGCACGTCTCCGATCAGCCCGGCCGGTTCGAGCTGGCGGACGCGGTGCTGGAGGCTGCCGTGCAGGCCGGCATCCCGCGCAATCCGGACTTCAACGGCGCGCAACAGGAAGGCTGCGGCTATTACCAGACCACCAGCAGCAACAAGCGGCGCTGGAGCACGGCGAAGGCGTATCTGCAACCGGCGCGGCAGCGGCCGAACCTGGTCGTGCGCACCGGCGCCCAGGCGACGCGCGTGCTGATCGAGAACCAACGCGCGGTCGGCATCGAGTACCACACGCAGGAAGGCCGCCGCACGGCGCATGCGCGGGGCGACATCATCGTGTCGGGCGGGGCCTATGGCTCGCCGCAACTGCTGTTGCTGTCGGGACTGGGACCGGCGCAGCACCTGCGGGATATGGGCATCGCGGTGGTTCGCGACATGCCGTCGGTGGGAGCGAACCTGCACGACCATTTCAACTCGTATGTGAGCTGGCGGTGCAGCAAGGCCATTACGTTGAACGACCTGGAGAACAGTCCGTTGCGCAAGGTTGCGGCCGGGCTGCGCTACGCGCTGTTCCGCTCCGGGCCGATGGCGAGCAATGGCATCCATGCCGGGTTGTTCACCCGCAGCGACCAGCGGTTCGAACGCCCCGACATCCAGATCAACCTGTTCGAATGGAGCACGTTGCAGCGCGACAAGGACCGCGTCGTGCCGCATCCGTTTCCCGGCTTCACCCTGAGCCCGGTGCATCTGCGGCCCGACGGGCGCGGCACGGTGCGGCTTGCCAGTCCCGATCCGCTGGCGCCGCCGGCAATTCTGTTCGACTTCCTGCGCACCGACTACGACATGCAGGCGGTGGTGTTCGGCATCCGCCTCGCGCGCACGATCGCCGCGCAGCCGGCGCTGCGGCCCTATGTGGTGGAGGAACTGGCGCCGGGTCCGGCGATCACCAGCGACGCGGCGCTGGCCGACTACGTGCGGCAGAGCGGCGTGTCCAACCAGCACCCCACCAGTTCCTGCGCCATGGGCCACGGCCCTAACACCGTGGTCGATCCGCGGCTGCGCGTGCATGGCATCGCGGGGCTGCTTGTGGCGGACGCGTCGATCATGCCGGTTGCGGTCGGTGGCAATACCAATGCCCCGACGATCATGATCGGCGAGAAATGCGCGGCGATGATTTTGCAGGACGCGGCGGCGATGCCGGCACGCGCGGCGGCATGACCCGTCGCCACGACGCGCGGCCCCCCGTCCCACGGTCATTGCGAGAAGCGTAGCGACGCAGCAATCTCCAGCGCGACGAGGCGACGGCGATTGATCAGGCGGGAGATTGCCGCGGCCCTCCGGGCCTCGCAATGACAGTCGGGGCAATCCCGCTACGACAAACAAGGGGGAAGGATGTCCGCGGCAGAAGACACCTACGACTACATCGTCACCGGCGCCGGCTCGGCCGGCTGCGTGCTGGCGGCGCGGCTTTCGGAGTCCGGCCGGCATCGCGTGCTGCTGCTGGAAGCCGGCGGCAAGGACAGCAACCCCTGGATCCACATTCCGCTCGGCTACGCCAGGACCTTCTGCAATCCGCGGGTCAACTGGATGTTCGATTCCGAGCCGGAGCCGAACCTCAACGACCGCGTGATGTACCAACCGCGCGGCAAGGTGCTGGGCGGCACCAGCTCGATCAACGGCATGATCTATATGCGCGGCAACCACGCCGACTACGACGAATGGCGGCAGCGCGGCTGCGAAGGCTGGGACTGGGAATCCGTGCTGCCGTATTTCCGCAAGGCGGAGGACAACGAACGCGGCGAAAGCGAGTTCCACGGCGCCGGCGGCCCGCTGCGCGTGTCCGACCAGCCGTATGAGTGGGAGATCGCCAAGATCCTGCTGCAAGCCTGCATCCAGGCCGGCATCACGCCCAATCCCGACTTCAACGGCGCGCAGCAGGAAGGCTGCGGCTACTACCAGACCACCACCAAGGACCGTCGCCGCTGGAGCACCGCTGCCGCGTATCTGCGGCCCGCGCGCAAGCGGCCCAACCTGGTGATCCGCACCCATGCGCACGCCACGCAAGTGTTAGTGGAGAACGGCCGCGCCGTCGGCGTGGCGTTTCGCTCCCCGCGCGGGCTGGAGACCGCACGCGCCAGCGGCGAGGTGATCGTGTCCGGCGGCGCCTACGGCTCACCGCAGCTTCTGTTGCTGTCGGGCATCGGTCCGGCAGAGCACTTGCGGGACATGGCCATCGACGTGGTGCACGACCTGCCCAACGTGGGGTCCAACCTGCACGACCATTTCAACACGTACTGCGCCTGGCGGATCTCGCGGTCGATCTCGCTGAACGAGTTGCACCACTCGATTCCGCGGCAGATCGTCGCCGGCGTGCAATACGCGCTGTATCGCGGCGGGCCGATGTCGGGCAACGGGCTGTATGTCGGCGCGCTGGTGCGCAGCGACAAGCGGCTGGAGCGGCCCGACCTGCAACTGAACATCTCGGCCTGGAGCACGATCGATCGCAACCGGCACGGGATCATCTCGCATCCGTTCCCGGGCTTCGCGATCAGTCCGGTGCATCTGCGGCCGGAGGGACGCGGCACGGTGCGGCTGCGCAGCCCCGATCCGTTCGCGCCGCCGGAAATCCGCTTCAACTTCCTACGCTCGGACTACGACATGCAGGCGGTCATCACCGGCATGCGCATCGCGCGGCAGATCGCCCGGCAGCATGCGCTGCAAAAGCTGCTGGTGGAGGAAACGCTGCCGGGACCGTCGATCATCAGCGACGAGCAATTGGCCGAGGATGTGCGCCAGCGCGGCGTGTCCAACCTGCACCCGGTCGGGAGCTGCAGCATGGGGCACGGACCAGGCGCGGTGGTCGATCCGCGCCTGCGGGTGCACGGCATTGCGCAGTTGCGGGTGGTGGACGCCTCCATCATGCCGTCGATCATCGCCGGCAACACCAACGCACCGACGATCATGATCGCAGAGAAGGCGTCGGCGATGATTTTGGAAGATGCGCGGGTGGCACCGGCACAACGGGTGGCGGCTTAGCAGGCAGCATTGCCGCGACGTACACCTCTCCCGCTCCGCGGGAGAGGTCGAGGCGCCAAGCGACGAGGCTGAGGGGCGTAACGCACAGACGGTTCGTGCGTTACGCCCCTCACCCCGCGAGTTCAGCTTGCCGACCTCACCCGCGGAGCGGGAGAGGTGTACGTTCAGAAATGCTGCGTCACTCCGGCCAGGATGGTGCGCCGCAGCCCGTATTGCGGCGCGCCAACCCCCACCCCGGTGCCGTTGCGAATTTCGTAGATCACGTCGCCCACATTCAGCACGTCCAGCCGCAGCTCGGTCCCCGTGTGCAGCTTCTGCACCACCGACAGGTTGACCACGCCGTAGGTCGGCGTCGCGGTGCCGTTCGGGATGGTCGGCGTGTCCGCGCGCAGCCCGGTCTGCAGGATGGCATCCACCGAGAACCGCGTCGGATGGTCGGTCGTCCGGTTCAGCGTGTAGGCCGCGCCGGCCGAACCGGACCACGCCTGCTCATGGTCGAGATGGATGTAGTTATCCGCGATGAAGGCCAGCTCGTAAGCGGTGAAATTGTACTGCGCCGAGACAATGTCCTTGCCCACTGCGCGCTCCCGAGCGATGTTGCCGTACAACGACCACGGCCCGCTATCGTAGCTCGCGGTCAACTGCACCCCCTCCTGCAATCCCTGCGCGTAGTTGAACGCGGTCAGGATGATCGGCGCGCCGAACTGGCCCTCGTCGATCAGGTTGCGCGAGATCTTGTAGAACCCATCCAAACCGACGGTCAGCCCCGGAATCACCACCTGGCTGACTCCGGCATCGAAGTAATGCGACCGCTCGGCCTTGACCGGACTGTTCTCGTCCACCTGTGGCGCCGCCGTGGTCCCGGCAAAACTGCTCAGCGCGCCGGAAGTCAACAGCTCGAACGGCGGCGGCACGAAGTAGCGTGCGTAGCCAATATGTGCCGTGGTGTCTGTCGTCGCCTGCCACACCACGTTCAGCCGCGGGCTGATCTGGTGCTCGTGCGTGAACTGGTCCACATCATCGAAGCGCAAGCCGCCATTGATCGTCACCGTCGGCAGGATGCGCCATTCGTCCTGCACATAGACGCCGTACAGCCCGCCGCTGTTGCTGGTGTTGGAAATGATGTTGAACGGCACGTCGGTGGTCGGCGTCCCCGAGGCATCGACCGGCAGCACGGAGGAGACCGTATCCGCCGTCGTCGTCTCCTGCTGCATCAGCAGTCCGAACCGCAGCGTGTGCTGCGCATTGACCTTCCAGCTTCCGTCCGTCTGGATGCCATAGGCGGTGTCGGTGCGGGCCGCCTGCTGCGCGATGCCGTTGAACAGCAGGTCGCCCAGCCAGTCCGGCGAGTAGTTCAGCGAGCTGTAGCGGGTGAACAGAGAAAACTGCACATCCACGTCACCGACATGCTTTTGCAGCGAGAGAATGGCAAAGTCGGTCGCCTCGCGCTGGTTCTCGTTCAGCTTGCTGCTGTCGAAATTCGCAATGCCGTTGACCGGGAAGCCCAGCGTCGGCTGGCCGGGTATGTTGGGAATCTGGAAAGAACCGTCGAACCCGCCCAGGATCAGGCTGAGCCGAGTGTCCGGATCGAGAATGGCACCAACATAGGCCAGGCCATGGAACTGGTTGGTGGTGTCGTGGATCGCACCGAACTTATATGCCGGGTTCTCGATGCCACGATCGTCATGCAGGTAGTCGCCGGTGATGAACCAGTTCACCGGCCCGCTCTGTCCGCCATATTCGAAGCTGGGCTGCGCCCAGTTCCAACTCCCGCCGTACATCGACAGCGTCAGGCCGGGATTGGTGATGCCGGTCTTGGTCTCGATATCGACCACACCCGCGGTCTGGAACCCATACTGCGCCGGTAGCGCGCCAGTGATCAGCGACATGCTGTTGGCAAAGCGCTCCTCCAGCGCCTGGCCGAACACCGACAGCCCCTCGGGCAATTCCACGCCGTTCAGGCGATACTGCACGTTGGCATGCTCGCCGCGCAGATGGATTTGCCCGAAACTGTCCTGCGCCACGCCGGGCGCCTGCAACAGCACCTGGTTCAGCGGCGTGTTGTCGCCTTGCGGAATGGTTTGCAACGCGTCGGGCGAAAAGCCGTAAACGCTGGCGCCGAGGCTTGGCTGAATTTGCTGGCGCGCGGCGTCGAGCCGGCGTGAGATCACGTCGATATCGAACGACAGATCGGTCGTGGCGGGCGGCGGATCGGCGGCGCGTGCGCGGCCAACAGGGAGGCAAACGGGGACGAGGGTGCCAAGCAAGGCAGCCAGGCGGAGGATGGGGCGTGGGCGCATCGCAGGGCCTCTTCCAATCCGGGCGTCGTGGGTAGAGAATGAGTGTGTGACGCTATGTTATAACATAACTATTCGGGCCACAAGGCAGCCCGACTGGACGGGCGAGCCGCCGATCCACCTCGGCGTGCCCGGGCCGCGCCTGATACCGGCGGAGCGTCGGACGGGCCGGACCGACCCAGTCACCGACCGGTCGGGTGAGCCACCGATTCGGTTCGGCGTGGCCGGGCCGCGTC
Source organism: Acetobacteraceae bacterium (assembly GCA_049522565.1). Lineage (GTDB taxonomy): Bacteria > Pseudomonadota > Alphaproteobacteria > Acetobacterales > Acetobacteraceae > JASHVB01. Next base: position 19,114 of record JBEKNT010000042.1, read on the forward strand.
TGATTCCGGCGCAGCGTCAGGCGGAACGGGCCGACCGTGCGTTCGCCGCGTCCGGACTGCTGCATGCCACCGCCTTGGGAATATTCTTGCTCGTCGTTCAGGTCGTCGTGCCGGCGCCGCCGCCCGAGCCCCCGGCGGTAGACCTGGTGTTCGAGGCCGCCGTGCCCTCCCCGCCGGTACCGGCAGCGGCACCGACCGAGCAGCAGATGCCGCCGCCGGTCCGGACGGAACCCCGGCCGCCACCGCCCGAGGCAGAGCAACCTCCCCCGCCCGCGCCGCAGCCGCCTCCGCCAGCGGCAGCGGAGCCGCCTCCGCCGACGGCAGCGGAGCCGCCTCCGCGGCCCGAGGTGGTGGCAGAGCCGCTGCCGTTGCCGCCACCCCCGCCACCGCCGCCGCCGAGACAACGTCCCCTCCCGGCGCGCCCCTCGGCGGTGCCGCAGCCCGCAGCCAACGAGACGACGCCCGCGCCGCCCCAGCAACCCGCGCCAGGCCCGCCACCGCAAGCGGTGGTGCCCGCGCCGGCGGAAGCGCCGCCGCCCCAGATCAGCGCGTCCTGGAAGCAGGCGCTGGCGGCATGGCTCGCCTCCCACAAGGTCTACCCGGAGGAGGCACGGCGCCGCGGTGAGCAAGGCAACGTGACGCTGCGATTCACCGTGGAGCCGTCGGGCCAGGTGGCGAATGTGGCGGTGGTGCGCGGCTCCGGCTCGTCCCGGCTGGACGCGGCGGCCGAGGCGATGCTGCGCAACGCCACGCTGCCGCCATTCGACGCCGGCATGCGTCAGACGCCGATTACCGCGACGGTGCAAATCCACTACGCGCTGGAGGACTGAACCGCCACCCGAGTTGACGCGCCGCACCCCCTGTCGTCCGATGCTGCGCAACAGCAGGGGAGTCCCGCCATGCGGGTGTGCGTGTATGGCGCCGGGGCAATCGGCGGCCATCTGGCGATGCGTTTCGCGCGCGGCGGCGCCGAGGTCTCGGTGGTGGCGCGCGGCCCGCATCTGGCGGCGATCCGGCGCGACGGGTTGACGGTGCGCGCGGTCGATGGCGAGCACCACGTCACGCTGCCGGCCAGCGACGATCCGGCGCAACTCGGTCCGCAGGACGCCGTGGTGGTGACGGTGAAGGCGCCGGCCCTGCCGCAGGTCGCAACGGCAATCGCGCCGCTGCTGCGCGCCGATACCGGCGTCGCCTTCGTGATGAACGGCATCCCCTGGTGGTATTTTCATGCCCTGCCCGGTGCGCTGGAGGGTCGCCGGTTGCCGCGCATCGACCCGGACGACGTGCTGTGGCGCTCGGTCGGCCCGGAACGGGCGATCGGCGGCGTGGTCTATGCCGCCAGCGCGGTGACCGCGCCCGGCGTGATCGATGTCGAACAACCGCGCAGCCGCGTGGTGTTCGGCGAGCCGGATGGGCGCGTGTCGGACCGCGCCGAGGCGCTGGCCGCGCTGCTGCGCGCCGGCGGCATCATCGGCGAGGTCTCGCCCGACATCCGCACCGAAATCTGGAACAAGCTGATCAGCAACCTGGCCGGTGGCACCCTGGCAGTACTGGGCGGCGCCGCACCGCGCGACGTCTATGCCGAGCCGGTCTGCGCCGCGGCCGGCGAGCATGTGATGCAGGAAGCGGCGGCCATCGCCGAGGCGCTCGGCTCCAGGCCGCACCGCAACTTCGCGCAGCGCATCGCCAGCACGCGCGCCATGGACCACAAGCCGAGCATCCTCCAGGACCTGGAGCTGGGCCGGAACATGGAGATCGACGGCATGTTCGACGCTCCGCTGGAGCTGGCGCGACTGGCGGGGGTCACGGTGCCGACGCTGGAACTGCTGGTCGGGCTGGCGAAGGTGCGGGCGCGCGGCGCCGGGCTGTACGCGGGGTGAACGACCGGCGAACCAGCGGTTCACCGGTCCGCTACCCGACCGGTCGAACGCCCCGAGGAACGCTCGGCCGAACGTCCCGCTATCGGCCCGGTCGAATGTCCCGCTGCATCGCCGGTCGAACGGGTCCGGTGAACGGCCCGATCAACGAAAGGAAGCAACCACCCATGGAAACACGCACATTCGGCCGCTCCGGCATGCAGGTCTCGCTGCTCGGCTTCGGCTGCGGCGGGGTCGGCGGGCTGATGGTGCGCGGCGCACCGGCCGACCAGGACAAGGCGGTGGCGCGCGCGCTGGACGTCGGCGTGAACTACTTCGATACCGCCGTGCAGTACGGCAATGGCGAGTCGGAGAAGAACCTCGGGCGCGTGCTGGCGACGCTGAAGCCGCAGAACGCGATCGTCGGCACCAAGGTGCGCCTGCCCGCGGCGGATTTCGGCCGCATCGCCGCGGCGGCGGCGGAGTCGCTGGAGGCCAGCCTGAAGCGGTTGCGCCTGGAACGGGTGGACATCTTCCACCTGCACAACGCGATCAGCACCGCCGGCGGCGGCGAGACGCTGAGCGTCAAGCAGGTGCTGGGCGAGGTCGTTCCGGCCTTCCAGAAGCTGCGTGAGCAAGGCAAGACGCGGTTCCTGGGCATTACCGCGGTGGGCGACACCACGGCGGTGCGGCAGGTGATCGACGCCGGCGACTTCGACAGCGCGCAAGTCAGCTACAACATGCTGAACCCCAGCGCCGCGGTGGCTCTGCCGGCCGGCTACCCGGCGCAGGATTATTCCCGACTTTTCGAGCACACCCAGGCAGCCGGGGTCGGCGTGATCGGCATCCGTGTGCTTGCCGCGGGAGCGCTGTCGGGCGTGTCCGAGCGCCACCCGGTCGCCAGTGCGCCGCCGGAACCGATCGGCTCGGCGCTGAGCTACGATGCCGATCTGGCGCGGGCGCGCCGGCTGATGCCGCTGGTGACCGAGGGGTTCGCGGGCTCGCTGGCCGAGGCGGCGGTGCGCTTCGCCATTGCGCATCCGGCGATGGGCACCATCCTGGTGGGCATGGCGACCCCGGAGCAATTCGAGCAAGCGCTGGCGGCGGTGCAAAAAGGGCCGTTGCCGCAGGCCGCGCTGGATCGGCTGGCCGCGCTGCAGCGCGGCTTCGTCGGGGAAGCGCGATAGTACACCTCTCCCGCGGGAGCGGGAGAGGTCGAGGCGTAGCGATGCGGGTAAGCGTGATCGGGTCGGCACGCGGCATAGTTGCTGCGTGCCAACCCGATCCCCCTCACCTGGCGCTATGCGCCGCGTCGATCCGCTTCGCGGCGCCACCCCGCCGGCGGCGGGAGAGGTTCACCATCGTTGACCTAAATCAAGGAATGAGCGGCCTGTTTGCCGATAGAATTGCGAGTTGAGGAGGTCCTGCGGCGCCACCGCAACACCCGCACCTCGAAGCCGCGCGAGTCGACATGGACGAGTTCGACACAGAACGCACCAATGCCGGCTCGGTCCACAGCACGAGCCTGAGCCATTCGGCGGCCGATTGGTCGCCTGATGACCCTGTGCGCGGGGCAGAACGCGTGCCGCAAGCCGCCCCTCCGCGCAACCGAACGAAGCGAAGATCCATTAGATACGTCGCGATCGTTGGCGTCATTGCCCTATTGGCCGGCGGCTACATCTACCAGCACAGGCAGAACGCCCAACGAACCGGAGCGGAAGCGCCGTCACCCGCGATCCCCGTGACGGTCGGGATCGCGACAACCCGGGACGTCCCGACGTTCCAGCGTGCCGTCGGCACCGTGCAGGCCTACAACACGGTCACGGTGTCGAGCCGGGTGGATGGCCAGATCGTCGGCGTTGGCTTTACCGAAGGCCAGGACGTCAAGCCGGGCGATCTGCTGTTCGAGATCGATCCCGGCCCGTTCAAGGCAGCGCTCGCGCAAGCCACCGCCATGCTGCACAAGGATGCGGCGCAACTCGTCAGCGCCCAGGCTGATCTGCAACGCTATGCCGCGCTGGTGCCGGAAGGCTTCCAGACACGGCAGATCTACGACCAGCAGACGGCCCAGGTCGGCCAGCTCCGCGCCTCAATCGAGGCCGACCAGGCGCAGATCGACACGGCCCTGCTCAACCTCGGCTACGCCAGCATCCGTTCGCCGATCGGGGGGCGCACCGGCGCACGGCTGGTGGATCTCGGCAACATGGTGCGGGCCGCGTCCGGCAATGGCCTCGTTACCATCGCCCAGTTGCATCCCATCTTCGTCAATTTCACTGTGCCGCAGCAGGTGCTGGGCATGGTCAGACAGAACCAGACCATCCTGCCGCTGCGGGTTCTCGCCTATTCGCAGGACGACCGGGACAAGCTCGGGGAAGGCACGCTGACGCTGATCGACAACCAGATCGATCCGACCACCGGCACGGTGCACCTGAAGGCCACCTTCCCGAATGACGACGAGGCGCTATGGCCCGGCGAATTCGTCACCGCGCATCTCGTCCTGGCGGTCGCCAAGGCGGCCGTCACGGTGCCCACACAAGCAATCCAGCAGGGTCCGAACGGCCACTACCTTTACGTCGTGCGGGCCGATGACACGGTCCAACTGCGGCCGGTTGATGCGGTCACCACCGAAGGGGGCACCGCCGTCGTCGGCAAGGGACTGGCGGCCGGCGAGCGGATTGTCGTCGAGGGCCAGTACCGCCTCGCCGACGGCAGCCGCGTGACCTACACCGGGCAGCCGCCCGCGAATCACGGCGCGGCACAATGAGCATTTCCGATCCGTTTCTCCGGCGCCCGATCGCCACCTCGCTGCTGATGCTCGGCATCCTGTTCTTCGGCTGCGTGGCCTACCGCCAACTGCCGATCGCCGCACTGCCGACCGTCGACTTCCCGACCATCAACGTCTCGGTGCAGTATCCCGGCGCCAGCCCCGACACCATGGCCTCCTCCGTCGCCACGCCGCTGGAGCAACAGTTCGCGGCGATCAGCGGGCTCGACACGATGACCTCGAGCAGTGGGGTCGGCACGACGTCGATCACGCTGCAGTTCGTGCTCGATCGGAATATCGATGGGGCAGCGCAGGATGTGCAGACCGCGATCAACGCCGCGAGCGGGTTGTTGCCGACCGACCTGCCGAACCCGCCCACCTACCGGAAATCGAATCCCGCCGACCGTCCCATTCTGATTTATGCGCTGCATTCCTCGGTGATTCCGATCTGGCAGGTGGACGACTATGCCGAGGTGATCGTCGGGCAGAATCTGTCTACCGTGCCGGGGGTGTCGCAGATCATCGTCGCCGGCGCGCAAAAATACGCGGTGCGGGCGCAGATGAACCCGCGGGCGCTGGCCGCCCACGGGATCGGCCTGGAGGATGTGCGCAACGCGCTGGCGACGACCAGTGTCAACCGGCCGAAGGGCAACCTGGAAAACGCCCATCAGTCGACGGCGCTCGACACCAACGATCAACTGCTGTCCGCCACGACGTTCCAGAACGTCGTCATCGCCTATCGCAACGGCGCCGCGGTGCAACTGAAAGACCTTGGCGAGGCGATCGATTCGGTGGAGCTGAACCGGGTCGGCGCCTGGTACGGCGACGAACCGGCGATCCTGCTGCTGGTGCAGCGCGAAGCCGGCGCCAACACGATCGCCACCGCCGAACTCGTAGCCGCCCGGCTGCGCGCGTTGCGCGCCTCGGTACCGGGGAATGTCGCGATCGACCTGATTTCCGACCGGACGCAGACCATCCGCGCATCGGTGGCCGACGTGCAGTTCACGCTGCTGCTGAGCGTCAGCCTGGTGGTCGGAGTGATCTTCGTCTTCCTGCGCAAGGCCTGGGCGACGGTGATCCCCGCCGTGGTCGTGCCGTTGTCGATCATCGGCACCTTCGCCGGCATGTATCTGTTCGGCTACAGCCTCGACAACCTGTCGCTGATGGGCATCACCATCGCCGTCGGCTTTCTGGTCGACGATGCGATCGTGATGATCGAGAACATCGTCCGCTTTATCGAGGCCGGCGACACCCCGTTCGCGGCTGCCGTCAAAGGCGCCGGACAGGTGGGATTCACCATCCTGTCGATCACCTTCTCGCTGGTTGCCGCCTTCATCCCGCTCTTGCTCATGGGCGGCATCGTCGGGCGGCTGTTCCGCGAGTTTGCCGTCACGGTGACGATGGCGATCCTGCTGTCGGGCGCCATCGCGCTGACGCTGACGCCGGTGATGTGCGCCCAGTTCCTGAAATTCGAAAGCAAGAGCGGGCGCGGTCCCGGCCATTGGGCCGAGGCCGGCTTCGACGCCATATTGCACGGCTACGACCGCAGCCTCCGTTGGGTGCTGCGTCACCAGTTTCCCGCCTTGTTGTTCACCCTCGGACTGATCTGCGCCACGGTCGCGCTCTACATTGTGGTTCCCAAGGGCTTCTTCCCGCAGCAGGACACCGGTTTCATCTACGGCGAGGCGGATGGCTCCGAGGACATCTCGTTCAACGGCATGCGTGTCCTGACCGAGCAATTGGGGGAGCTGATCCGGCGTGACCCGGCGGTGGCTTCGGTCGGCACGTTCCTCGGCGCCACCGGCGGCAACGCGAGCGAGAACGCCGCACGCATGATGATCCAACTGAAGCCCTACAATCAGCGCGACGTCACCGCCGAGCAGGTCATCGCGCGCCTGCGGCGGGCGGCGGCTGCCGTGTCCGGTATCAAGTTCTTCATGCAGGCCGGGCAGGATATCAGCGTGGGCGGACGCCTCTCGCGCACGCAGTACCAATACACGTTGACCGATACGAACAGCGACGAACTCAACCGCTGGGCTCCGGTGGTGCTGCAACACATGACGACGCTGCCCGGGTTGCGGGACGTGGCGTCCGACCAGCAGATCGCCGCCGCGCATCTGGCGCTGACGGTGGACCGCGTCACCGCGGCGCGGCTCGGCGTGTCCATGCAGATGGTCGATGACACGCTGTACGATGCATTCGGCGCACGCGACATCGGCACCATCTACACCGCCGCCAACCAGTACCGGATCATCCTGGAGGTGCAGCCGCAATTCCAGGAGGATGCAGATTCACTCGCCATGATCTACGTTCCCGGCAGCAACGGCGCGCAGGTGCCGTTGAGCGCCTTCATCCGGATGGAGCCCAAGGCCGAGCCGCTGGTGGTGAACCATCTGTCGGAGTTCCCCGCGGTCACGCTGTCGTTCAACCTGGCGCCCGGAACGTCGCTCGGCCAGGCGGTCGAGCGGATCAGCCAGATGACGGACGGGCTGCGCTTGCCGGCGACCGTGCGCGGCTCGTTCCAGGGTACTGCGCAGGCCTTCCAGTCGTCGATGACCACCATGCCGTTGCTGATCGCCGCGGCGATCATCGTGGTGTACATCGTGCTGGGAATGCTGTACGAGAGCTACGTGCACCCGCTGACGATCCTGTCCTCGCTGCCCTCCGCCGGCGTAGGTGCGCTGCTGATCCTGGCGCTGCTGGGCTACGACCTCGACGTCATGGCGATCATCGGGATCGTGCTGCTGATCGGGATCGTCAAGAAGAATGCCATCATGATGGTGGATTTCGCGCTGGAGGGTCAGCGGCGCGAAGGCCGCAGCCCGCTCGATGCGATCCATCAGGCGTGCCTGCTGCGGTTCCGTCCGATCATGATGACGACCATGTCGGCATTGCTCGGCAGCCTGCCGCTTGCGGTGGGCATGGGCGCGGGATCGGAACTGCGGCGGCCGCTCGGCATTGCGATCGTCGGCGGCCTGCTGGTGTCGCAGTCGCTGACGCTTTACACGGTCCCGGTGATCTATCTTTACCTCGAACGGCTGAGCCAATGGCTGCGGGGCAGTGCGAAGGGTGCGGCCGCGCAACGCCGGGTCACTGCGGTGCAACAGGTGGGCGACTGACCGCATCGGGTCATGGCCGCGTTCGACGACGTCGGGCCGGTCCGGTGCGATAGCGTGACGCTCTGATACCAGCCCGCGTGAAGGCTGACTCATCGGTCGCGTCCCCCGTCATGGCGGGCGCAGGCCCGCCATCCACGACTATGTCGCTCGCATAAAGGAAAGTCGTGGATGGTCCGCCTTGGCGGAGCATGACGAATTGGGCAGGGTCCGCCCGTCAACCGACGCGGTTATTCCTCGACGAGGCCTAACGACGATCGCGCAGACTCATCATGTAGTCGACCAGCGCCGTCACCTGGTACTCCGCGAGTGTCATATCCGGCATATTGCCGTGCGGCTTCAGCATGAAATCGTGCAAGGTGCTGTCGGTGGTCGCCGGCCGGTTGGCGATCGCGTGGAAGTCAGGAGCCGGCTGCTTCAGCGTGGGGGCAGTATGTTGATCCGGCGCCACGACATGACAGGCAGCACAGATCAGGATTGCAAGGTCGTGGCCGACCACCGTCTCCGATGCAGCCGTTGGCTGCGCCGGTGCCGGCGACGCGGTAGCGAGGCCGGTCGTTCCGGCTGGCGTCGCGGCTGCCCGATCGACGGTTTCCTTGGCCCCCACTGCCAATACCCGAGCCTGATCCGCGGTCTGCTCGGCCCGCGCCGCGGTCGCGACAGCCTGGCCGGCGCGTACTACCGCCTGAGTTGCCGTCGTGTCCGCCTGTGCCGCGGCGGCATCCGCACTGTCGGTCTTCTTCGAGACCTCCGCCATCTCCAGGCGCAGGTCCTGGACTTCCTGGAGCCACGCATACGCTGCAACGCCAGCGCCAGCGACGATGACGGTTGCGGCCACCACCACTGCTCCATTCGATAGTGCCATCCAACCCTCCTGCTGTGGGTCGCCGGCACTGCCAGTGGCGGCATTATCGGCTCCGTGCACTACGAGCCTAGCGCTGACGCTGTGGTTCCGCAACGATGGCGCATGTAACTGCGGTGATGCCTCGAACGGTAGCATCACGAGTTTGCCGTGGCCGCGCCGGGTCGACCGTCGATCTGCATTGCGGATATGTCGGCGAAGCCGGCTGACTCCTGTCGTTGCAGAGAGCAGTTGCGCAGCGCCGTGGTTGGTGTTGCTGTTGCAGCAGCCACAATGCGGCGGCGGCGAACCACGCTACGCTCGGGTCGCGCCTGGCCATGCCGCGAAACGCCGGAGGAAACCATGATCGATCCTGCCACCGACCGCGTGCTGATCACCGGCGCTGCCGGCGCGATCGGCACGGCGTTGCGCAACGGGCTGCGCGCCGACTGGCGGCATCTGCGGCTGACCGACATCCGTCCGATCGCCGATCCGGCCAACAACGAGGAAACCTTCGTCACCGACATCGGCAACCGCGCGGCGCTCGAACGCATGATGCAGGGCGTGCGGGCCGTCGTGTACATGACCGGCGTCGGCGGCGACTACACGCTGGAGGACCTGTTCCGCGTCAACGTGCGCGGCGTGTTCGATGTGTTCGAGGCGGCGCGGCTCGGCGGCGTGCAGCGCATCGTCTATGCCAGCAGCAACCACGCGTTCGGCTGCTATCCGATCACCGAGCATGTCACGCCGGCGCTGCCGCCGCGGCCCGACAGCCTGTATGGCGCGTTCAAGGTGTTCGGCGAGACCATGCTGCGCGAGTATTTCGAACGGCACGGCGTGCGGTCGGTGTCGCTGCGCATCGGCACGTTCCGCACGCTGCCGATCGACCAGCGCTCGCTCGCCACGTGGCTGAGTCCGGGCGACGTGGCGCGGCTGGTGGATCGCGCGCTGCGCCATCCGGATCCCGGCTGCCTGGTGGTGAACGGCTACTCCAACAACACGCGACTGAAGAACTTCGATCCGAACTGGGAGTTTCTCGGCTACCAGCCGCAGGACAACGCCGAGGACCATGTCGAGATGCTGCGGTCCAAGGGCGTCGATGTGGACGGTCCATGGGAATGGCCGGAGCATGGCGGCTCGCATGCCCGCGCGCCGGAACGACGACCGCGGTGAGTGGGGGTGTGCTGACGATCTCGCGATGTCGCGGACATGGCGGTGGCGGCGATCCTTATCTCATCCGGCCAGCATCACCGCCCTGCGTGCGTCCCGCACCGGTTCCGTGCCGTCCGATGTCGTCACGCGCCGCATATCGCGCGGGAACCGCTCGTCGAACGGCAGGCCGCGATGCAGCGAGCGGCGGTTGTCCCACAGCACCAGGTCGCCGACCCGCCATTCGTGGCGATACGTCGTACCGGCCCGCGTCGCATGCTCGATCAGGTCCATCAGCAGCAGCCGTCCGTCCGCCACCTCCATGCCGATGATGTGGGACGCGTGCGACGCGACGTAGATCGATTTCCGCCCCGTGCGCGGATGCGTGTTCACCAGCGGCTGCACCACCGGCGGCAGCGCCGCGCGTTCCTCCGGTGTGAAATCGGTGAAGCCGAGCACCGCGCGCGAGTGCATCAGGCTGTGTTCCGCCCGCATGTCCTCCAGCATCGCCTGCCGCTCCGGGCGCAGCGCTTCATAGGCCGCGCAGGTATCGGCGAACTCCGTCTCGCCGGCGCCGAGCGGTCCCGCCGGCGGCACCGCATGCGCGTACAGCAGCGAAAACCCGCCGCGCGGCAGCCGGAACGAACTGTCGGTGTGCCACAGCCGGTTGCCGAGATTGACCATGCGGTGCCGTGCCGAGCCGGTCTGCGGCTGGCCGGTAACGGCGTCGAGATTGGAGACGTCCGCCATCTCCGGCTTCTCCAGCCGCAGCTTCACCTTGCTGCTGTAGGAAAACACGTAGCGTTCCGGCTGGCCGAAATTCTCGGTGAAGGCGACCTGCTGCGCATCGGTCAGCGTCTGGCCGCGGAACACCAGCACCGCATGCGCATCGCTGGCGTCCCACAGCGCCGCCATGTCCGCTCCTGTCACCGGCCGGGAGAGGTCGATCCCGCCGATCTCGGCCACGAAGCCGGGTCGGACGGTTTCAACGCGCACGTTCATTGTTCCCTCCTGTGTCGTCAGGTTGCATCCTCCGGCACATGCCCATCGTGGAACAAGTCCCCCAGCCAGCGCTCCGGCGCTGTGCCGGTCGCGGCCAGGATCGCTCCGGCCGCTAAGGGCTCGCCGAGGAATAACTGCGTCAGTTGACGTGCGGACCGAACCCAATTCGTCATGGTCCGCGCAGGCGGACCATCCACGACTTTCCTTTATGTGAGCCGCAAAGTCGTGGATGGTGCAGCTTCGCCCGCCATGACGGGACGGACGATGCTGCGCCGAATGGTGATTCGTTTATTCCTCGGCAGGCGCTAAGGGCCGGGGCCGCGATCGTTACCAATGACATGTCGTCCGCCAAGCGCCTTGCGCCCGTGAAACCTCGCTACCAGACGCCGCGCAAATGTGTCTCGCCACAGCACATCGCGCAATGCGGTCAGCAAGGCGACACGACCGACGATCTCGATCCTGCTGTTTTCCGCTGCCCGGATCAAACGCCTCGGCGGACCACCCCGAAGCAGCCGCGACACAGCCGTATTGGTATCGAGGACCCGCCGCACGCCGCCGCGCGGCGCGCCCGTGCCATCCCGTTCGACGTACTGTGCGGCGCCTTCAGTGCGATGCCTCCCTCGGCAGCCCGAGCAGCGTGTGCAACACGTAGTCCGTGTGCGCCCCCACCGCCGGGCCGGGCCAGGCCACCACCGCCTCCGGTGCATCGCCGTCCAGCCGGATCGTCGGCCCCGGGTGCAGCGTCGGCCCGATCAGCGGATCATCCACCCGCAGCACCGACCGCCGCGCCAGGAAATGCGGATCCTGTGCGCAATCGGCGATGTCGTAGAGCCGCGAGCAGGGGACGTCCGCGGCTTCAAGCGTTGCCTCGGCGTCGCGGGCCGGGTGCTGCCGCGTCCACGCCGCGATCGCCGCATCCAACTCGTCACGCCGGGCGCAGCGGTCGCCGTTGGTCGCGTAGCGCGGATCGTCGCCCAGTTCCGGCCGGCCGATCGCCGTCATCAGCCGGCGGAAGATCAGGTCCGAGTTGCCGGCGACGCACAGCCACTTCCCGTCGGCGCAGGGATAGGTGTTGGTCGGCGCCGCGGTGGCGATGGCGGCGCCCACCGGCTGCCGCACCCGGCCGTCCATGGCGTATTCCGGCAGCATGCCCTCCATCAGGCTGAACACGCTGTCCACCAGGTTCACATCGATCACCCGTCCGCGCCCGGTCCCCGTCCCGTCACGCTGCCATAACGCTGCCAGCAGCCCGATCGCGGCATACAGCCCCGCCAGGTCGTCGCTGATCGAGATGCCGCAGCGCGGCGGCGGCAGTTCGGTGGTGCCGGAGGGATGCGCGGTCAGGTGGCGCAACCCGCCCATCGCCTCGCCGATCGCACCGAACGCCGGCTTGTCGCGATACGGCCCGTCCTGGCCGTAGCCGGAGATGCGCGCGATCACCAGGCGCGGATTGACGCCGTGCAGCACCTCCGGCGCCAGGCCGAGCCGTTCGAGCTGTCCGGCGCGGAGGTTCTCCACCAGCACGTCGGCGCGCGCCGCCAGCGGCAGAAAAATGTCGCGCTGGCGCTTCAGGTCCAGCACGACCGACAGCTTGTTGCGGCCATGGATGCTGAACCACACCGAGTTGCCGTCCACCGCGGCACCCCAGCCGCGGAACGGGTCGCCGCCGGGCGGTTCCACCTTGATCACCTCGGCGCCGAGGTCGGCGAGGATGCGGGTGCAGAATGGCGCCGCAATGTAGTGGCCGATCTCCAGCACCTTGAGGCCGACCAATGGCCCGGTCCGTTCGGGAATCGCGTTCACAGTGTCCCCCATATCTTGCGTTTGTGATGAAAATGTTCGGATCAACCGCAGTGCAACACGAACTGGTTAACCTGATCTTAGACTTTCCGTCCCATATTAGTCACACGGCGCCGATGGTTCATCGGTGTCCTGTTTCCTCCCCGATGTCGCGCCCCGACTGGGTTGCGCGACCCCCTTGGGGGCGGCGCGGTTCCCCCTGCGCCGCCCCATCTTTTATCCGCTCGCCCGCATCGCCTGCCCGGCTGACAACGGCGCGCGCACCGCGCACACTGCGTTGTCCCGCGGAGCGTCCTCTTATGCACCTGATGCGATGTCACGCCGCGCGCAGACCGCAGGCACTGTCGCGCAGCGCATCATCGTCGTCGCGCCGCGCGCGCAGGGCGACCTGGCTGGCGCTGGCGCCGAGGCGCAACGCGATCGACCGCGCAGGACGCGCAAGCAGCATCAACTGAAGCCGAGCACCCCTGATGCTGGCAACCCTGGTCGCCTTGCTCGCCGCCGCCACGATCGCAGTGCCGCTGTCGCGGCGTGCCGGCTTCGGCAGCGTGCTCGGTTATCTGGTGGCGGGCGTGACGATCGGCCCCGCCGGACTGCGGCTGGTCACCGATGTCGGCGAGATCGCCAATATCGCCGGCCTCGGCGTGGTCATGCTGCTGTTCCTGATCGGGCTCGAACTGCGGCCGCAACGGCTGTGGGTGATGCGCCGCGCGGTGTTCGGCCTGGGCACCGCGCAGCTTGTGCTGTGCGGCGCGGCGCTGGCAGCGCTGGCGCACCACGCGGCGGGCGTCGGCTGGGCCGGCGCAACGGTGCTGGGGGCCGGGCTGGCGATGTCCTCCACCGCCATCGTCCTGCCTGTGCTGGCGGAACGAGAGCTGCTGCAAAGTCGTGCCGGGCGCGATGGCTTCGCGGTGCTGCTGTTTCAGGACCTGGCGTTCATCCCGCTGGTCGCGCTGGTGCCGCTGCTCGCCGGCCATGCCATGCCGGAGCACGTGCCATGGTGGGACGTCGCGCGTGCCGCCGCGGCGATTGTCGCGATCCTGGTTGGCGGCCGTTTCCTGATGCGCCCGCTGTTCCACGCCATCGGCGGCGCCCGCACGCCGGAGTTGTTCACCACCGTGGCGCTGCTGATCGTCACCGGTACGGCGTTGTTGGCTTCGGCCGCGGGATTGTCGCCGTCGCTCGGCGCGTTCATGGCGGGCGTGCTGCTGTCGGGGTCCGAATATCGCCACGAACTGGAAGCCGACATCGCGCCGTTCGAGGGGCTGCTGCTCGGGTTCTTTTTTATCTCGGTCGGGATGTCCGCCGATCTCGGCCTGGCGCGCACCGCGCCTCTGCTGCTGCTGGGGGGGACCGCCGGCTTGCTGGGTGCCAAGGTGGTCATTCTCTACGGATTGGCCCGCGCCGCGCAGCAGGACGGCGTGAACGCGCTCCGCTTCGCGCTGGCGTTGCCGCAGGCCAGCGAGTTCAGCTTCGTGCTGTTCGGCGCCGCGGTGGCGGTGGGCGCCTTGGACCCGCAGGACTCGCGCATGGCGACGCTGGTGGCGGCGGCGTCCATGCTGGCGACGCCGATCCTGTTCGCCGGTGCCGAGGCGTGGGTGATCCCGCGGCTGCGACCGCTTGTGAAACCGGAGTACGACAAGATCGAGGGTGAGGCGAACCCGGTCATCATCGCCGGCTTCGGCCGCATGGGGCAGATCGTCGGCCGTGTGCTGCGGCTGCACGGCATCGCCTTCACTGCGCTGGAGCGCAACCAGGGCCAGGTCGATGTGGTGCGTCGCTTCGGCGCCAAGGTGTATTTCGGCGATCCGACACGCGCCGAGGTGCTGCGCGCCGCCGGCGCCGCGGGGGCAAAACTCCTGGTGGTGTTGCTGGACGACATGGCGGCGGTGCTGCGCACGGTGGAAGTGGCGAAGCGCAACTTCCCGCAACTGAAGATCCTGGCGCGGGCGCGCAACCGGCGGCACGCGCATCTGCTGATGGATCGCGGCGTGGACGGGCTGGTGCGCGAGACGTTTTTCTCCAGCCTGGTATTGGCGGAACAGGCGCTGACCGCGTTGGGCATCGATGCGGATGCGGCGTCACGCGCGGTGGCGCTGTTCCGCGACCATGACGAGCGCACGCTGGTGGCAAGCCACGCGATCTATCGCGATGAGCAGAAGCTGATCCAGACGACGCAGGATGCGGCGGCGGAACTGGAAAGCTTGTTCGAAGCGGATCGGGAGCGCTGACGGTCCTTATCACCGGGTTTGCCGGGCTAGGTGGGGCGCGTGGCATCACCTGTCATTACGAGGAGCGACGCGACGAAGACTAGGTTTGCTGGGCCGGTGGGGCACTTGCCAACACCTGTCATTGCGAGTTGACCACCGGCCGGCGGCGGCCGAACCGCCCTGGATGAAACCGCCGTCGTCGTCGGGGCGGAAGAGACTCCCCCTCCCCTTGTGGGCTTGGGCCGCGAAGCGGACCGAGGTT
>JBEKNT010000043.1:0-24553 GCA_049522565.1 Acetobacteraceae bacterium
CCAGCGCAGGCCCCCTCCCGTCCACCCAGCCAACTGAAGGGTCCCAAGGGCTCCGCCCTTGGCGGGGCTCCAAGGGGCAGAGCCCCTTGGTGGGGTCCAGGGGCAAAGCCCCTGGCCTTGCTTCACTCACCGGATTGCCGCGACCGGCATCGCCGCTCACTCGGTCGGCTTGCCCCCGGTTTCGGAGGCCCGGCGCTTGCGCGCAGCGGCGGCATATTGGCCACGTGGCCGCACCTCCTGCACATGCGGGCGCACCACGGTGTCGTAATAGTCGTCCCAATCCTCTGGCGTGAGCTGTTTCAGATCGGGCACCAGCTCATAATTGTTAAGCGTGGCGTCGTCGTAGGCGTGGCGTGGTATCGGCTGGACCTGGAGCATGGGAAAGTCGGCATAGAAGTCGATCGGCACATCGGTCTTGGTCAACCGTATGTTGGTGATCAACGGGCCGAACCAGTGGTCCGTTTCGATGATTCCCTCGAACGGCTCATAGGCGCCGCGGCGGGGCAGGTTGGCGGGCGCGCGCACCATCAGGCTCCAGCCCGGGGCGGTGCGGGCGATGATGCCGGTCCAGATCTGCACCAGCCCGGCCTCCTGGAGAGCGACCAGGAAGGGCGGTGCGTATTCCCGGATCTCCTTTGGCGCCACCGAATCGAACAGGTCGCGAAACCCCGGGAACTGCGCCGACTTCAGCGGCATCCAGTCGGACGCCCCGTCGAACGTCCACATGACGTCGTGGCCGTCCCATTTCAGGCTGAAGCTGATCGGCGGGAAGATGTAGTAGCCGTAGCCGGATGCACTGGTGGACGGCTCGCAATAGCGAAAGGCGCGGGTTGGCAGCGAGCCCGCCGCGGAGCGGTCCGCCCGCTGCGGCAGCCGGCCGGTCGGAACCACTCGATGGAACACGACCAGCGGTGACTTCCGCGGCGTGGCTTGCTCGGCTTCCGGCGGCGACGAGACGATGGTCGACACGGCTGGTTATCCTGAGGCAGGGGTGCAGACGGCAGCGAGCCGGGCAGTGAACTGCCCGGCACACGTCCATCCTAGCAGGGTCGCGGGAGGGTCGTCTTTATTAGCGAGCGACGATCTTCCGACCGGCCGGCAGCGACGGCGCACAGCCGCCGAGGCGGACCTTGCCGGCATCGGCCGTGGCCAGGGTCGGCGCGCAGCCGCCGAGGCGGACCTTGCCGGCATCGGCCGTGGCGAGGGTCGGCGCGCAGCCGCCGAGACGGACCTTGCCGGCATCGGCGGTGGCGAGGGTCGGCGCGCAGCCGCCGAGACGGACCTTGCCGGCATCGGCGGTGGCGAGGGTCGGCGCGCAGCCGCCGAGGCGGACCTTGCCGGCGTCGGCCGTGGCGAGGGTCGGCGCGCAGCCGCCGAGGCGAACCTTGCCGGCATCGGCCGTGGCGAGGGTCGGCGCACAGCCGCCGAGGCGGACCTTGCCGGCATCGGCGGTGGCGAGGGTCGGCGCGCAGCCACCGAGGCGGACCTTGCCGGCGTCGGCGGTGGCGAGGGTCGGCGCGCAGCCGCCGAGGCGGACCTTGCCGGCATCGGCCGTGGCGAGGGTCGGCGCACAGCCGCCCAGGCGGACCGTACCGGCGTCAGCAGTCAGCGCGATGGCAGCAGAGGTTGTGAGAAGCATAGGTCCGACCCTTCCTTCGAGTATCTCGGTTCTGTTTCAGTGCGAGGATCAGTATCCCTCGCATCAACGTGAGGCAGATGATTCCACATTGAGGATTTTTTATCGTTCATTTAACGTTACCTTGCCGTCAATTCGTGAAATCCGTACTGACGGGTCAAATGCGCCATTTTGAGGCCGAAAAAAGCGTAAGTACTTTCGGGATACGTTTTGATTTCTGAGATTGGTCGCACATGACTTAGCAGTTGCTGCGGCCGCTGGCTGCGCTCTCCAATTTGACGCCAGACAACCGACGCAGCATTGACGCCGACCGGCAACACC
Organism: Acetobacteraceae bacterium; assembly: GCA_049522565.1. GTDB lineage: Bacteria > Pseudomonadota > Alphaproteobacteria > Acetobacterales > Acetobacteraceae > JASHVB01. The sequence continues at coordinate 1,958 of JBEKNT010000043.1, forward strand.
CGCCGGCACCCCGCCGGGATGACTCCGACAGGCAGGTGCGGAACCCGGGCGGTACGGCGTAATCCGGGGCTTGTGCTTACCGCCCGGGTTAACTTTTAGTGCTGGCCGGAGGCACCCCGATGACAGTTGAATCGCAGATCACCCAATGGCTGGCGACCCAGCACGACGCCATGCTCGCCATGCTGCGCGAGATGGTCGACACCGACAGCGGCAGCTACAACAAGCCTGGCATCGACGCGGTCGGCGGCGTGGTCCAGCGCTTCCTGGCCGCGCATGACATCCCGGTGGAAGCGATCCGCCAGGCGAAACACGGCGATTGCCTGCGCGCCGCCGTCCCCTGGGACGGGCCGGCCGGCAATGCCGGCGGTAACATCGTGTTGATGGGCCATCGCGACACCGTCTTTCCCGACGGCGAGGCAACCCGCCGCCCGTTCACCATCCGCGACGGCATCGCCTACGGCCCGGGCGTCGCCGACATGAAGGCCGGGCTGGTGATGAACTGCTTCGTCCTGGCCGCCTTCACCAAATTCGGTGGCGCGCCGGCACCACTGGTGGGGCTGTTCACCGGCGATGAGGAAATCGGCAGCCCGGAAGGCCGGCCGGTGATCGAAGCCGAAGCGCGCCGCGCCCGCGTGGTGTTCAACAGCGAACCCGGACGGGTGTCCGGCAATGTCGTCACCGGCCGCAAGGGCGGCGTCTTCATGAGCTTCCGGGTGACCGGCAAGGCGGCCCATTCGGGGGCGAATTTCGCCGACGGCATCAGCGCCATCGAGGAACTGGCGCGCAAGGTGCAGGCGATCCACGCGCTCACCGACCTGGAGCGCGGCATCACGCTGAATGTCGGGCTGATCAGCGGCGGTCAAAGCGTCAACACGGTCGCGCCCTGGGCGGAAGGCCAGATCGACCTGCGCTACGTCAACCCGCCCGACAAGGACGACGTCATGGCGCGGATCGGCGGGATCATCGAGCGCAGCTTCCTGCCCGGCACAAAGGCGGAACTCACCGTGAAAGGCGAATTCCTGCCATTGACGCAGACGCCGACGGCGCGACGGCTGTTCGAACTCTATGTCGCGGCCGCAGCCGATACCGGGTTCGCAACCGACGGCGAATTCACCGGTGGCTGCGCGGATTCAGGGTTTACCGCCGCGGTCGGCGCACCGACGCTGTGTGCCGTCGGCCCGGTCGGCGGCAAGGCGCACAGCCCGGACGAATTCCTCCGCGTCGATAGCCTGGTGCCGCGCGCCCAGGCCTGCGCGCGAGCGATCCTGCGGCTGCACCAGGCGGGATTGTAGCTGCCCTGCTCAGGCAGCGGTCGAATCGCCACCGCCTGGTGCCCCGGCCGCTTCCGCCCGCCGCCGCTGCCGGCGCCAGCGCGCCAGCAGCGCGTAGCCGGCGGCCAGTTGCCGCCGCGCCGAGGCGACCGAGGCGTCTGACGCCTGTGCCGCCAGGAGCACGATCAAGCGCGCACGCGCCTCGTCGTCCCGGTCGCCCTGCGTCCTGCTGTCGTCCCGCATCGCCGATGGGTGGTCCCGTCTGCGCAAACCCGCATGATCAGGCTTGACGGTAGCGAAAGCCGGCGGCGCGGCGCGCCGCATAAGTCCGCGCCGCATCGGCAAGTGACCGGCGCCGGGGCGACATACCGCCCGGCCCGCCGGTGCGCTGCGATCGCCGCGGCTTCGGGGCCTCAGCGACGCCAGCCGCCGTCGCCATGCCAGCCCCAGCCGCCGCCGAATGCGACGTAGCCGGGAGCGTAGCCATAGCCGGGCCCATAGCCATAGCCGTAGCCCGGATAGGCGGGTGCCACGACGCAACCGCCCAGCAGCGTGGCGAGGCCGAGCGCGGCGAGCGCCGGCAGCACGATACGGCGGATGGGGCGGGCGTGGGTTCGGATCATCGGCGGTCTCCTGTGTGGTCTGAACGGACCGTACCCATGAATAGGTACGTCCCGCGGCGGTTTGATGACCTCATCGAGGCGATGACATGTTGGTGGTATGCCGCAATTGCGGCCTCACTCGTCGCGCTTTCGCCATGTTGCCGGACCAGATGACGCCCATTCGGCTCAAAGGAGCGTCCCAATGCGCCACCACACCCTGTTCTTCCGCCTGAGCGCCGCCACGGCCGTCGCCGGCCTCGTGCTGGCACAGGTGATACCCCAGCCCGCCTTGGCGCAACCGGCGCCCCCAAGCGCGGCGCCGGCCGCGCCCGGTCAGCAGGCTGGCGACCCGCCGGAGCGGGCCGGATGGCTGTCGCAGGTCAACGGCACCGTGTCCTACCACACGCAGGACCAGGACCAGTGGAGTCCGGCCGCGATGAACTATCCGGTCGCGTCTGGCGACGGCTTCTGGACCGAACCGAACGCCTCGGCGCAGATCATGATCTCCTCCAGCCGCATCGCGCTCGCCGGCGGAACCGAGCTGGACGTGGGCACGCTGGATCCGAATGGATTGCAGGCGACCCTGCCACAGGGCGAGGTCTATCTGCATTTGCGCGGCCTCGCGCAGAACGAGGCGTGGTCGGTGCAAACGCCGCGCGGACTGATCACCTTGTCCGCGGCGGGCCGCTATGACGTCGCCGCCGGCGACACGCAATCGCCCACCACGATCACGGTGTTGGAAGGCTCCGCGCAGGTCTCCGGCCCCGGCCTGTCGCTCCAGGTGGCGCAGGGTCAGACCGCAACGATCAACGGTACGGATACGTTCCAGGGCACCGTCGGGTCGGCGCAGATGGACGCGTTCCTGACCGCCATGCAGCAGGCCGAGCAACCGGCGCCGGCGCCGGCCGTCGCGCCGCCGCCGGTGGTGGCGCAGATGCCGGGCGGCGACGACCTCTCCGTCTACGGTAGCTGGTCGACCTCGGCCGATTACGGCCAGGTCTGGTATCCCCAGGTGGCTGCCGGCTGGGCCCCCTATCGCGATGGCCACTGGGCCTACATCCCGCCCTGGGGCTGGACCTGGGTCGATGACGCTCCCTGGGGCTTCGCGCCGTTCCACTACGGGCGGTGGTTCCAGGTCGGTGGCCGCTGGGGCTGGACCCCCGGCGAGGTGGCGTACGACGGCCCGCCGGTCTACGCGCCGGCGCTGGTCGCATTCATTGGCCTCGGTGTCGGGATCGGCATCGGCGCGGCGCTGGCCTCCGGCTCGATCGGCTGGTGCCCGCTCGGCCCGCGCGAAGCCTACCATCCGTGGTACCACAGCTCTGAGGGCTACCTGCGCTCGGTCAACCGGCGCGAGGTCACCAACATGACGGCGATCAACAACCGGAACGTCGCCTTCAACAATTACGCGAACCGCGGCGCGGTGACGGTGGTGCCGGCGCGGGCGATGACGGAGTCGCGCCCGGTGCGCCAGGTCGCCGAGCATGTCGATCCGCGTACCCTCGCGACGGCACGGCCGCTGGCCGGCACGGCACTGATCCACCCGACCGCGGCGACGGCCGGCATCACGCCGGGGTTGGCGGCGCGGATGCACCTTGCGCCCGCGCCGGCCGGAACCGCCGCCGCCGCGCGCACCGCGCCGGGTCCGGCGATCCATGCCGGCCCAAGGGCGGAAGGCCTCGCCGCGCGCCCGGCGCTGCGCAATCCGTCGGAGCACCTGGGCGTCACGCCGGCGCAGGAGCATGGCGGCACGCCGCCCGCCGGAACGACGGAACACGCCGCGCCGGGTGAGCACCCGGGTGTCGTGGCTGCGCCCGGCGAGCACCCGGGCGGTGTCGCCGCGCCGGGTGAGCGGCCAGCATTGCGGACGCCGGCCGAGCGTGAGGCAGGTCCGCCCGGTGCCGCGCCTGGCGGCGAACGCCCGGCGGGCACTCCTGAACACGCGGCGCCGGGCGAGCGGCCCGGTAGCGTGACCGCGCCGGGCGCGACGCCGGCCTTGCGCACGCCCGCCGAGCGTGAGGGCGGCACTCCGCCGCCGATCGAGCATGCTGCGCCGGGCCGGGAGGGCGAGACTGGTGCAGCGACACAAGCGGGTGTCGCGCGGCCAGGGGTGCCGGCCGCCGGTCCCGAACGCCCGGCCCCGGGCGCCCCGACCGAACCAGGCCGCCCGGGCGCGCCGCAAATCGAGCGCCCGGGCGTTGTCGCGCCGCGGCCCGAGGAACGTCCGGCGGCCCCGGCCGTCGAGCAGCATGGCGGCCCGGCTGGGGAGACGCACGCACCGGCCGAATTACACGCTGCCCCGACGCCGGAAGTGCACGCTCCGGCACCGGAGGTGCATGCCGCACCGCGGCCGGAAGTGCATGCTCCGATGCCGCAGGTACACGCCGCTCCACGCCCCGTCACGCACGCGCCGGCGCCGCAGGTGCATGCCGCCCCTCGGCCGGCGCCGCGTCCCGCGCCGCGCCCGGCCCCCGCCCCGCGACCCGCAGCGCGTCCGGCGCCGGCGCCGCATCCGGCACCCGCCCAGCATCAGGAGGAGAAGAAGAAGTAGCATCGGGCAGGGCAGCATCTCCGACCGAGCCGGCGTCCGCGGGGGCGGAGGGGAGGACCATCGTTCCTCGTACCGTCGCGCTTTCCGCCATCGCTGGGCTTGCTCCACAGGCATCGGGAAAAGCGGCCAACGTGCGAATGCTTCCCCGCCCCTTGCGGGAAGCGGGAATGCTGCCCCGCATCCCGCCCTTCCGGCCGGGCATCGCACGTGTCCTGATGCGCGGGTGGCCCGGCCATCCACGCCGGCAGCGAGCCGTGCATCCGTCGTCATGGCTGGCGCGGTCTCGCACGCCGCCGCGGCGCAGTACGCGCAAACCCGCAGCATCGCCGGTCCGGCAGGCTCGCTCGCGCAACATTTGGCCGTGTAGCGGCAAACTCCCGACCTGGCCGGTCGTTCTGCCGTGATGCCGGACTCCCCAGATGCGGTGCCGCCCGTTGAAGCCAGGCTCAAGGACCTGCTGGCCGAGACGCGTCTCGCCATGCTCGGTGCACAGATCCTGCTTGGCCTGCAATACCGGGCGGCATTTTCCACCGCGTTCGACCGCTTGCCGCCGGTCTTTCGTTGGCTCGACGCCGCGGCACTGTTGCTGATTCTGATTGCGACGGCGCTGCTGCTGGGAACGCCGAGCTTTCATCATCTGGCCGAGCATGGCCATGCCACCGGCCGCATGATCGCGCACGCCTCGGCCACGCTGAAAGCGGCGTTGCTCCCGTTGGCCTGCGCGCCTGGCATGGATGTGGCGATCGGCTTGAACCGCGCGGCGGGACCGGTCGGCGCTGCCCTCATCGGCACCGGCTTCGTCGCCGGCGCCATCCTGGCCTGGTACAGCGTGCCGCTATGCGCCGCATCACGCCGGGGCAGACAGGAGACGGACATGGAGGACAAGCAGCAATCGATTGAGACCCGCATCGATCAGGGACTGACCGAACTGCGGGTCGTGCTGCCCGGCGCACAGGCGCTGTTCGGGTTCCAGTTCACCGCCGTGCTGACACAGAGCTACGCCCACCTGCCCGTCGCGTCGAAGGCGGTGCATCTGGCGAGCCTGGCGCTGGTGGCCATCGCCATCGTCCTGCTGATCGCTCCCGCGGCCTATCATCGGATCGCCGCCGCCGGCCGCGCGGAGCCGGGCGTGTTGCGCTACATCGTGCGCATGATCGTGCCGGCGGAGGGGTTGCTGGCGCTCGGCCTGATCGGCGACGCTTCCGTGACGGTGAGGATGATTTCCGGCAGCCATCTCCTTGCGATCGGCCTGAGCGTGCTTGGACTGCTGGGGTTTGCCTGGGTTCGGTATATCGTTCCGCTGGCGGCGCGGCGGCGGCGCGGGCGGGCTGCGGCGGCGATCATCCCCGCCTGAGGATCAGCGCTCGCCTTTCTTGCGTTCGTCGGCTTCCAGCTTGCGGATCTTCGTCACCGGAAGCTGGTACATCTGGGCGAAGCGGAACACCGTGTCGTCCTCCTGGTTCCAGCACACGTAACCGCGGCAGTCCTTCGGCCGGGCCTCATACACGCCGCAGAGGTGATTGTTCTTCAGGAACTGGCAGGTGTCGTAGCCGGACTTGATGCGCTTCTCGCCCTTGCGGGTCTTCTCGACGATGTGCTTCGCCTCGAACGCCGGCACCGTCATCCCGAGATGCCTGGCCAGGCGGCGGATATCGGCGCGGCTGACGCTCACATAGCCCGCCATGCGGCAGCAGAAGCTGGCGCATTTCAAACAGTCGAGCTTGTTGTCGGACTCCATGCCGGCATGATCGGACCCTCAGTCGGACGACGCAAGCGATTCGGGGCGGCAGCGGATGAAGTTCATCGGCCGCATCGTCAGCACCGGGTCGCCGGCCTGGTTCAGCAGTTCGACGAAGCCGGTGACCAGGCCGCGATCCGGCCGGGAGCGGGAGCGGCGGGCCGCGGTGACGGTGACCTGCGCGCGCAGCGTTTCACCTGGCAGCACGGGGAGCAGCCAGCGGAGTTCGTCGATGCCGGGCGAGACGAGGCCGTTGTGCGGCAAAAAGTTCTCGACGATAAGCCGCATCAGCGCGGCGATGCTGTGCCAACCGCTGGCGATCACGCCGCCGAACGGTCCCTGCGCCGCCCAGTCCGGATCGACATGCATCGATTGCGGATCATAACGCGCGGCGAAGGCGATGATGTCGTCTTCGGCCAGCGTGAAAGTGCCGAGGTCGAACACCGCCCCGACGGGATAGTCTTCGAAGTGCCGGTCAGCGGCGGGAGGAAGAGTGGCGCGCACCGCAGAAAACCTCTCCCGCTTCGCCGGAGAGGTCAAGCCGCGTCAGTGCCGAGGGTGACGGTGACCGGGTCGGCACGCTGGCCACTTACCGTGCCCCCTCGCCGGCATGCCGGGCCGCGTGCCGCGCCGCCTCGCGCCGCGCTTCGCTGTCGAAGTCGCCCGCCACCTCGCGCAGCGCGCGGGCGATCTCCGGGTCACGCGACGTCGCGGCAGCCGCGCGCAGGTGTTGGGCGCGCGCGCGCAGATAGTCCACGTCCTGCATGTCACGGTCGTCCATGGGCTGGTGCGGTTCGCCTCGCCGATTCGCCGTGGCGCAAAAACGCAGTGGTGGCATGGCGAGTTGCGGACTCATGCGAAACTTCGGAGTGATACCAGAAACGATATGGCAGTCTGCATGCGGAGCAGTACTCGATTTATAATAATGCGGATCAGCGCACCACACCCAGGGCCCCCAGCGCCGCCGCGGCGCCCAGCACGAGCAAGGGATGCAGGCGGGTAAACAGGAATAGCGCCAACGCCGCAACGGTCAGCGCAGCGGTGTCCCACGCCGCCGAGGTGGTGCGGGCCAGCAATGCGGCGCCGGCCATGATCAATCCCGCTGTCACCGGCATCAGGCCGGCCTGCACCGTGCGCCGCCATGCTGCGTCGCGAAAGCGGTACCACAGGCTGGCGGTGAAAAAGGTCAGCACGGAGGACGGCGCGCACATCGCGCCGGTGGCGATCAGCGCGCCGGGCAGTCCGGCGACACGCCAGCCGATCAGCGTGGTCACCAGCATGTTCGGCCCGGGTGCCGCCTGCGCCAGGGCATAGAGCGCGGCGAATTCCTGCGCGCTCATCCAGGGGTGTACCTCGACCACCTGGCGCTGCATCTCGCCGAGCACCGAGGTGCCGCCGCCGAATGCCAGCAGCGACATTTGTGCGAACACCGCGGCGAGCGCGGCCAGCAGGCCGACCTGGCTCATGCGTGGAACCGCCGCGCGATCAGGATGGAAAGCGGCGCGACGATCACCAGCACCAGCGGCAATGGCCACCGCACGATGGCGATGCCGGCAAACGTTACCACCGCGATCGCGATGTCGAGCCATCGCCTGCGCAGCGGCGCGGCGATCTTCAAGGCGGTCGCCAGCACCAGCGCCGTCGCTGCCGCGGCCAGGGCGTCGAACGCGGCGTGCACCGCGGGCAATCCGCCATAGCGGCCATACACCACGCCGAGCGCCAGCACGATCGTCATCGGCGCCGCCATCAGTCCGAAGAACGCCGCGGCCGAGCCAGCCACGCCATGGAACCGCGCGCCGAGCGCCACCGTCAGATTGAGGATGTTGCCGCCCGGCAGGAACTGGCACAGGCCGAGCATGTCGGTGAACTCGGCCGGGGTCATCCAGCGGCGCTGCTCCACCACCATGCGGCGCGCCCAGGGCAGGGTGCCGCCGAAGCCGCACATGCCAACGGTGAGGAAGCCGAAGAACAGGCCGGGGAGACTCGGTGGGGCTGGCGCGTCTGGCATGCTGGATACTAAACCTCTCCCGCCTGCGGCGGGAGAGGTCGAGATGCGCGAGCATCGAGGGTGAGGGTGATCGGGTCGCCCCGTTGCACTTGCTGCGTGCCGACCCGATCACCCTCACCCGCGTCGCTGCGCTCCGCGACCTCTCCCGCTGCAAGCGGGAGAGGTTTTATGAAAATGCCGCTGCTCCTCCTCATGCTCTTCGCCTGGCTGCCGGGTTGGCAAGCATCCGCACGCGCGGCTTGCGACGTGCACGAACGCGCCGAGGTGGCGTTCACCTTGACCCGCGGGCACCTGCTGGTGCCGCTGACGGTGAACGGCATCGGCGGGACCTTCGTGCTGGATACCGGCGCCGAACGCTCCCTGGTGACGCCGGACGCGGTGAAGCGCCTGGACCTCGCGCTTGACCCGTGGGTCGGCACCACGATGCGCGGCGTCGGCGGCGTGGTGGAGCATCAGAACGCCGACCCGCGCTCGCTGACGCTGGGCGGCGTGGCGTTGCAGCGGCACACGATCACCCACGACACCAGCCTCACCGTCGGAGCGCTGCCGGAGATGGGCGTCGGCGAGCCGGTGGACGGCTTGCTGGGCCGCGACTTCCTGGCGGTGTTCGATCTGGAATTCGACGTGCCGGCGCGTCGGCTGACACTCTATGACGTGCGGGGCTGTAGCGGCCGTTTCCTGCCCTGGTCGTTGCCCTATGCAGCGGTCCCGGCGGAAACGCCGATGACCCATGCGTTGATTCTTCCGATCGCTCTCGACGCCCACCGGCTGACGGCCCTGTTCGATACCGGTGCCTCCGCATCGATGCTCACCCTGCCGGGCATGATCCGGCTGGGCCTGACGCCCGAAGCTCTGGCCGGCGATCCCGGCAGCGCGGTGCGCGGCCTCGGACGGCAGGAATCGATGATGCGCCGGCACCGCTTCGCCAGCCTGCAAATCGGCGGTCTTACGCAACGCGATCCCGTGCTGTGGGTCGCGCCGGTGCGCATCACGCCGATCGTCGATGCTTTGCTCGGCGCCGACTGGCTGGCGATGCAGCGACGCGTGTGGATCTCGTTCGCGACGTCGCAGGTGTTCTTCGCGACGCCGTAGAGACGCCGTACCGCCGGTCCATCCCATGCAGGGGGAGCAGTATGCTGACATTGTATTTCGCACCCGGCTCAAGCTCGATGGCGCCGCATATCGCGCTGCACGAGATCGGCGTGCCGTTCGATTCCGTGCCGCTGTCGTTCGTCAAACACGAGAACCGCGCGCCGGCCTATCTGGCGCTGAATCCGGAAGGCAAGGTGCCGACGTTGCTGATCGACGGCCGTCCGCTGACCGAGGTCGCGGGCATTCTGTACTATCTGGCGAGGCGCTTTCCCGACGCTGGCCTGTGGCCGGACGGCGATGTGGAGGCCGAGGCGCAGGCGATCTCCTGGATGTCGTTCATCGCAGCGACGATCCATCCCGCGCGGCGACAGGGCGTGCAGCGCTGCAACGAGGTGTATGCCGTTACCGAACAGCGGCTGGGGGCGAGGGACTGGGTGCTGGGGCGCTATTCGATCGCCGACATTCACCTGTTCCGGCTGTATTGGCGGTTCGTCAATGCGAAATATCCGGACGCAGGGACGTTTCCCAATCTCGACGCGCATTATCAGCGGATGATGGCACGGCCGGCCGTGCAACGGACCTGCGCCGCGGAAGCGGCGATCGGTTACGAATTGCCGGCGTGAGGGCAGGCAGCGGTTTCCCCTCCCGCAAGCGCGGGAGGGGGAATGTCTGCTGTTACTCCGCGGCGCGGCGTTCCTCCGGCCGGAACCGCGTGCGCAGCGCATCCCATTCGCGCGCGCCGACGCGATTGAAGCCGTCCCGCACGGACATGTCGGTGCGTGGCACCGGATGCACATGCGTCGCCTTCAGCGCCGCCAGCATCTCGTCGCACGCGCCGATCACCGTCTTCAGCAGCAGGCCCGGAACGATCGCCAGCTTGTAGCCGATCTCCTGGGCGCGGCGCAGGTCCACCTCCGGCGTCTTGCCGCCGCGCACGACGTTCAGCAGACACGGGCCGTGCACCAGCTTCGGCACCGCGGCGACTTCCTCCATCGTCTGCGGCGCCTCGACGAACGCCATGTCGGCGCCGCACGCGAGAGCGGCGTTGGCGCGCGCCACCGCCTCGTCCAACCCGGCGACGGCGCGCGCATCGGTGCGGGCGATCACCAGGAAGTCCGGATCGCGCCGGGCGAACGCGGCGGCACGGATCTTCGCCAGCCAGTCCTCGCGCGGCACGATCTCCTTGTCGTCGAGATGGCCGCAGCGCTTGGGCGAGACCTGGTCCTCGATATGGATGCCGGCGACCCCGGCGCGTTCGTAGTCCTGCACCGTGCGCACGACATTCAGTTCGTTGCCGTAGCCGGTGTCGGCATCGGCGATCAGCGGAACGTCGACGGCGCGCGCCATGCGGGTGGCGTTGGCGATCATTTCGGACGCGGTCAGCAGGCCGAAATCGGGGTAGCCGTGCGAGACCGAGGTGCCGGCGCCGGTCATGTACACCGCGGGAAAGCCGGCCTGCGCCACCAGCATCGCGGTGAGGGCGTCATAGGCGCCGGGCGCGATCACCATCGCGTCGGCCTTCAGCAGGGCGCGCAGTTTGCCGGCCTGGGTCATCGCGGTTTCCTCCTGCCAATGTTGCGCGGATCGTAGGCAGGCAGCGGCGCCAGGTCCAGCACGCAGCCTTTGACGGGCGCCCCTTGGCATCCGCCGCCGGCGGGTATTGTATTCCCGCAAAGGCGTGGTCGCCACAAAGCGGCGGATGAGGGTGCGGCGAAATGCACAAAGCCTTTGCGGCACGCAATCAGGTTGGATCGTGTGCGGCACGCGGCACCCTCACCCGTCGAGCTGCGCTCGACGTCCTCTCCCGCGCAGCGGGAGAGGTTTCGTAAAGGAAGGAGATCGTCATGCCATTGACCAAAGAGCTGGGCCAGTTCGTCGCCGACCTGTCGCCGAACCGGCTGCCGGAGGAAGCGGTGCGCGTCGCCCGCATGGGCATCATCGACTGCATCGGCACGATGATCGCCGGCCGCAAGGAAGACTGCGTGCGCATCATGCGCGAGGTGCTGGCACCCGCCGACGGACCCGCCACCATCACCTTCGGGCCCGACAAAGGCCCGGCACCGGAGGTCGCCTGGATCAACGGCACGGCCGCCCATGCGCTGGACTATGACGATGTCGGACTGCGCGGCCATCCGAGCACCGTGCTGGTGCCGGCGATCCTCGCCGAGGCCGAAACGCTCGGCAGCTCCGGCGCCGACATCATCGTCGCCTATATCGCCGGCTACGAGACATGGGCGGAATTGTTCCGCCGAGACACCGGCCTGCTGCACAAGAAGGGCTGGCACCCCACCGGCCTGTACGGCGCGGTCGGCGCGGCCGCCGCGTGTGCATCGCTGCGCCGGCTGGACGCCGACAAGGCGGCCCAGGCGATCGCCCTCGGCGCCTCGCAAAGCGCCGGCCTGATGGCGAATTTCGGCACCATGACCAAGCCGTTCCATGCCGGCAAGGCAGCGCATGCCGGCGTCATGGCGGCGCGGCTGGCCGAGGCCGGCTTCACCGCCAATACCGACGCGTTGGAACACCCGCAGGGCTTCCTCAGCGCCATCTCGGTGGAGGGCAACCCGGACCGTGCCAGCGAATCCAAGGCCGGCAAGGAATGGGCGATCCTGTCGCAAGGCATCGGCATCAAGAAATACCCCACCTGCTACTGCACGCATCGCGCCATCGACTGCATGCTCGATCTCGTCGCGGCCAGCCCGATCAAGGCCGACGACGTGAAGAAGATCACCGTCAACATCAGCGACTATTTCGCCACCGTGTTGCGCAATCACACGCCGCAAACCGGCCTCGCGGCGAAATTCTCCATGGAGTTCGCCATGGCGAGCGGCATCGTCGCGCGGCGCGTTGGCCTGCGCGAACTGACCGACGACTTCGTGCAGCGCCCCGACATCCAGCAACTCATGCAACGGGTCGAGATCGTCACCACCACCGAATACGATCCGGAACTCTCGGGCGGCGCGGTTGCCGATTCGGTGCGGGTGGAGCTGACCTCCGGCAAGACGGTCGCGGGCGAGCCGGTGGCGCGCGCCACCGGACATGCGTCACGGCCGCTGAGCGAAGCGCAGCTCTACGAGAAATTCGCCGACTGCCTGGATGTCGGCGCTTCGGACATTCCGGCCGACGTGCTGTTCAAGCGGCTGCAATCGTTGCACTCGATCGCCGCGCGCGAACTGACGGCGCTGCAATAGCCGGGCGTCCCGGGGCCGTTGTCTGGCCGAGTGCCAGGCAGCGGCCGTCCGCGCCCGGCGGTTTCACGGCGCGCGGGGCAGCCGCCCCTCCTGATAGCCGGCGGCGTCGAAATGCGCCTGACCCGAGGCGAATGTGCCGAGCCGCACTTGCTCCGCGACATCCGCGTTGGTCGCCAGATACCATGCCTCGTCTACCGCGATCCGGTATGGCGCGCGGCCTTCGAAATAGCCGTGATCGAGGAAATGTTGCTTCGCTGACTGGATCTTGCCCTCGCGAATGCCCTGCGCCACGTCTTCGTTCTGCTGCAAATACCACGCCTCATCGACGTCGATGCCAACGAGCAATGCCTGGATCAGCCGCAGCATGTCTTCGTAGGTGGCCTTCACCCGGATGGCACCGCCCCTGGCCTCGCTGACGCGGAGGTGGCCCTTGATGTGTTCGAACGGTGGAACGTAGCGCACGCGGGCTGCCTCCTGTTTCAGGCAGTCCGGACAATAGACGCCCTTCGAACGATATGGAATATATCGCCTGTCGTTTCGTCCAACCGGTCCGGCGGCGCGCAAAAGGGATGACAATGCGATGAATTTGGATGACACCGGCGTGAAAGTGCTCGGCGTGCTCGGTGGCATGGGGCCGCTGGCCAGCGCGCAATTCATGCTGCGTCTCACCCTGCTCACGCCGGCGGCGCGCGATCAGGACCACATCCCCGCCGTGCTGTGGTCCGACCCGCGCGTGCCGGACCGCACGCGCAGCCATCTCGCCGGCGGTGAGGATCCGCTGCCGTGGCTGTTGCGCGGCATCGCCGCCCTGAAGCGCGCCGGTTGCGGTGCCATCGTCATTCCCTGCAACACCGCGCATGGCTGGTACGACGCCATGCAGGAGGCGGCCGGAGTGCCTATCCTGCACATCGTCGATGCGGCCGCGGCGGAACTGCACCGTTGCGGCATCGGTCCGGCAACCATCGGGCTGATGGGCACGCAGGCGACGCTGGACATGCGGCTCTATCAGGACCGGCTGGCGCGCCAGGGCTGGGACTGTATCACGCCAACCGCCGACGAAATGGCCCAGCTCGTTTCGCCGGCGATTGCACAGGTCAAGGCGAACCGCGTCGCCGAGGCCTACGCGCCGCTGGCCGAGGTAGTGAACCGACTTGCCGCGCGCGGCGCCGCGGCGGTGGTGCTGGGCTGCACGGAGATCCCGCTCGGCATCCAGGCCGGACCGCAGGAGACGCTGCATGCGCCGGTCGTTGACACGATCGACGCCCTGGCCCGCGCGGCGATCGCCTGGGCGCGCGGCTGACGACCCCGCACCGGCGCTCAGAAGTCCAGCTTCGCCCGGACGAAGAAGTTGTGCTGGTTGAACGATGCGCCCCCGGCGTAATCGTAGCCGCCGGCGATGCTCCACGCGGCGGTCTTCAGGAAGGTCACCCCGACACCCACATTGACGATGTCGCGATCGACCGGCGGGCCGTTGAAAGCGAACGTGTCGGGGCCGGCGACGTCGGCCGTGGTATAGCCTTCGGCCAGTTGGTTGCTGCCGAAATCGTGCAGGTAGTAGGCGTGGATTTCCGGAATCAGCGTGCCGCCATCCGGCAGTTTCGCCGGATAGGCCAGGCGCCCGCCGAGGCGCGTCTGGGTCAGATCGGCGCTCTGGCCGTCGACGTGCATGTCCATGCCGTACGCCGAGCCGCCGCTGGTCGTGTAGCTGTCGAAATTGAAGTGCATCTGCTGCACCGAGGCATACGGCGTGACCACCGCGCCGTTCAGCTTCCAGTCGTAGCCCGCGCCAAGCCTGGCACCGAGCTGGGTTCCCCCGCTGGTCGAATCGAGCGCGATGTCGAAGGCCGAGACCACGTCGTGGCGCTTGTACTGATTGTAGCCCGCGGACAATGCGCCATCGACGAAGAAGCTCTGCAGGTACCAGGCACCGTACAACGCAAACTGGCTGCTGAAGATCGCTCCGTTGCTGCCGGAGGTGTAGCCGCTGAACGTGATGTCGCTGTTGGCCAATGTCAGCGCGACGCCGAGGCGCAAATTATCCAGCACCAGCATGTCGCCACCCAGCGTTACCCCGTAGGTGCCCACCGAGTAGCCGTCGACCCCATTCTCGGCGTCCTGTGACGTCAGCGCACCGAACGGCTGGCCCCATGCGGTCATCCCGCGACCGGCCTCGTCGCCCGCCGTCAGGCCGGTTTGCCTCGGATCGAGCCGCGCCGCGGTCAGCCGGTCCGAGATCGCCCCCATCCCGGAGCTGAGCACGTCCTCCGCCGCCGCCAGGTTGAGCGACGCGGTGAACAGCGTGCTCGGCGCCAGTTGCTTTTCCAACTGGACCAGCGCACCCGGCGACAGCGTGTTCAACAGCGTGTCGATGCTGTGCGCCAACGGTGCCTGCCCTGACAATGACAATCCGGCCAGCACCTGCGTCAGGAAGTGCTGGACCGCGATGTCATTGGGAGTCGCAAGAGCGATCACCGGGGCGAACACCAGGTTCACGTCGGTGGTTGCCGCGTACAGCGCCTGGTTCGCGGTCTGCGCCCGCCCCGTCAACACAAGATCCGTTGTCGTGTTCGTCAGGCTGAAACCGATACCCGCATTGTCACTGCTGGCGGTCAGCAAGCCGGGATTGGCGACCGTCAGCGTGGCGGACGTCGACACATGCTCTGACTGGCCGACCAGTCCGAACGGATCGGTGGTGATCGGCACATGCACCGAGACCGTGTCGGGCCCGCCGGTGACGCTGGCGTTGCCGATGACGGTGAGCTTGCCGGCAGCGGTGTCGGTAACGGTGACGCCGAGCGTGCCGCTGCTCGCCTGCGTATAGCTGCCGGCGATGGTCGGATTGTCTGCGCCGATACTGACCAGTCCGGCATTGTTGAATCCGGCAGCGTTCACATTGGCGTTCAACGCCACGGTGGCGCCGGATGCCACATTGAATGCGAACACCGGCGACACCGGGTTTTGCAGCAGCAGCGTGCCGGCGTTGGCATTGATGGTATCCACATTGGCAATCGAACCGGCGGTGGCGAAGCTGCCGGTGAGATTGAAATTCACCGTGTCGTCGCTGCCCAACTGCCCGATAACAGCGCCGACAATACTGCCGCCGGTGACGGTCAACGTATCGCCCGCCGGCCCCAGCTTGATCTGCCCGATGATGGTGCCCGCCGTGTCGATGGTCAGCCCCCGCGTGCCGGAGGCGTTGTCGATGGCGACGCCGCTGCCGTTGCCCGGGCCGCCCTGGATAAGGCCGCTGGCGGTGTTGGTGATGCCGCCGGTGACCTGTCCGGTCGCACCCATGGCAAGCGCGGTGCCTTGTTGAGCGATGATCGTGCCGCTGTTGACGATGCTGCCGATGGTGCCACTGTTGAAGATCGCGGTGCCACCGGCGCCGGTCGCCTGGATGCTTCCGGTCGCCGTGTTGGTGATACTCTGGATCGTTGCCGTGCCGTTTATCTTGATGGCTGGATCGGCAGCAGACTGGATCAGGCCAGAGTTGGCGATGGTACCGAGCGTGATGAAGAGGCCCAATGTTCCGGCAATGGAGATCGCGTTTCCACCAGCCGCGGCCTGAATGGTGCCGCCAGCGCTGTTGATGATGTTGCCGCTGCTGAAGCCGATCAGAATGGCGGCGTCATTCGTGCCGGTTGCCTGGATGATGCCGCCGGCATCGTTGAGGATGTTGCCGATCGTCCCGGCCGTGCCCACTTCAACGGCAGCGGCAGATGCGGCATCCGTCTGGATGAGGCCACTGTTTTCGAGCATGGCAAGGCTGCCCGTGACATTCACCGTGCTGGCCAACGCGCCGCTCGACAGCAGCGTCCCGGCATTGATGATGCTGCCAACCTGGCCCGAGACGGAGAGCGCGTTGTTGATGCTTGACTCCATCGTGGCGCCCGCTGCGTTGGCAATGGTTCCTACCGCGCCAATCACATTAATCGCGCCGTATGCGGCTCCGCTGGCATCGATCGTGCCGCCCGGCGCGTTCGTGATGCTGCCCACCGAGCCGAGCACATTGATGCCGGCGCCGGACAACTGGCTGGACAAGATCAAGCCGCTGTTGTCGATCGCATTGACCGTGCCGGCAACATTGATGCTGGCTATGATGCTGTAGGAAAAATACGGGGAGGTCGTCTGGATCGTTCCGGTATTGCTGATGGTGCCGACCGATCCGCCGCGATCGACGTTGATGGCGCCAAAGCTCCCGCCATAGCCGGTTTCGTTCATCTGGAGCAATCCGCCGTTGGTGATTGCCCCAACGGTTCCGGCTACGTCGATGACCTCGGTGGACCCGCCGGTTATCTGGATGGTGCCGCCGGCATTGTTGACGACGCTGGCGATGGTTCCGGTCTGATCGACCTCGATTGCCGCATAAGGACCGCTGGACTGGATAAGGCCGGAATTGGCAATCGTGCCGATCCTGGCGGCACCGCCGCTACTGCTGCCCACCAGGATGGCATTCCCGGAGTTGGCGGTCTGAACCGTGCCGCCGATGTTGGAAATGCTGCCGATCGAGCCGCCCGGCTCGACATCGATTGCCGTGCCTCCAGCCGACGCCTGGATCAGTCCGCTGTTGCCGATCGTGGTGACGGAGCCTGCCACATCGATGGCATTCGCGTTCGCGCCGCTGGTCTGGATGGTGCCGCCGGCGGTGTTGACGATGCTGGCGATCGTTCCGGTTGCGTCAATCTCGACGGCATTGCCGCTGGCCTGGATCGTGCTGGAATTGGCAATGCTGCCGACGATGGAGGCGGCGCCGCTGACCCCTCCCACCAGGATCGCATTCCCGGCGTTGATCGCCTGGATGGTGCCGGTCGTGTTGATGATGCTGCCAACCGAGCCGCCCGGCTCGACGTTGATCGGGATGCCGAAGTCGATCGCCTGCACCAACCCGCCGTTGCTGATGGTGCCGACGCTGCCGGTTATGTCGATCGCATTGGCGTAAGCGGCGGTCGCCAGGATGGAGCCGCCGGCATTGTTGGCGATGCTACCGATCGAGCCGGCCAGACCAACTTCGATGGCTGCATATTTGCCGGCAGACTGGATCAGCCCGGAGTTGGCGATCGTGCCGATGGTGACGATCGCACTGCTTGTTCCGGCGACGAGGATGGCATTCCCCGAGTTGGTGGACTCGATCGTCCCGCCATTGTTGATAATGCTGCCGATCGAGCCGCTGCCGAGATCGATCGCGCTGCCATTGCCCTGGGTCGCCTGGATCAAGCCGGTGTTGTTGATCGTGGTGATGGTGCCGGTCACGGTTATATCATTGCCGAACGCACCGCTCGACTGGATCGTGCCGCTGTTGTCGAGCAGGTTGATGGTACCCGTCACGCTGACCGCGTTGCCAAATGCACCGTTCGACAGGACCGTGCCGCTGTTGTCGAGGGTGCCGACGGTACCCGCCACACCAATCCCGGCGCCGAGCGGGCCGCTCGCCAGGATCAGGTCCCTGTTGTCGATGGTGCCGGCGGTACCCGTCACGGTAATCCCGGCACCAATCGCGCCGCTTACCTGGAGCGTCCCGTCGTTGACGATGGTGCCGGCCTCACCAACGATCTGGATGGCGTTGCCGCCGGCGCCGCTCGATTGCATGGTGCCGGTCGACTCGTTCGTGATGCTGCTGACCGAACCGGTCACGCTGATGGCGTTGGCACCGAACGTCGTCCCCTGGATCAGGCCGGAGTTGTCGATGGTGCTGACGGTGCCCCCCACATTGATGCCGGTGGCGGCCGGGCCGGTTCCCTGGATCGTTCCCAGGTTGACGATGCTGCCGACCGTGCCGGTCGGATCGATCAGGATGGCGTTGCCGTCGTCGATCCCGCCGCTCGTGATAACGGCCGTCGCGGCGTTGCCGATGCTGGCAACGGTTCCCGTCACCTCCAGCGCCGAGCCGAAGGCGCCGTTCCCTTGGATCGTTCCGCCTGACGCGTGGCAAAGGTACCGGCCGAGCCGCTGGAGGCGATGCTCACCGCAACCCCGTATTCTCCATCGGCCTGGACCACGCCGCTGTTGGTGAACGCAGCGATCCCACCGGCGTCGCTGATGGCCTGCCCGGAGGAGGTTTCCGCAGCCAGCACGCCACCGCTGGTGATGCTGATCGTCCCGACCGAGGCGCCGGAGATGACGCTGACGGCGGTGCCATTGCTGAGGGTGGACTGGATCGTGCCGCTGTTGGTGATCGAGGCTGCGCCCAGGCCGTTGACGACGACCGCGGCGGCGGTGCCGGAATTGGCCGTGATACTGCTGCTGTTGGCCAGGCTGTCGCCCGTGTTGAGGGTATAGAGCGGCGCCGCGCCCGCCACCGGCGTCGTATTGTCGTACGAGGCCGCTTCCGCGCCGCCGCCGAGCGCGATTCCGGCGACGGACGCCAGCAGGAGAATGCGGTAGGAATAAGGGCTGGTATCCCGCACAGCGTTTCTCCCCCGGCGTCTTCAATGCGTGCGCGCGACGATTCCTTATGGCGCACGGAGCGTCCAGCCGACCGGATCGGTGCAGCAAGGAAATCGTGCAAGGTGTTGCGGAATCATCAGCCGAATTCGTTGCTAATTGACAATTCCTTGTTGGCACATCCGTCAACGCAACGAAGCGATCGCTGCACCAAGGCCGCAGACGTTGCGCCAGGATTTACCCGCCGGCCAGCAGCGCCTCCCGCAACGCTTCCCAACTTTCCCGATCGGGTGCGCAGATCAACCCGCCATCGGTCAGCGCAGGGGTGTAGGCGCTGCCGTCGAACCGTGCGGCAAAGCCGCCGGCCTCGCGATGCAGCAGCCAGCCGGGAGCGTGGTCCCAGGGCAGCAGCCGGTTGAACACCAGGAAGTGGCAATGGCCCGCGGCCGCCATGCGGTACTCATGCGCGGCGCAGCGATAGTCCCAGCTTCCGCCCAGACGCGGCAGGTTGCCGCACACGGTTGTTCGTTGCTTCTCCGGCATGAATCGCCAGGAGACGTTGCCCGCCATTTCCGCTACCGGCGCCGGCGCGGCGACATGCAGGTCAACCCGGCGTCCCTCCGGGGATTCGATCCAGGCGCCCTCGCCGCGCAAGGCCAGCGCGGTGTCGTCCCCGATCGGATCGTGGATCGCCGCCGCCACCACCTCGCCGTGCCGGATCGCCGCGGCCATCACGCCGAACAGCGGCAGGCCGGCGGCGAAGTTCGCCGTGCCGTCCACCGGATCGACGACGAAGGCCAGGTCGGCGTCGGCCAGGCGAAGCAGCAGGGACGGGTCGGCGCTGGCGGCTTCCTCGCCGACGATGACGCAGTTCGGGAAGTGGCGGCCGAGGCGCGCGGCGATCATGCGTTCCGCGGCTTCGTCGGCGTCGGTGACGAGGTCGAGCGGTCCGGTCTTGTGGCGCACCGCTGCTGCATCCAGGTGGCGGAAGCGGGGCAGGATTTCCGCCCGCGCGGCGTCGCGCAGAATGCGGGCAAGGGTGGCAAGGTCGGTGGGGGTCATGGGTCAGCGTAAACCTCTCCCGCCTGCGGCGGGAGAGGCGCGGCGCGCAAGCGGCGAGACTAAGGGCGATCGGGTCGGTAGGCTGCGTGAAGGTGGTTCGGGGCGACCCGGTCAGCCTCACTTGGCGTGCCGGCGCACGCCGTCCTCCCCCGCGTCGCGGGAGAGGTTTGTTGCGACTCCCGCCGCAGCCGGGAGAGCGCTGGTTCTGGTCCCGGCGCAGGCGGACGAGGGTTCAGAATTGATGTTCGAACCGGGCCCGGTCGGCGGGGAGCAATCGGACCTTCACATGTACCGCGGCCTCGTCGTCGGCGCGATCGACCACCTCGCCATGCTGGTACAGCCAGGCCAGCCGCGCGCCATCCTGCGGCGCAATCGCGTAGTCCGCCAGTTCCATGCCGGCTGCGATGCGCACATCGATCGCCGCACGCAGCGCATCCAGGCCCTCGCCGGTGATCGCCGACACTGCGACGCCGCCCGGGCGGGTCGCCACCTGTCCCACGCCGCCCAGCAGATCCGCCTTGTTCAGCACTTCGATGGTGTGCTCTGGCCAGGCGGCGTCCAGCGTGCCGTCCGCCACCATCTCCTCCAGCACCGTCAGCACGTCGGAGCGTTGCGCGGCGGTTTCCGGATGCGCGGCGTCCCGCACGTGCAGGATCACGTCGGCTTCGGCGACCTCCTCCAAGGTGGCGCGAAACGCCTCCACCAACTCGTGCGGCAGCTCGCTGATGAAGCCGACGGTGTCGGAGAGAATGATCCGCCGCCCGGACGGCAGCCGCAGCCCGCGCATGGTGGGATCGAGCGTGGCGAACAACTGGTCGCGCGCGGCGACCTCGGCCCCGGTCAGCGCATTGAACAGCGTGGACTTGCCCGCATTGGTGTAGCCGACCAGCGCCACCACGGGGAACGGCACCCGCCGCCGTGCCGAGCGGTGCAATCCGCGCGTCCGCCGCACTTGCTCCAGCTCTTTCTTCAGCCTGACGATGCGTTCGCCGATCAGCCGCCGGTCGGCCTCGATCTGCGTCTCGCCCGGGCCGCCGAGGAAGCCGAAGCCGCCGCGCTGCCGCTCCAGGTGGGTCCACGACCGCACCAGGCGCGAGCGCTGATACTCCAGATGCGCCAGCTCGACCTGGAGCGCGCCTTCCTTGGTGGCGGCGCGCTCGCCGAAAATGTCCAGGATGAGCCCGGTGCGGTCGATCACCTTGCAGGACCAGGCGCGCTCCAGGTTGCGCTGCTGCACCGGCGACAGTGCCGCATCGACGATCGTGACCGTGACCTTCTGTTCGGCGAGGGCGTGGCCGAGAGTGGCGACCTGGCCCTCGCCCAGCAGCGTGGCCGGGCGGCGGATGCGCAGGGGGAGAATAGCGGTATGCACGACGATGAGGCCGATCGAGGCGGCGAGGCCCACCGCCTCCGCCAGTCGCGCCTCGGCAGCGCGGCCGTCATCGCGGCCGCGGCCGAACTCCGCGGTGATCCGCGGATCGCCATTCGCGCGGTCGCGTTCGGCCGCGCGGCCGGCGCCGCGATCCCAGGGCAAGACAATAGCGGCGCGGATCGGGCCACCGCCCGAGCCGCGGCTGCTGCCGGGCGTGCCTTCAGTCGGCGTGATCGGCAGGGCTCATCTCCCGCTCGCGCACCACGCCGGTCGGCACGTCCGACTTGGCGGCGTCGAAGAGCTGGATCGGGGCGCCCGGCATCACGGTGCTGATGGCGTGCTTATAGACGAGCTGGGTGTGCCCGTCCCGGCGCAACAGAACGGAAAAGTTGTCAAACCAGGTGATGATCCCCTGAAGCTTGACACCGTTCACCAGGAACACCGTCACCGGTGTCTTGTTCTTTCGCACATGGTTCAGGAACACGTCCTGAACGTTTTGCGATTTCTCGTTGGCCACGGCGACTGTCCTTCTTCTTCTCGTTACTGTTACTGATTGGGCTCGCATCGTTCCCGACAGGTCGTGGCACGCTTGCCGGGCAGGCACGCCAGTCTAGCAGCGACTCCCCCTCACGCAAGCGCACGAAAATGTGCGGCGAGGTCATGCGCCGAAGGGAAATGGATATCGGGAGCCGCATGCGCAATCCCCAGATCGTGCCCGGCGTCGCCGATCAGCACCGCGGTCACGCCGGCGGCCCGCGCGGTCTGCATGTCCAGCGCGGTGTCCCCCAGGTACCAGACCGAGGCGTCAGCGCGGTGGCCAAGCTGTTGCAGGGCAAGGTGGATCGGCGCCGGGTCCGGCTTGTCGGCGGTGGCGTCGCCGGCGCCGATGACCGCGCGGAAATGCGCGGCCCAGCCGAGATGGGCGACCTCGGCGCGCAGGAAGTTGCCGACCTTGTTGGACACCACGCCCTGCGGCCAGGCGGCGCCGGCGGCCAGCGCCTCGGCCGCGCCCTGCATCGGCCGCAAATGGTCCAGGTGCTGGTCCCGGAAGCTGGCGTAGAACAGGTCGCGCGCGCGTTCCCAGTCGGCGCCGAACATGGGGGGAAAACTTTCGCGCAGGGACAGGCGGGCGCGGGTCCTGGTATCCTCGGCGGTCCAGGGCGGCATGGCGAATTCCGCGAACACCGCATTCAGCGCCGCGGTGACGGCGGCCCAGCCATCCACCAGGGTGTTGTCCCAGTCATACAGCAGGACGGTGGGTGGATCGTCTGTTCGGGTCATGGGGGTACACTCGGTCGACACCCTCCCCCCTTGTGGGGGAGGGTTGGGAA